>NZ_VDAS01000001.1:0-317570 GCF_019584165.1 Enterobacter sp. EC_64
GTCAGTCTGTCTCCTTTTACTTGTGGTGAGTAAGAAGAGATATTCCGGCATGGGCATTCTTCAGGCTATAGCCTTACAGGATCAATCACCACCTCCCCAGGAGGTGGTTTAGGGATGACAAGAAAAAGGCCCGTCTCACGACGGGCCTTTTTTGACGAAAGGTTGCTTATTCGCGGAACAGCGCTTCGATATTCAGACCTTGCCCCTGCAGGATTTCACGCAGGCGACGCAGACCTTCAACCTGAATCTGACGAACACGTTCACGGGTCAGGCCAATTTCGCGGCCGACGTCTTCCAGTGTCGCAGCTTCATACCCCAGTAAACCGAAGCGACGCGCCAGCACTTCACGCTGTTTGGCGTTCAGTTCGAACAGCCATTTGACGATGCTCTGCTTCATGTCATCGTCCTGCGTGGTGTCTTCCGGACCGTTATCTTTTTCATCGGCCAGGATGTCCAGCAGCGCTTTTTCGGAGTCGCCACCCAGCGGGGTGTCAACGGAGGTAATGCGCTCGTTGAGACGCAGCATACGGCTTACGTCATCAACCGGTTTATCGAGTTGTTCGGCAATTTCTTCTGCGCTTGGCTCGTGGTCCAACTTATGGGACAACTCGCGCGCGGTACGCAGATACACGTTCAACTCTTTGACGATGTGAATCGGCAGGCGAATCGTACGGGTCTGGTTCATAATAGCCCGTTCGATGGTCTGACGAATCCACCAGGTCGCGTAGGTTGAGAAACGGAACCCGCGTTCCGGGTCAAACTTCTCAACTGCGCGGATGAGACCTAAGTTGCCCTCTTCAATCAGATCCAGCAGAGCCAGACCACGATTGCCGTAACGGCGGGCAATTTTCACGACCAGTCGCAGGTTACTTTCAATCATGCGACGACGCGAGGCAACATCACCACGCAAAGCACGACGTGCGAAATAGACTTCTTCTTCGGCCGTTAGCAGTGGGGAGTAACCAATCTCCCCAAGGTAAAGCTGAGTCGCGTCCAGTACACGCTGTGTGGCGCCCTGCGATAACAGCTCTTCTTCAGCCAAATCGTTATCACTGGGTTCCTCTTCTACTAAGGCTTTTTCGTCAAAAGCCTCTACTCCGTTCTCATCAAATTCCGCGTCTTCATTTAAATCATGAACTTTCAGCGTATTCTGACTCATAAGGTGGCTCCTACCCGTGATCCCTGAACGAGACACCCTGGCTGGCATGCCCCGTCAAATTATCGCTGCGGCAAGTACTGCAGCGGGTTTACGGATTTCCCCTTGTAACGAATTTCAAAATGCAAGCGTGTAGAACTGGTTCCGGTGCTACCCATGGTAGCGATTTTTTGCCCCGCCTTAACTTCTTGTTGTTCCCGGACCAGCATTGTGTCGTTATGGGCGTAGGCACTCAGGTAATCATCGTTGTGTTTGATGATGATAAGATTACCGTAACCGCGCAGAGCGTTACCGGCATACACAACGCGTCCATCTGCGGTCGCGATGATAGCCTGTCCTTTACTCCCTGCGATATCGATCCCTTTATTTCCCCCTTCGGAGGAAGAGAAGTTCTCGATAACCTTGCCGTCAGTCGGCCAGCGCCATGCAGAAATCGGCGAACTGGAGGTCATACTGCTGGCAGTCGGTTCAGTAGAGCTAACCACAGGTGCCGTAACCGGTGCTGTGACAGCAGTCGCAGTCCCTTTATTATTCGGCAACATTTTGTTAGCAGTCTGATCACCTGAATCCTCAGAATACGTAATTACAGGTTGTGAAGCAACCACCGTGGTGGATTTTTGTGCAGGCTTAACGCTGTTATTTTGAGCCGTCACATCGGCCGCTGAAACCGTGTTGCCAGGCGTAAGCGGCGTACCCGTCGCGTTGCCCACCTGGAGCGTTTGCCCGACTTCCAGACCATATGGGGCCTGGACGTTGTTGCGCTGCGCGAGGTCACGGAAATCGTTCCCGGTGATCCACGCAATGTAGAACAGCGTATCGCCGCGTTTCACGGTATAGGTGCTGCCACCGGTGTAGCTGCCTTTCGGAATGTTCCCATACTGACGGTTATAGACTATGCGGCCGTTTTGGGTCTGAACAGGCTGTTCAACTGGCTGAACCTGCACTGGCTGTGTAACAGGATGTTGCACAGGCTGAATTTGTGGTGTTTGCTGCGGCGCAGCCGTCCCCATTTTAGGTGGCGGCGTGATTAACATTCCGCTGGACGTGTTACCGGAACCGCTGTTTCCGCCGACGGAACTGACGGGCGCAGGCGCGTTGTTAGAACTTGTACAGCCTGCCAGCCAGAGCGAAACCAGTGATAATGCCGCAACACGGCTGATGGTGAATTTAGGGCTTCCCGCGCTCATTTATCCCCCAGGAATGTGTTAACTACCAGTGACTTAAAATTTACCGTGATGGCACGAATCTTTCGCGCCACACCATACGCTGAATTTGCCTTAATAACCCTGGATAATTCCGAGTCTCAGGCCAACTCCCCCTTCACCAGAGGCACAAAGCGCACGGCTTCCACGGTGTCGATAATAAACTCGCCGCCGCGCCGACGAACGCGCTTCAACAGCTGCTGCTCGTCCCCGACAGGCAAAACCAGAATGCCTCCCTCATCCAGCTGCGACAACAGGGCAACTGGAATTTCAGGCGGGGCCGCCGTCACGATGATCGCGTCAAACGGGGCGCGAGCCTTCCAACCCTGCCATCCATCACCGTGTCGTGTCGAAACATTATGTAAATCAAGTTGTTTCAGGCGACGACGCGCCTGCCACTGTAAACCTTTAATCCGCTCAACGGAGCATACGTGATGAACCAGATGCGCCAGGATCGCGGTCTGATACCCCGATCCGGTGCCAATCTCCAGCACGCGCGAATCGGGCGTCAGCTCCAGCAGCTCCGTCATGCGAGCTACCATGTAAGGCTGCGAAATCGTCTGGCCCTGCCCGATGGGCAGCGCCACGTTTTCCCACGCTTTGTGCTCAAACGCCTCGTCTACAAATTTCTCACGCGGAACCAGGGCGAGCGCTTCAAGCACGTGCTCGTCGCGGATCCCCTGCGCGCGTAGTTGTTCCAGAAGAGTTTGTACACGTTTGTTTACCATTGCGCGTTCACTCCTGCGCGATCCAGCCAGCCCGACACCACATCATGCGCGCTATACGCGGTTAAATCTACGTGCAGCGGGGTAACCGAAACATAGCCTTCCTCCACGGCGGCAAAGTCGGTATCCGGACCCGCATCGCACTTATCGCCGGGAGGGCCGATCCAGTAAAGCGTGTTGCCGCGCGGATCCTGCTGCGGGATCACCTGATCGGCCGGATGTCGACTCCCGCAACGGGTGACGCGGATGCCTTTAATTTCATCGAGAGGAAGATCCGGCACGTTGATGTTGAGGATGCGCCCGGTACGCAACGGCTCGCGGCCGAGCGCCCGCAGGATCGAACAGGTCACCGCGGCGGCCGTGTCGTAGTGCGTGTAGCCGTTCAACGAGACCGCCAGCGCCGGGAACCCCAGATGGCGGCCTTCCATTGCGGCCGCCACGGTGCCGGAGTAAATCACGTCATCGCCGAGGTTAGGCCCGGCGTTAATGCCGGAGACGACGATATCCGGACGCGGCCGCATCAGCGCGTTCACGCCCAGAAAAACACAGTCGGTTGGCGTGCCCATCTGTACGGCAATATCGCCATTTTCAAAGGTAAAGGTGCGAAGCGACGACTCCAGCGTCAGCGAGTTAGACGCTCCACTGCGGTTACGATCGGGCGCCACAACCTGCACATCCGCAAACTCACGGAGGTGTTTCGCCAGGGTCTGAATGCCTGGCGCGTGGATCCCGTCATCGTTACTCAGCAATATTCGCATAATCACCCGAGGTGTTGATAAGTTCCCTGACAACACTGGTGGCAAAGCTGCCTGCCGGCAGCCAGAAGCGTAACTCGACGGTCACGTCATCCCACCAGTTCCAGCTTAACTGCTGCGGATAGAGCAGCATCGCGCGGCGTGCCGCGTCGACTTTTTCCCGCACCAGCAAGGACTGCAATTCTGGCGCATCCGCCACGGCTGACTGCTCGGCGGCCAGGGCCTCCCCCTGGGTTCCCCAGTCGCCCGTACCGGGCAACGCGGCGGTGATCAGCAGCCCTTTTGCGTCCACGCGCGACTGGACATCGGCCATCTCTTCAGCCATTGCCACAAACCAGCTTCCGCGTCCCGCTAATTGTAGCGCATCGCCAACAACAACTTGATTCGCGTCTGGTTTTTTCAGCCTTTCGCTCACAATCTGATTAAACAACGCACTGCGGGCCGCCGACAACCAAAAACTGCGTTTATTCCTGTCCCGCACCGGCGCGTCGCTTTGCGCCCAGCGCAGTGCGCCCTGCAGGTTGCTGCCGCCGATGCCAAAGCGCTGCGCGCCAAAGTAGTTCGGTACGCCGCGGTCGCTGATGGCATTCAGGCGTTTTTCAACGTCTTCACGGTCAGTCACTTCGCGCAGCACCAGCGTAAACGCGTTGCCTTTTAACGCGCCCAGACGCAGTTTGCGCTTGTGGCGGGCATATTCCAGTACCTTACAGCCCTCAAGCTCAAATTTGCTTAAATCAGGCATCGCATTGCCGGGAACGCGCGCGCAGAGCCACTGTTCCGTGACGGCGTGTTTATCTTTCTGCCCGGCAAAGCTCACCTCGCGGGCATGAATTTTGAGGAATTTTGCCAGCGCGTCGGCCACAAAGCGGGTATTGCAGCCATTTTTCAGAATACGCACCAGGATATGTTCGCCTTCGCCATCCGGCTCAAAGCCCAGATCCTCGACCACGAGGAAATCTTCAGGGCTGGCTTTCAGCACCCCGCTCCCCTGCGGCTTACCGTGCAGGTATGTCAGGTTGTCAAAGTCTGTCATTTGCTCGCCTTCACCAGCAGCGCCACGGCTTCACAGGCAATCCCTTCTCCGCGACCGGTAAAGCCCAGCTTCTCGGTCGTCGTCGCTTTGACGTTCACGTCGTCCATATGGCAGCCCAGATCTTCTGCAATAAATACGCGCATCTGCGGAATGTGCGGCAGCATTTTTGGGGCCTGGGCGATAATCGTCACGTCGACGTTGCCAAGGGTATAGCCTTTCGCCTGGATGCGGCGCCACGCTTCGCGCAGCAGTTCACGGCTGTCCGCCCCTTTAAACGCCGGGTCGGTGTCCGGGAACAGCTTGCCGATATCACCCAGTGCGGCCGCGCCCAGCAGCGCGTCGGTCAGCGCATGCAGCGCCACGTCGCCATCAGAATGCGCCAGCAGCCCTTTTTCATAAGGAATGCGCACGCCGCCAATGATAATTGGGCCTTCGCCGCCAAAGGCGTGTACATCAAAACCGTGTCCAATTCGCATTATGCCTTCTCCTGATGGGTCGAACGGGTAAGATAAAATTCCGCGAGCTGTAAATCTTCCGGACGCGTCACTTTAATATTATCAGCACGTCCTTCAACAAGCTCAGGGTGGAAACCGCAGTACTCCAGCGCAGAAGCTTCGTCCGTGATGGTCGCACCTTCGTTAAGCGCACGCGTTAAGCAATCGTGGAGCAGTTCGCGGGGGAAAAATTGCGGCGTCAGCGCGTGCCAGAGATCGACGCGATCGACGGTATGGGCGATAGCCCGTTTGCCCGGCTCGGCACGCTTCATGGTGTCGCGCACGGGAGCGGCCAGAATGCCGCCCACTTTGCTGGTTTCGCTCAATGCCAGCAGGCGAGCGAGATCGTCCTGATGCAGGCACGGACGCGCCGCGTCATGCACCAGCACCCACGGCGCGTTACCGGCCGCCTGAATGCCTGCCAGCACGGAATCGGCGCGCTCGGCACCGCCATCGACAACGGTAATCTGTGGATGATTTGCCAGCGGGAGCTGCGCGAAGCGCGCATCGCCGGGGCTGATAGCGATGATCGCCCGCGTCACCCGCGGGTGCGCCAGCAGCGCCGCCACGGCGTGCTCGAGGATCGTTTTATCGCCAATAGAGAGGTATTGCTTGGGACATTCTGTCTGCATGCGCCGGCCAAAACCTGCGGCCGGCACCACGGCGCATACGTCCGAAAAAGTTACTGCCATGTCGTAATCCTGGGCCTGATTATCGATTGTTTTGTGCTGAGCCCTGATTGCGTTTAGACGCATCCGGAACCAGACGATAAAAGGTTTCGCCCGGCTTAGTCATACTGAGTTCATTGCGTGCGCGTTCCTCAATCGCCTCTTGCCCGCCATTGAGGTCATCAATTTCAGCGAAGAGTTGATCGTTTCGCGCCTTAAGTTTGGCGTTTGTTGCCTGCTGAGCCGCGACGTCATCGCTCACCCGGCTATAGTCGTGCAGTCCGTTCTTACCGAACCACAGTGAATATTGCAGCCAGATTAGCAAAGCCAGCAACAGCAGCGTTAGTTTACCCATCCTGCCCCCTGAAAAACGGCATCATCATCCCAAGACTTCCCCAGAGCACTACGCCGGGGTAACAGAGATGCCGCAACATCGCGGGCAAATGTACCACATTTTTTCCGCAGAATCGTCCTGCTCAATATCGTTACACAGTTGGTTACGGTTTGAATTATGGCTGAAGTTAGCCCATGAGCCACAAAAATAACAGACCAAACATCAGCACCACCGTCACAATCGTGACCACGGTACTGTACAGGAGCTTGCCGTTAAGCAGCGAGTGAAGCGCAATGCCGACGACAACCGCCACGGGCATCAGCGCCAGAAAGAAAGGCCAGGTGTAGAGAAAGAAGAACAGCGTGTTGCCGCCGTAGATAAGAAACGGGATACCCAGCGCCAGCAACCATGAGACGAAGCCAATGATGGCCCCAGGAAATGACCAGGTCGTTTCGTCGTCGGTCGCAAGCGGCTCCGACCCGGTGGTGGTGATGTAATGTTCACTGTTGCGCATAGCTAGTCCTGTGACCGTGACTCATCGTTCGGGAAGACAGCTCCCGAACGATACCGTCTCAGGATCTGATAATATCGTCCCGTCTGAGCAGGTCTAATAATTGGCTTACTAAATTTGTTACCAATTGTTGACCCTCCAGGTGAATTTCTGGCGATTCAGGCGCTTCGTATACCGCGTCAATGCCGGTGAAGTTGCGCAATTCTCCGGCACGCGCTTTTTTGTACAGCCCTTTCGGGTCGCGCGCTTCGCAAACCTCCAGCGGCGTATCCACAAACACTTCGATAAAGCGATCCTGACCGACCCGTTCGCGCACCATCTGGCGCTCGGCGCGGTGTGGAGAGATAAATGCGGTCAGCACCACCAGCCCGGCGTCGGCCATCAGGCTGGCGACCTCCCCGACCCGGCGGATGTTCTCTTTGCGGTCGTCGTCGCTGAACCCTAAATCGCTGCACAGGCCATGGCGCACGTTGTCGCCATCCAGCAGGTACGTGCTTACGCCCTGCTGATACAGCGCCTCTTCCAGCGCGCCCGCCACCGTCGATTTACCCGAGCCGGACAGCCCGGTAAACCACAGCACAACTCCACGGTGACCGTGGAGCTGTTCGCGCTGGGCGACGGTGACTGGATGAGGATGCCAGACGACGTTCTCATCATGGGCAGCCATTACTTGCCTCCCAGCAGATCGCGCGCGCCCCAGTGCGGGAAGTGCTTACGCACCAGCGCGTTCAGCTCCAGCTCAAAGGCGCTGAATTCTGAAGCTGCGGACGCCTGTTCGTTTGGCTCACGGACCATCCCCGCGCCGACGGTGACGTTCGTCAGGCGGTCAATAAAGATAAGCCCGCCCGTCACCGGATTTTGCTGATACGGATCCAGCACCAGCGGTTCGTCAAAGGTCAGATCGACCAGACCAATACCGTTCAGCGGCAGCTCGGTGACCTCGCGCTGGGTCAGGTTGTTGATGTCCACCTGGAACTGAATACCGTCCACGCGAGCGCGGGTCTTCTTGCCGGCGATTTTGATGTCGTAGCTCTGGCCCGGCGTCAGCGGCTGTTCCGCCATCCACACCACATCCACGGAAGCCCCCTGCACGGCGGCCAGCGTTTCCTGGGCATCCACCAGTAGATCGCCCCGGCTGATATCAATCTCGTCTTTCAGCACCAGCGTAACCGCTTCACCGGCGCCTGCGTCCTGCAGGTCACCGTCGAAGGTGACGATGCGTGCGATGGTCGATTCCACGCCGGATGGCAGCACCTTGACGCGCTGCCCTACCTTCACGGTCCCGGAGGCAATCGTGCCGGAGAAGCCGCGGAAATCAAGGTTTGGACGGTTGACGTACTGCACCGGGAAGCGCATCGGCTGAGTGTCGACCACGCGCTGAATTTCAACCGTCTCCAGCACCTCCAGCAGCGTCGGGCCGCTGTACCACGGCATGTTCGCGCTCTGGGAGGCAACGTTATCCCCTTCCAGCGCCGAGAGCGGCACAAAGCGGATATCCAGGTTGCCCGGCAGCTGTTCGGCAAAGGTCAGGTAGCTCTGGCGGATCTCCTCGAACTTCTCTTCGCTGAAGTTCACCAGATCCATCTTGTTGACCGCCACCACCAGGTGTTTGATCCCCAGCAGCGTGGAGATAAAGCTGTGGCGACGGGTCTGATCCAGCACGCCTTTACGGGCGTCGATCAGCAGGATCGCCAGGTCGCAGGTCGACGCGCCGGTCGCCATATTGCGGGTGTACTGTTCGTGCCCCGGGGTGTCGGCAATAATAAATTTGCGCTTCTCGGTAGAGAAATAGCGGTAGGCCACGTCAATCGTGATGCCCTGCTCGCGCTCCGCCTGCAGGCCGTCAACCAGCAGCGCCAGATCCAGCTTTTCGCCCTGGGTACCGTGACGCTTACTGTCGTTATGCAGGGAGGAGAGCTGATCTTCATAAATCTGGCGCGTATCGTGCAGCAGGCGGCCAATCAGGGTACTTTTCCCGTCATCCACGCTGCCGCAGGTCAGAAAACGCAGCAGGCTTTTGTGTTGTTGCGCGTGCAGATACGCTTCCACGCCGCCTTCGTTGGCAATTTGTTGAGCAATAGTGGTATTCATGGCGGCTCCTTAGAAATAACCCTGACGTTTCTTCAGCTCCATGGAGCCTGCCTGGTCGCGGTCAATCACGCGCCCCTGTCGCTCGCTGGTGGTCGACACCAGCATCTCTTCGATGATCTCCGGCAGCGTCTGGGCGTTGGATTCCACCGCGCCGGTCAGCGGCCAGCAGCCGAGGGTGCGGAAACGCACCATCTGTTTTTTGATCACTTCACCCGGCTGCAGGTCGATGCGATCGTCGTCGATCATCATCAGCATGCCGTCACGCTCCAGCACCGGGCGCTCGGCGGCCAGATACAGCGGAACGATCTCGATGTTTTCCAGATAGATGTACTGCCAGATATCCAGCTCGGTCCAGTTGGAGAGCGGGAAGACGCGGATGCTTTCGCCCTTGTTAATCTGGCCGTTGTAGTTGTGCCACAGCTCCGGACGCTGGTTTTTGGGGTCCCAGCGGTGGAAGCGATCGCGGAAGGAGTAGATACGCTCTTTGGCGCGGGATTTCTCTTCGTCACGCCGCGCGCCGCCGAAGGCCGCGTCAAAACCGTATTTATTCAGCGCCTGCTTCAGCCCTTCGGTCTTCATGATATCGGTGTGTTTGGCGCTGCCGTGCACGAACGGGTTAATGCCCATCGCCACCCCTTCCGGGTTTTTATGCACCAGCAGCTCGCAGCCGTAGGCTTTCGCGGTACGGTCGCGGAACTCGTACATCTCGCGGAATTTCCAGCCGGTGTCCACGTGCAGCAGCGGGAACGGCAGCGTGCCCGGATAAAACGCTTTACGCGCCAGATGCAGCATGACGCTGGAATCTTTGCCGATGGAGTACATCATCACCGGGTTAGAAAACTCGGCGGCCACTTCGCGGATAATATGGATACTTTCCGCTTCGAGCTGCCGCAGGTGTGTAAGACGTTTTTGGTCCATAACCGTTCCTTAAGCCAAATTTACAACAGAAGAACCAAAGCCTTCTGTATCGGTTGTGTGCTGAAACCAGGCGAGCGTGCTGTGCAGCTGCACCACTTCCCCCACCACGATCAGGGCGGGCATCGGGGCGTCTTTCGCCAGGGTTGCAAGGTCTTGAAGTGTGCCGACAGCAACATGCTGATCGACGCGCGTGCCGCGAGAAATGACGGCAACGGGGGTCGTCGCCTCGCGACCGTGCTGAATAAGCTGTTCGCTGATGTCCGCCGCCTTCATCGTGCCCATGTATATCGCCAGCGTCTGGCGGCTCTGGGCGAGATGCGACCAGTCGAACGGCGTGCTGTCCGCCTTGTAGTGGCCGGTCACAAAGGTGACGCTCTGGGCGTAATCGCGGTGGGTCAACGGGATACCGGCGTAGGCCGTTACCGCAGAAGCCGCCGTGATGCCGGGCACCACCTGGAACGGAACGCCCGCTTCGGCTGCCGCCTGCAGCTCTTCGCCGCCGCGACCGAAAATGAACGGATCGCCCCCCTTCAGGCGCACCACGGTTTTGCCCGCTTTCGCGGCGTCAATTAGCATCTGGTTGGTGTCGTGCTGCGGCACCGAGTGTTCGCCCGCACGTTTGCCGACGCAGATTTGCTCCGCGTCGCGACGGATCAGCTCGCGCACGCCGTCGGTGACCAGGTGGTCGTAGAACACCACGTCCGCATCCTGCAGCACCTGCAGGCCGCGCAGCGTCAGGAGCCCGGCATCGCCCGGCCCCGCGCCCACCAGAATGATCTCCCCGCCCGTACTGCCGGGGTTATCCAGTTCGTCCTCGAGGATTTTCTGCGCCGCTGTCTCATTACCGGCATGCATCAGGCTGGCAAAGCGGCCGCGAAACACGCGTTCCCAGAAGCGACGGCGCTCCGTCACGCTGGTCAGGCGGGTTTTCAGATGGTTGCGCCAGTAGCTGGCTTTCTCCGCCATGCGCCCGAGGCTGGTCGGCAGCAGCGCTTCGATTTTTTCCCGCAGCACGCGCGCCAGCACCGGTGCGGTACCGCCGGAGGAGATCGCCACCAGCAGCGGCGAACGGTCAACGATCGACGGGAAAATAAACGAGCATAAAGGCTGGTCGTCCACCACGTTCACCAGGCGGTAACGGGCCTGAGCGGCGTCGGAGATCCGCTGGTTCAGTTCACGATCTTCGGTCGCCGCAATTACCAGCACGACGCTGTCGATTTGTGACTCGTCGAAATCCGCCTCTTCAACGACCTGCACCTGGGCCCCTGCGCGCTGCAGAAACGCGATTTTGCGATCGGCGATTTCACCCGTGCCAACCACCAGCACCGGTTTCTCTTTAATCGCAGCAAATAAGGGCAGATAGTCCACAGGCAACAACTCACTAACAACGAGGAATAGAGGGACTATAGGGGGCGGCTTAGACCGAATGAAATTACGAATTGGAATGAGTAGTTACTCAATGGAATAACGCTGCGAAAAAGCTAATACCAAAAAGTGCTTAACGCGCGAAATTTCGGGCATTTAAGAACGATTCAAATTGTGTATGGACGATCACAGTTTCATACTAGGCGGGTTATTATTTTGCTCTGTTTTTAAGGACTCACTATGTTTTCCGCAACGCGCCACCGTATTGCTGCCCTGGCGCTCGGCGTTTGCTTTATTCTTCCTGCCCAGGCAAAAAACCAACCTTATGGTGAAATCGCCACTATGCAGGCGCGGCATATTGCCACCGTTTTCCCTGGCCGCATGACCGGCTCGCCTGCGGAAATGCTCTCCGCGGACTATCTTCGCCAGCAGTTTGCCGACATGGGTTACCAGAGCGATATCCGATCGTTTCATAGCCGCTACGTCTATACCTCGCGAAATAAAACGAAAAACTGGCATAACGTGACCGGCAGTACGGTGATTGCGGCCCACGAAGGCAGCGCAAAAGAGCAAATTATCATTATGGCGCACCTTGATACCTACGCCCCGATGAGTGACGCCGATACGGATAACAATCTTGGCGGGCTGACGCTGCAGGGCATGGACGACAATGCCGCAGGCCTGGGTGTGATGCTCGAACTGGCCGAGCGGATGAAAGATATTCCCACCCAATATGGCATTCGTTTTGTTGCCACCAGCGGTGAGGAAGAGGGCAAACTCGGCGCTGAGAATCTCCTTAAGCGCATGAGCACTGAGGAGAAGAAAAATACGCTGCTGGTGATCAACCTCGACAACCTGATCGTCGGCGATAAGCTCTATTTCAACAGTGGGCAGAGTACGCCGGGTACCGTGCGGAAACTGACGCGCGACCGGGCGCTGGCGATAGCCCGCAGCCATGGGGTTTATGCCACCAGCAATCCCGGCGGTAACCCGGATTATCCGCGAGGCACAGGCTGCTGCAACGACGGGGAAGTGTTCGATAAGGCGGGCATTCCGGTGCTGTACGTGGAAGCGACGAACTGGGCGCTGGGCAAAAAAGATGGCTACCAGCAGCGGGCTAAATCGAAGGCCTTCCCGGACGGGACGAGCTGGCACAACGTGATGCTGGACAATCAGCAGCACATCGATCGCGCGCTGCCGCAGCGGATTGAACACCGCAGTCGTGATGTGGTGAAGGTGATGCTGCCGCTGGTGAAGGAGCTGGCGAAAGCGGGGAAAGCCTGAGGCCGTTAAGCCCGGTGGCGGCTACGCCTTACCGGGCCTACATATGGAACGAGCCTTAGTAGGCCCGGTAAGCGCAGCGCCACCGGGCAAAAAGGTTATCACCCTTCGTGCAACCCGCACTCGCGCTTCAGCCCGAAGAATCGCGTCTCTTCTTCCGCCATGCCCGGTTCCCACTTACGCGTGGTGTGGGTATCGCCCACCGACAGATAGCCCTGGTCCCACAGCGGATGGTATTTCAGCCCGTGCTTTTGCAGGTACTGGTACACCGTCCGGTTGTCCCAGTCGATAATCGGCAGCACTTTAAACACCCCGCGCTGCACCGCCAGCACCGGTAAGGTTGCCCGGCTGCCGGACTGCTCGCGGCGCAGGCCCGCGAACCACGTCTGGGCATTAAGCTCTTTCAGCGCCCGGTTCATCGGCTCGACCTTGTTGATCTCATTGTATTTCTCAATGCCCTCAACGCCCTGCTCCCACAGCTTGCCGTAGCGCGCCTCCTGCCAGGCCGCGCTTTCCGTCGCGCGGTAAACTTTGAGGTTCAGCCTGAGCTTGTCCGTCAGCTCGTCAATAAACTGGTAGGTCTCCGGGAACAGGTAGCCGGTATCGGTGAGGATCACCGGAATGTCCGGACGGATCTGATTCACCAGATGCAGACTGACCGCCGCCTGAATACCAAAGCTCGACGAGAGCACATACTCTCCCGGCAGGTTTTCCAGGGCCCACGCCACGCGCCCTTCGGCGTCCAGCTTTTCAAGGTGGGCATTGGTTTCTGCCAGCGCCAGAATACGTTCGACTTTTGGCAGGTCATTAAGGGCGTTTAGATCGAGTACGGACATAATTACCTCTCGTGTTTACTCCCAGAAATCCCTGGCGGGATCGAGCACCGGGCGAATGATGCCCGCACGCACCGTAAAGTCGCCGAAGCCTTCACCCGCTTCGCGCTCTTTCGCCCAGCGCCCGACAAGCTCGTCGATGGAATCAAGAATTTCCGGCTCGGTGATGTTCTCGCGGAACATACGCGGAATGCGCGTGCCGATACGGTTACCGCCCAGGTGCAGGTTGTAGCGCCCCGGCGCTTTCCCCACCAGCCCCAGTTCGGCCAGCATCGCGCGACCGCAGCCGTTCGGGCAGCCCGTCACGCGCATAACAATATGCTCGTCCGGAATGCCGTGTTTTTCCAGAATCGCTTCTACCTTGTCAGTGAATGACGGCAGGAAACGTTCCGCTTCCGCCATCGCCAGCGGACAGGTCGGGAACGACACGCAGGCCATTGAGTTTTCACGCTGCGGTTTGACCGCATCCATTAACCCGTGATCGCGCGCCAGCTTCTCGATCTTCGCCTTCTGGCTTTCCGGCACGCCGGCAATGATCAGGTTCTGGTTAGCGGTGATGCGGAACTCGCCCTTATGGATCTTCGCAATTTCCAGCAGACCGGTTTTCAGCGGACGCCCCGGATAATCCAGAATACGGCCGTTTTCGATAAACAGCGTCAGGTGCCATTTATTGTCGATACCCTTCACCCAGCCAATGCGATCGCCGCGACCGGTGAATTCGTAAGGGCGGATCGGCTCAAACTTGATGCCCGCGCGACGCTCCACTTCCGCTTTGAACGTCTCCACGCCCACGCGCTCCAGGGTGTATTTGGTTTTCGCGTTTTTACGGTCGGTACGGTTACCCCAGTCGCGCTGGGTCGTCACCACCGCTTCCGCCACGGCCAGCGTATGCTCCAGCGGCAGGAAGCCGAACTCGCTCGCGGTACGGGCGTAGGTTTTCTTGTTACCGTGTTCGATGGACAGGCCGCCGCCCACCAGCAGGTTAAAGCCGACCAGCTTGCCGTTTTCGGCAATCGCCACGAAGTTCATGTCGTTGGCGTGCAGGTCGATATCGTTCTGCGGCGGGATCACCACCGTGGTTTTAAACTTACGCGGCAGGTAGGTCTGGCCGAGGATCGGTTCTTCGTCCGTAGTCGCGACTTTTTCCTGATCGAGCCAGATCTCCGCATAGGCGCGGGTGCGCGGCAGCAGGTGCTCGGAGATCTTCTTCGCCCACTCGTACGCTTCGGCATGCAGCTCGGACTCATACGGGTTCGAGGTGCAGAGCACGTTACGGTTCATGTCGTTGGCGGTCGCCAGCGCGTCCAGCCCAACGGAGTGCAGCATCTGGTGCACCGGCTTGACGTTCTTCTTCAGAATGCCGTGGAACTGGAAGGTCTGACGGTTGGTCAGACGGATGCTGCCGTAGATCGTGTTTTCACCGGCAAACTTGTCGATCGCCTGCCACTGTTTGGTGGTGATCACCCCGCCCGGCAGACGGCAGCGCAGCAGCATCGCGTGACGCGGCTCCAGCTTCTGCTCTGCACGCTCGGCGCGGATGTCGCGGTCGTCCTGCTGGTACATGCCGTGGAAACGGATCAGCAGGAAGTTGTCGCCTTTGAAACCGCCGGTGAGACCGTCATTCAGATCTTCAGCAATGGTGCCACGCAGATAGTTGCTTTCCAGCTTCATGCGCTCGGCGTCTGTCAGTTTACCTTCGACCACCAGTGGCCCTGGATGTTTTTCGCTCATTAGTAGACATCTCGCTGATAACGGCGCTCAACGCGCAGCTCACTTAAAAATTCATCCGCCGCTTCGGCATCCATACCGCCGAATTCGGCAATCACTTCCAGCAAAGTCTGCTCAACGTCTTTCGCCATGCGATTGGCGTCGCCGCAGACATAAATGTGGGCACCGTCATTGATCCAGCGCCACAGCTCTGCGCCCTGTTCGCGCAGTTTGTCTTGTACGTATACTTTTTCTTTCTGGTCGCGGGACCAGGCCAGATCGATGCGGGTCAGTACGCCTTCTTTCACATAGCGCTGCCACTCAACCTGGTAGAGGAAATCTTCGGTAAAGTGCGGATTGCCAAAGAACAGCCAGTTTTTACCCGGCGCGCCGTCTGCCGCGCGCTGCTGCATGAAGGCGCGGAACGGCGCAATGCCGGTGCCCGGGCCAATCATAATGACCGGCGTTTCCGGGTTTGCCGGCAGGCGGAAGTTATCGTTGTGCTCGATAAAGACGCGCACTTCGCCCTCTTCTTCCACGCGGTCTGCCAGGAAGCCCGATGCTCCACCCGTACGGGCGCGGCCTTCGATGTCGTAGCGCACCACGCCGACGGTGATATGCACTTCGCTCTCTACCTCGGCCTGAGACGAGGCAATGGAATACAGGCGTGGGGTCAGCGGACGCAGCAGGCCGATCAGCGCATCGGCATCCAGCTGAGCCGGAGAGAAGCGCACCATATCGACAATTGGCGTCGTCGCGGCGTAATGCTGCAGCTTCGCCTTGTCGCCCACCAGCGGCAGCAGGGATTCGCTGCGCGTTAAGGTGGCATAATTTTCGACGATATTCGGGGTATTCACCGTCAGCTCAAAATGCCACTGCAACGCTTCAGAAAGCGGCTGCGTTTTGCCGTCAACGGTGACGGGCTCGTCGCCTTTCAGCCACAGCAGCTCAACCAGCTCTTTCACCAGCGCCGGATCGTTCTGATACCAGACGCCCAGCGCATCACCAGGCTGATAGCGCAGGCCCGAGTCGCCCAGATCGATTTCGATATGGCGCACATCTTTTTCTGAATCGCGGCCGGTAATTTTCTGGTTCACCGACAGGCTCGCCGTCAGCGGCGCCTCTTTGGTGTACGGGCTGGTGTGGATGTCGTTAACAGCACCCGTCGCGGTGAACGCGGCCTGCGCCGACGTCTCTTTCGGCACGCGCGCTTTTAGGACCTCAACGATGCGGGCGCGCCATTCGGCGGCGGCGGCCTGGTATTCGACATCCGCGTCAACGCGGTCCAGCAGGCGCTCCGCGCCCAGCTCCGCCAGCTTGCTGTCGAAGTCTTTGCCGGACTGGCAGAAGAATTCATAGGAGGTGTCGCCCAGGCCAAAGACGGCAAACGCCGTGCCATCCAGCTTCGGCGCTTTTTTCGAGAACAGGAACTTATGCAGCGCCACCGCTTCTTCAGCGGGTTCACCTTCACCCTGCGTAGAGGCAACCACCACCAGCAGTTTTTCCGACGCGATTTGCTTAAATTTGTAATCCCCGGCGTTGACCAGGTTCACGTTCAGTTTCGCGGCCAGCAGGTCGTCGCGCAGTGCTTCGGCCACGCGGCGGGCATTGCCCGTCTGCGAGGCCGAAATCAGGGTAATGGCCGGAATTTCAACGGCCGTGGCCGGAGCACCCGCCACAGCGCCAGGCTGTTGATTGAGCATTCCCCAGAAATAACCGGAGACCCAGGCAAGCTGAGTGGGAGAAAAATCAGAGGTGGCAGCCTGAAGGCGCGCCAGCTGCTCCGGGTTCAGGGGAAGCAAGTTTGAAGGTGGGGCCTGTATTGTCATGCGTCGTTATGTTCCAGTAGCCAAGCGGACTTTAATCGAATAAATCCAAACTGAAGATAAGGTTAACGGCGAGGATAATAACAATTAAAGAAGGGATGGAAATAATAAATAACCAAATGGACTAACCTGTTTTGGTTGTCATGCTTAGCGATAAAACCGATTAAATAATTATTTGAAATATAAGAACAAATAGCGATAAACACCCCGTATACGAGGCGGTTGCCGCTCAGAGCCGTTTTAGTTAATGCTAAAAATTGTGCTTTCCGGTACTATGCGGCGGTTTTTTCCGCATTACTGAGAGCGATCATGTCCACCACACTGTTTAAAGATTTCACCTTCGAAGCCGCCCACCACCTTCCGCATGTCCCTGAAGGGCATAAATGTGGCCGTCTGCACGGGCATTCGTTCATGGTGCGTCTTGAGATCACCGGTGAAGTTGATCCGCATACCGGTTGGATCATGGATTTTGCCGAGCTGAAGGCGGCGTTTAAGCCGACCTACGATCGTCTGGATCACTACTACCTGAATGAGATCCCGGGCCTTGAAAACCCGACCAGCGAAGTGCTGGCAAAATGGATTTGGGATCAGATGAAACCGCAGGTACCGCTGCTGAGCGCGGTGATGATCAAAGAGACCTGTACGGCAGGCTGCGTGTATCGCGGCGAGTGATGCTTGCCGGGTGGCGGCTTCGCCTTACCCGGCCTACAAAAGCCTCGAAACCCAGGCCCGGTAAGCGCTCGCGCCACCGGGCTTTTTTTCAGGCAATATTCAGATACTTGTGCGTCTGCATCGACAGGCGCCAGTTGCGCGCAATACAGGTTTCAATGCACAGGCGCGTTGCATCGTCTTTCTGGCTAATAGGCTGCAGGGCAATGACCCGCTGCTTTTCGTCCGTCAGCGTGGCCAGCAGTTCATCCAGCGCTTCGATATCACGCACGCGTCCTACCGGGTGCTTAATCTCATCCGCGCGCTCCAGCGCCTGAGACAGCACGTCATACCCACCGCGCATATTCACTTTTGGCGATACCGTCACCCAGGTGGTGTGCGAGCAGCGCACTTCATGGGTGCCGCTGGTTTCGATCTGGCAGCTGTAGCCGTTCTTTTCGAGCAGCTCGGTCAGCGGCGTCAGATCGTGGATGCAGGGTTCACCGCCGGTGATCACCACGTGACGCGCCGTCCAGCCCTGACGACCAATGATGGCGAGCAGATCTTCGGCACTGCCCGCGCCCCACTTATCGCTCTCTTTGGTTTTCGCCAGAATGCTAAACAGCGACACTTCCCGATCTGCGAGCTTATCCCACGTATGTTTGGTATCACACCAGGCACAGCCAACCGGGCATCCCTGTAAACGAATGAAAATAGCGGGAACGCCGGTAAAGTAACCCTCGCCTTGCAGGGTCTGGAACATCTCGTTAATCGGGTACTGCATAGTCATCTCAGTAAAGGGGATAAACGATAAGTATCGCAGATCCCCGCCGGATGGTCATGCTCCATCGGTGCTTTACGCGCCAATCGCCGCCATAAACCGTTCCGTGATTTGCTGCGGACGGGTGATCGCGCCGCCGACCACCACCGTATGCGCGCCCAGCGCCAGACACCTGGCCGCACGCTCGGGGGTATCCACGTTGCCTTCGGCAACCACGGGCACCGTCACGGCGGCCAGCACCGCCTTCAGGAACGCGCTGTCGTTTTCCGGAAGTGAATGGCCCGCCGTTTCCGCCGTGTAGCCGTAAAGCGTGGTGCCGACGCAGTCAAAGCCCAGCGCCTGCGCCGTCACGGCTTCGTCCACGGAGGAGATATCCGCCATCAGCAGCACCGCGGGATAACGTGCGCGGATGCGTGAGACCAGCGTTTCCAGAGATTCTCCGCCGGGACGTGGCCGCGCCGTCGCATCAAGCGCAATGATGTCCGGCGAGACGCTCATGAGCTCATCCACTTCTTTCATTGTCGCGGTGATAAACACCTCGCTTTCGGGATAATCCCGTTTGATGATGCCGATGACCGGCAAAGACACCTGCTGCCTGATGGCCTCGATATCCACCACGCTGTTCGCGCGAATGGCGGCAGCCCCGCCCTGTGCCGCAGCCAGCGCCATGCGCGACATAATAAACGGGCTGTGCAGCGGTTCATTTTCCAGCGCCTGACAGGAGACGACTAGTTTTCCCTTCAGGTTATCCAGTACAGTTTTCATTACGATAAGATCTCTTCCACTTCGTTTTTGATAATCGTGACGTGCGGGCCATAAATGACCTGAACGCCGTTGCCGCGCACGATAACGCCGCGCGCCCCGGTGGCTTTCAGTGCCGACTCATTCAATTTGCTGCCGTCTTTAACCGTGACGCGAAGACGCGTGGCGCAGCAGTCCACCTCGTCCAGATTCTCTTTTCCGCCTAATCCGGCGATCACCGCGGCTGCGCGTTCGTTTTGCGGCAGACTGACCTCATCAGCCATTGCCTCCTTTTCCCGACCTGGCGTCGCGAAATCAAAGCGGTTAATCAGATAGCGGAAGGTAAAGTAGTAAAGGAAGAACCACGGTACGCCGACCAGCGGAACGAACATCCAGTTGGTTTTGGCTTCTCCCTGCAAAATGCCGAACAGCACGAAGTCGATGAAACCGCCGGAGAAGGTTTGCCCGATGGTGATATGCAGCATGTGCGCGAGCATGAATGCCAGCCCGTCAAACAGCGCATGGATGACGTAGAGCACCGGCGCAATAAACAGGAACGAGAATTCGATAGGCTCGGTAATCCCGGTCAGGAACGAGGTTAACGCCGCAGAAAGCAGCAGCCCGGCAACGCGTTTTTTGTTCTCGGGTTTTGCCGTGTGGTACATCGCCAGGCACGCCCCGAGCAGGCCAAACATCATCGTAATAAAGCGCCCGGACATGAAGCGTGACGTGCCCTCATAGAAATGTTGCGTGTTCGGGTCAGCCAGCTGAGCGAAGAAGATCCGCTGCGTGCCTTCCACGAGGTGTCCGTTGACGATTTCACTCCCGCCAAGCGCGGTGGTCCAGAAAGGCAGATAGAAGATGTGGTGCAGACCGAACGGACCCAGCATGCGTAAAATGAAGCCGTACAGCAAAGTGCCCAGATAGCCGGTCGCATCCACCAGCCCGCCGAGACCAAAAATCAGTTTCTGGAAATGCGGCCAGACCACGGTCATGAGCGCACCGACGAGTATCGCCGCCAGCGAGCTGATGATAGGAACAAAGCGCGAGCCGCCAAAAAAGCCCAGGAACTGCGGAAGTGCAATCTTGTTAAACCGATGATGGAGCGCGCAGGTTACCAGCCCAATCACCACGCCGCCAAAGACGCCGGTTTCCAGCGTCTGAATACCCAGCGTCATGCCCTGCCCCACCGCACCCGGGTTCTCATGCGCCAGTTTGTCGGTGAGGATCAGCAGCGCGTTGATGGTGGCATTCATCACCAGAAACGCGAGAAGCGCCGCCAGCCCCGCCGTGCCCTTATCGCTTTTTGCCAGCCCGACGGCGACCCCAACCGCAAACAGCACCGAGAGGTTCGCAAACACGATGGATCCTGCGCTGCTCATGATGGTGAAAATGGCCTGCAGCCAGCTCACGTCTAAAAACGGATAGGCCGCCAGCGTGTTGGGATTGGATAGCGCGCCGCCTATCCCCAGCAGCAGACCCGCCGCAGGCAGCACGGCAATCGGCAACATAAAGGATTTGCCAAAGCGCTGCGCTTTTTCAAACCATCCCCCTGAAGAAGCCCCACTGAATATTTGCATCATTTTTTCATCCCCCCATTAACAGATGAAAATTTTTACCATATTAATTTTAAATAGTGAAAATTATCATCAAAAACCAGGACAACGATCATACTTTTTCGAAATGACTGGCATCCTGCCCCCGCTTTCCGCCACACTAGTCGCAGAGAAACGCATTAAGGATCGAGCATGTCAGACCATGAAAACCTGCTGCTGAAGCTACGCCAGGAGGCTTCCGGGTACAGCCCAACACAACAAAAACTCGGTGAGTTTGTTCTCAGCGATCCTGCCCGGGTGCTCTACCTGACGATCACCGAACTGGCGCGCGAGAGCCACACCAGCGAGGCCAGCGTGACGCGTCTTTGCCGCACGCTGGGCTGCAAGGGCTATAACGAATTTAAAATGGCGCTTGCGCTGGATATTCAGCAGGGCCAGCCCGCGCGTCAGGCGGGGGATGAGATTGATAACGTCGTGGATGAGTCGGTGCAGGCTTTGCAGGACACCGCCCGGCTCCTTGACCGCACGCTGCTTGAAAAGGCCGCGCTGGCGCTGCATCAGGCGCAGTCGGTGCAGATTTATGGCGTTGCGGCCAGCGCGATCCTCGGGGAGTATCTGCACTACAAGCTGTTGCGTCTGGGCAAACCCGCACAGCTGTTTAGCGATATGCACCGCGCGGCCATGAATGCGACAACGCTTTCGTCAGAAACCCTGGTGGTGGCAATCTCCAGTTCCGGCTCAACGCGGGATCTACTCCACGTGGTGAAGCTTGCCCGCAAGCGCGGCGCTAAGGTTCTGGCACTCAGCAATACGCCCCGCAGCCCGCTGGCGTCCCTGAGCGACATGCAGCTGGTGGCCGCCAAGCCAGAGGGGCCGCTTAGCGCGGGCGCGCTCAATGCCAAAGTTGGGGTCATGCTGCTGGTCGAACTGCTGACCACGTCCATGATTGCGCTGGATGGCCGTTACGGCGACGTTAGCCAGCAAACGGCCAGCGCCACGCTTCCTCTGTTACTCTAAAAACCCTTCGCAGGCTAAATAAAATAGCCTGCGCTTAATGTCGCCTGTTTTAAGTTAAGTGGTGTTTAAATCATTTATCCGGTAAATGTTTGGTGTAACAAAGTATTATATTTATTACATTTCGAATTAAGTTCACCATCCGATGAGCGCCACAAAAAGGACTTTAAAATCATCACGTTGAAATATTCATTTTAATAAATTGAATTTTCACCCTGCCTGTAATGTCCAATATCTCCACCCGAATTCCTTTCCTTAAAATAAGCTTAAGATGCTGTCTATTTCGGCGTTTTATTATTTAAATGCCGTTTACTTTTGCACGCCTACAATCCGCCTCATCAATCATAATGAGACGGTATTAATGAAGATGTTAATGATTACAGGCGTGACGGGGTTTCTGGGCGGTGCAGTACTGGAAAAAATTCTGACCAGCGATCAATCCGTAAAACTGCTTTTGCTCGCGCGTGCCAGCGATCCGCAGAGCGGGCTGGAGCGCGTGCTGGAGAACATGCGCAAGTTCAACGTTCCTGAGAACAAACTGGCCACTCTGAGCGTGGACAATATTCTCATTGGCGATCTCAGCCAGCCTGAAGCCTTCCTGAACGATCCGCGTCTGGACCAGGTCACGCATGTCGTCAACTGTGCAGCTGTTGCCTCATTTGGTAACAACCCGCTCATCTGGAAGGTCAACGTGGAAGGAACGCTGGCACTGGCGCGCCGCATGGAGCAGGTTTCAACGCTACAACGCTTCCTCCACGTGGGCACGGCAATGTCATGTACGCCGGAGCAGGATTCCCTGGTCGCCGAAAGCGCCGAATTCAGAGAGAATGCTGAACACCTGGTGGAATACACGTTTTCGAAGTCAACCATCGAACAGCTGATGCGCCAGGAATGTCCGAACCTGCCGTTGCTCATCGCGCGTCCGTCCATCGTTGTCGGCCATACCCGCCACGGCTGCACGCCCTCGAGCAGTATTTTCTGGGTCTTCAGCATGGGCCTGATGCTGCAGAAGTTTATGTGCTCGATGGAGGACCGGATCGACGTTGTCCCGGTGGATTATTGCGCCGACGCGCTGTTAATGCTGCTCAACAGCAACGCGCGTCCGGGGGAAGTGGTACACATTTCGGCCGGAGAAGAGAACAGCGTTCGCTTTGCGGATATTGATAATGCGATGGCGCAGGCGCTGGAGAAAGCCCCCGTCGGAGATAAATATGCCCAGGTCAGCTACGAAACGCTGGTCAGAATGCGCCGTGAACTGAAAACGATTTTTGGCCCGTGCAACGAACGTCTGATGCTGAGAGCCATGCGGTTATACGGCGCGTTTGCCACGCTTAACGTGCGCTTCAGCAATGATAAGCTGCTGAGCATGGGGATGCCGAAGCCACCCCGGTTTACGGATTATATTGCCCGCTGCGTGCAAACCACCCGGGGGCTGACCATTCCGGAGCAAATGGCGGTCGATTTTAAATAGCCAAAAAAAATGCCAGTCATTCGACTGGCATTTTCATGTTAAGGCTTAGGCGATTACGCCTGGCCTTTGATCTCTTTACGACCGTTGTATGGTGCTTTTTCGCCCAGCGCTTCTTCGATACGAATCAGCTGGTTGTATTTAGCAACACGGTCAGAACGGCTCATAGAACCCGTTTTGATCTGGCCAGCAGCGGTACCCACAGCCAGGTCAGCAATGGTCGCGTCTTCAGTTTCGCCAGAACGGTGAGAGATAACCGCGGTGTAGCCAGCGTCTTTCGCCATTTTGATCGCAGCCAGCGTTTCGGTCAGGGAACCGATCTGGTTGAATTTGATCAGGATGGAGTTAACGATGCCTTTCTCGATACCTTCTTTCAGGATCTTGGTGTTGGTTACGAACAGGTCGTCACCCACCAGCTGGATTTTGTCGCCCAGTACTTTAGTCTGGTATGCGAAGCCAGCCCAGTCAGACTCATCCAGACCGTCTTCGATAGACACGATTGGGTACTGTTTGGTCAGGTCTTCCAGGAAGTGAGTGAACTCTTCGGAGGTGAACGCTTTGTTGCCTTCGCCAGCCAGAACGTATTTACCGTCTTTGTAGAATTCAGATGCTGCACAGTCCATCGCCAGGGTGATGTCTTTGCCCAGCTCGTAGCCCGCTGCTTTTACCGCTTCTGCGATAACAGCCAGTGCTTCTGCGTTAGAACCCAGGTTTGGCGCATAGCCACCTTCGTCACCCACAGCCGTGTTCATACCTTTAGCTTTCAGAACTTTAGCCAGGTTGTGGAACACTTCAGAACCCATACGTACTGCTTCTTTCAGGGATTTCGCGCCAACTGGCTGAATCATGAATTCCTGAATATCAACGTTGTTGTCTGCGTGCTCACCACCGTTGATGATGTTCATCATTGGTACAGGCATGGAGTATTTGCCTGGGGTGCCGTTCAGTTCAGCGATGTGCTCGAACAGTGGCATACCTTTAGCCGCCGCAGCCGCTTTGGCGTTCGCCAGGGAAACGGCCAGGATTGCGTTCGCACCGAAGTTAGATTTGTTTTCAGTACCGTCCAGATCGATCATGATCTTGTCGATGCCAGCCTGATCTTTGGCATCTTTGCCAACGATAGCCTGAGCAATAGGACCGTTAACAGCGCCAACCGCTTTCAGTACGCCTTTGCCCATGAAACGGGATTTGTCGCCATCACGCAGTTCCAGCGCTTCGCGGGAACCGGTAGAAGCACCTGATGGAGCAGCTGCCATACCGACGAAACCACCTTCCAGATGAACTTCGGCTTCAACGGTCGGGTTACCACGGGAGTCGATGATTTCACGACCGATGACTTTAACGATTTTGGACATTAGATTTTCCTCAGTACAAGTTAAACTAAAACTCCAGACAAACAACGCGTACCAAAGGTACGCGTTGCCGTTCTAACTTTTTTTACTTCGCCTGACGCTTCTGGTAGTCGCTGGCGGCTTTCACGAAGCCTGCAAACAGCGGATGCCCGTCACGTGGCGTTGAAGTAAATTCCGGGTGGAACTGGCAGGCGACAAACCACGGATGGTTTGGCACTTCGATGATCTCGACTAACTGATCATCCCCGGAGCGGCCCGCAACACGCAGACCCGCAGCTTCAATTTGTTTCAACAGCATGTTGTTGACTTCATAGCGGTGACGATGGCGCTCGGTGATGACCGGCTCGCCGTACAGCTTGCGAACCACGCTATCGTCAGTCAGCTGGCAGGCCTGTGCGCCGAGACGCATAGTGCCACCCAGATCGCTCTTCTCGGTACGGACTTCGACGTTACCGTCTTCATCACGCCATTCAGTGATAAGCGCCACAACAGGGTACTTACAGTCTGGCACAAATTCCGTAGAGTTCGCGTTTTCCATTCCCGCTACGTTGCGCGCAAATTCGATCAGCGCAACCTGCATACCCAGACAGATGCCGAGGTATGGAATATTGTTTTCACGCGCATAACGCGCGGTGGCGATCTTGCCTTCTACACCACGGTAGCCAAAGCCGCCAGGGATAAGGATAGCATCCAGATCTTTCAGGATTTCAACGCCACGCGTTTCAACATCCTGCGAATCAATCAGCTTGATGTTCACGGAGACACGGTTCTTCAGACCACCGTGTTTCAGCGCTTCGATCACGGACTTATAGGCATCCGGCAGCTCAATGTACTTGCCGACCATACCGATAGTCACTTCGCCTGCCGGGTTGGCTTCTTCGTAAATAACCTGTTCCCATTCAGACAGGTTAGCTTCCGGACAGTTCAAGCTGAATCGTTTACAAATATAATCGTCCAGACCCTGTGATTTCAACAGGCCCGGGATTTTATAAATGGAATCGACATCTTTCATTGAAATAACGGCTTTTTCAGGCACGTTACAGAACAATGCAATTTTCGCACGTTCGTTCGCCGGAATGGCGCGATCGGAACGGCAAACCAGGATGTCAGGCTGAATACCGATAGAGAGCAGCTCTTTAACAGAGTGCTGGGTCGGTTTCGTTTTCACTTCACCTGCCGCCGCCATGTAAGGCACCAGCGTCAGGTGCATGAACAGCGCGTGTTCACGACCAATGTCTACCGCCAGCTGACGAATCGCTTCGAGGAACGGCAGGGATTCGATATCACCCACGGTACCGCCGATTTCAACCAGCACCACGTCGTGCCCTTCGCCACCGGCAAGGACACGCTCTTTGATGGCGTTAGTGATGTGTGGGATAACCTGCACGGTCGCGCCCAGATAGTCACCACGGCGCTCTTTACGCAGAACGTCAGAGTAGATGCGGCCAGTCGTGAAGTTATTACGACGGGTCATTTTGGTACGAATGAAACGCTCGTAGTGGCCAAGATCCAGATCGGTTTCAGCGCCGTCTTCAGTAACGAACACTTCCCCGTGTTGGGTTGGGCTCATGGTGCCAGGATCGACGTTGATGTACGGATCCAGTTTCATCATGGTCACATTGAGGCCACGGGCTTCAAGAATGGCTGCGAGGGAGGCTGCGGCAATGCCTTTACCCAGAGAGGATACGACCCCGCCGGTCACAAAAATATAGTTCGTTGTCATGCTGAACCTGAGAAGTTAGGGTGAAACGATGGAATAACCAGGACGGGAAAGTAGTATACCCGAACACGGCGAGCGCCACAAACTTTCATTCTCCGTCTCCATTCCAGGCCATGACAAACATAAGGAGTGAGAAAATAGCCCCTTTTGGGTAAATGTTTTTGACGCAAATCAAGCGCTTGTCATTTAAAAAATCACACAAATTGCGCTTGATCGCAAAATTTCGTTAGAGATCAGATTCCTGGCGCTTTACTTCCTGCCAGACTTCTTCCATCGCGTCGAGGTCAATACCGCTCATTTCCAGGCCTCGCGAGGCGACAATCCGCTCCACTTCGCGAAAGCGGCGTTCGAACTTAAGGTTGGCTTTTTGCAGCGCCGTTTCCGCTTTTACACCCAGGTGGCGAGAAAGGTTGACGGTCGCAAACAGCAGATCGCCCATCTCTTCCTCAAGCTTTGCTTCATCCACCACCGCCTGCTGCGCTTCGTGCATCACCTCGTCAATCTCTTCGTGCACTTTATCCAGCACCGGGCCGAGTGAGGTCCAGTCAAACCCCACGGCGGAGCAGCGTTTCTGGATTTTGTGCGCGCGCATCAGCGCGGGCAGGCTCAGCGGAATGTCGTCCAGCGCGGAGTGCTGGGATTTTTCTGCCCGCTCGGCGCTCTTGATCTGCTCCCAGCGGGCCAGGACTTCGGTGCTGGTTCCTGCGGTAGCGTCACCGAAAATATGGGGATGGCGGCGCTCAAGCTTGTCGCTGATGGCAGCGCAGATATCGTCAAAGTTAAAGCGCCCCTCTTCCTGCGCCATCTGCGCGTAGAACACAACCTGGAAAAGCAGATCGCCCAGCTCGCCGCGCAGGTCGTCAAAATCTTCACGGGAAATCGCGTCCAGCACCTCGTAGGTCTCTTCAAGGGTGTACGGGGCGATGGTGGCGAAAGTCTGCTCTTTGTTCCACGGGCAGCCGTTTTCCGGGTCGCGCAGGCGTTTCATGATGCCGAGCAGGCGGTCGATTTGAGTCATAATACTGTCCTGATGAAAAAATGCCGGGTGGCGGCGTTGCCTTACCCGGCCTACGGAAGAGGATGTTTAGCCGCCGTGCAGACGACGCGCGTCAATCACATCCGGCACCTGGTTCAGCTTGCCAAGCACGCGGCCCAGCACCTGCAGGTTATAGATTTCGATGGTCATATCGATGGTGGCAAGCTGCTCGCGGGTATCGCTGCGGCTGGCGACGCCCAGCACGTTGACCTTCTCGTTGGCGAGAATGGTCGTGATATCGCGCAGCAGGCCGCTGCGGTCGTTGGCGGTGACACGCACCACCAGCGAGTAGCCAGCGGAATAGCTTTCCCCCCAGACCGCTTCCACGATGCGCTCCGGCGCATGGGACTGCAGCTCGGCAAGCTGGTCGCAGTCGGAACGATGAATCGAAATTCCGCGCCCCTGAGTGATAAAGCCGACGATATCGTCGCCTGGAATTGGCTGACAGCAGCGGGCAATGTGGTGCATCAGGTTACCGACACCTTCGACCACCACGCGGCCGTTGTCTTTGCTGCGCTGCTGCGGCGCGTAGGTTTTCTGCTGCAGCTGCTTCAGCGCCGCCGCGTCCTGCTCTTCCGCGCTTGGCTTATTGAACTGCGCCTGCAGGAAGTTCACCATCTGGTTCAGACGAATATCACCGCCGCCAATCGCCGCTAACAGCTCATCAAGCTCGTTGAAGTTGTAGCGCGGCAGCAGGAATTTCTCCGCCTCTTTCAGGCTGATCCCGATATGCTCCAGCTCGTCGTCAAGGATCTGGCGACCGGCAAGGATATTCTTGTCTCGATCCTGTTTACGGAACCAGGCGTGAATCTTCGAGCGCCCGCGGCTGGTGGTGACATACCCCAGGTTCGGGTTAAGCCAGTCCCGGCTCGGGTTCGGCTGCTTCTGGGTAATGATTTCAATCTGGTCGCCCATCTGCAGCTGATAGGTGAACGGTACGATACGCCCGCCAATTTTCGCCCCGATGCAGCGGTGCCCCACATCGCTATGGATGTGGTAGGCAAAATCGAGCGGCGTAGAGCCGGCCGGCAGGTCGACAACGTCCCCTTTCGGGGTAAAGACGTAGACGCGATCGTCAAAGACCTGGCTGCGCACTTCGTCGAGCATCTCGCCGGAATCGGCCATCTCTTCCTGCCACGCAATCAGCTTACGCAGCCAGGCAATGCGGTCTTCGTGGCCTGAACGCGCCCCGCCGGACGTGCCTTCTTTGTATTTCCAGTGCGCGGCAACGCCCAGCTCGGCGTCCTCGTGCATCTGTTTGGTGCGGATCTGAATCTCGACCGTTTTACCGCCAGGGCCAAGCACCACGGTATGGATTGACTGATAGCCGTTCGGTTTGGGATTGGCGACATAGTCGTCAAACTCATCGGGCAGATGGCGGAAGTGCGTGTGCACTATCCCCAGCGCGGCGTAGCAGTCCTGCAGACGCTCCGCCACGATACGCACGGCGCGCACGTCAAACAGCTCGTCGAAGGCGAGGTGTTTCTTCTGCATTTTGCGCCAGATGCTGTAGATGTGCTTTGGTCGACCGTAGACTTCGGCGCGCACGTTCTCTTCTTTCATCGCCTGGCGCAGGCCGCCGACAAACTCCTCAATATAGTGCTCGCGGTCGATGCGGCGCTCGTGCAGGAGTTTGGCAATCCGTTTGTATTCCGCCGGGTGCAGATAGCGGAAGCAGTAATCTTCCAGCTCCCACTTCAGCTGACCAATCCCCAGCCGGTTCGCCAGCGGCGCATAGATGTTTGTACACTCTTTGGCAGCCAGCACGCGCTCGTCTTCCGGCGCATCCTTCACCTCTCGCAGATGGGCAATACGCTCGGCCAGCTTGATGACCACGCAGCGGAAATCATCCACCATGGCCAGCAGCATCCGGCGAACGTTATCGACCTGCTCTGAGGAGACGGAATCCGTATGCGCGGCTTTGAGCTGACGAATGGCTGCCATATCGCGCACGCCGTGGATCAGCGCAACGACGGATTTTCCGACGCTGTCGCGCAGCACGTCTTCGCTGACCACGTCCGCATCCGCGAGGGGGAAGAGCAGCGCGGCCTGCAGCGTTTCGATGTCCATGTTCAGCATGGACAGGATTTCAACCATCTCCACGCCGCGCCACAGGAGAAGATCGGCGTCGGGATGCCCCTGCGTGGTGCGCAGACAATAGGCCCAGGTTTCGGTTAAGCGTTCACACGACTGCTGGCTGGAAATTCCCAGACTTGCGATCCATTTTTGTGGGTCAAACTCCCCAGCTTTATTGAGATGTGCACTTCTTACCGCAACCATTGTCCTCTCCTTTAGGGACCAGGGCCTGTCGAAGTCGACAAGCCAAACAAATTAGATGTGCTCGAACAACACCATCGATTCCAGATGCCCAGTGTGCGGGAACATGTCCAGCATTGCCAGACGCTGAATCTGGTAACCCGCGCTGAGCAGTGCCTCGCTGTCCCGGGCAAGCGTTGCCGGGTTACAGGAAACATAGACCACACGCTTTGGCGCGAGTTTAATAATATGTGCCATCACGCCCGGGGCACCGGCACGCGCCGGGTCGAGCAAAATTTTATCAAAGCCCTGCTTTGCCCACGGCTGTTGGGTGACATCGTCCTCAAGATTTTGATGAAAGAATGTCACATTTTGCAAGCCGTTCTGCCGCGCGTTCTCCTGCCCTTTCGCCACCAGCGCCTCAACGCCTTCCACACCGACGACGCTGGCCGCTTCTCGCGCCAGCGGCAGCGTGAAGTTGCCCATTCCGCAGAACAGATCGAGCACCCGGTCGCTTTTCTGAACGTCCAGCCACGCCAGCGCTTTCGCCACCATCTGCTGGTTAACGCCATCATTCACCTGAATGAAATCCCGCGGGCTGAACGTTAAGCGTAGCCCGTTTGACGCATACCAGGGCGCCTCACCGGTAACCTGTTCAAGTATCTCGCTTTGTGGTGCAAGGAAAAGCGCCAGGTCGTGGGAATGCGAAAAGCGTTCCAGTTTTTCGCGATCTTTCTTCGACAACGGCGCGGTATGGCGCAGCACCATCAGCGGGCCATTGTTTGCCATGACCAGTTCGACGTGCCCAAGATGGCGTACGCCGTCCAGCCCGGAGAGGCAGATGCGCACTTCCGGAAGCAATACCTCAAGATGGGGCACCAAAATGGGGCACTGCTTCACGTCAACGATGTCGCTGGAGCCGGCCTTGCGAAACCCCATCTCCAGCCGCTCCGTTTTTGGCTGATAGCTGAGGCTCAGACGCGCGCGACGACGATAGCCCCAGGGCTCATCGGCAACAATTTCGTTAACGTCATGTTTAAGCAGACGCGCCAGCGCGTTGCTTTTGCTTTTTTGCTGTAATTCTGTGCTCGCATGCTGTTGCTGGCAGCCGCCGCACACGCCAAAATGGGGACATCGGGGTGCCACACGCTCCGGGCTATCGTTGAGGCGACGCTTAACCTGCCCGCGTGCGAACTGGCGTTTATCTTCCGTCAGCGTAATTTCTGCTCGTTCTGCTGGCAGTAAACCTTTTATAAACAGAGCCTTACCATTGTGACGTGCCACTCCCTGGCCAAACGGATCGAGGTCCGTGGCCTCAACAGTGATGATTTGACGCGTCGTCACGCGTCGCTTTGCAGAGTAGAATTGCGCCATCGCCGAGATTTTTCTCACATAACCATAATTATCTTAATTGTCCCATAACGGAACGCCATGACCAACTACAGCCTGCGCGCGCGCATGATGATTTTGATCCTCGCCCCCACCGTTCTCATCGGTTTGCTGCTGAGTATCTTCTTTGTGGTGCACCGCTATAACGATTTGCAGCGACAGCTGGAAGATGCAGGCGCCAGCATTATCGAACCGCTTGCCGTCTCCAGCGAGTACGGCATGAACCTGCAAAACCGCGAATCCATTGGGCAGTTAATCAGCGTACTCCACCGCCGCCACTCGGACATCGTACGCGCCATTTCCGTTTACGACGAACATAACCGCCTGTTTGTGACCTCAAACTTTCATCTCGATCCGGCAGCACTGAAGATCCCTGACGGTACGCCGTTCCCGCGCCACCTCACCGTATTGCGGCGCGGCGATATCATGATCCTGCGCACGCCGATCGTGTCGGAAAGCTATTCCCCCGATGAGTCTGCGCAGTCCGATGCCAAATCCAGCAATAATATGCTGGGATATGTGGCGCTGGAGCTGGATCTCAAGTCGGTCCGGCTACAGCAGTACAAAGAGATCTTCATTTCCGGCGTGATGATGCTGTTCTGCATCGGCATTGCGCTGATCTTCGGCTGGCGCCTGATGCGCGACGTGACGGGTCCCATCCGCAACATGGTTAACACGGTTGACCGCATCCGCCGGGGACAGCTCGACAGCCGTGTGGAAGGGTTTATGCTGGGTGAGCTGGATATGCTGAAAAACGGCATCAACTCGATGGCGATGTCGCTGGCGGCCTATCACGAAGAGATGCAGCACAACGTTGACCAGGCGACGTCCGACCTGCGCGAAACGCTGGAGCAGATGGAGATCCAGAACGTTGAGCTGGATCTGGCGAAAAAGCGCGCTCAGGAAGCGGCGCGTATCAAATCGGAATTCCTTGCCAATATGTCGCACGAGCTGCGCACGCCGCTCAATGGCGTGATCGGCTTTACCCGTCTGACCCTGAAAAGCGAGCTGAATCCTACTCAGCGCGATCACCTGCACACCATTGAACGCTCGGCCAACAACCTGCTGGCGATCATCAACGACGTGCTGGACTTCTCCAAGCTGGAAGCGGGCAAGCTGATCCTCGAGAGTATTCCCTTCCCGCTGCGCAGCACGCTCGATGAAGTGGTGACGCTGCTCGCGCACTCGTCGCACGACAAAGGCCTTGAGCTGACGCTTAATATTAAAAACGATGTGCCGGATAACGTCATTGGCGATCCGCTGCGCCTGCAGCAGGTCATTACTAACCTTGTCGGGAACGCCATTAAATTCACCGAAAGCGGTAATATCGACGTCCTGGTAGAGAAACGCTCGATCAGCAGCAATAAGGTCCAGATTGAAGTCCAGATCCGCGATACCGGCATCGGCATTCCGGAGCGCGACCAGTCGCGTCTGTTCCAGGCATTCCGTCAGGCGGATGCCAGTATCTCCCGCCGTCATGGCGGCACCGGTCTGGGGCTGGTGATCACCCAGCGTCTGGTTAACGAGATGGGCGGCGATATCTCTTTCCACAGCCAGCCAAATCGCGGTTCAACTTTCTGGTTCCACATTAATCTGGACCTCAATCCGAACGTGCTGACCGATGGCCCGGTGACGGACTGCCTGAAAGGCAAGCGTCTGGCCTACGTTGAACCTAACGCTGCGGCGGCGCAGTGTGCGCTCGACATCTTAAGCACCACGCCGCTGGAGGTGGTCTACAGCCCAACCTTCTCCGCTCTGGCCGTTGAGCATTATGACATCCTGCTGATGGGGATCCCGGTCACCTTCACCGGCGAGCTGACCATGCAGCAGGAGCGGCTGGCGAAAGCCGCGTCGATGACCGACTACCTGCTGCTGGCGCTGCCTTGCCACGCGCAGTTGAATGCAGAAGAGTTGAAAAATGACGGGGCCGCCGCCTGCTTGCTTAAACCGCTCACCGCGACCCGCCTGCTGCCCGCGCTCACGGAATATTGCCGTCTTAGCCAGCATGCCCTTCCGCTGATTAACGATGAGCAAAAATTGCCGATGAGCGTGATGGCGGTGGATGATAATCCGGCCAACCTGAAGCTCATTGGCGCATTGCTTGAGGACCAGGTTCAGCATGTGGAGCTGTGCACCAGCGGCGCGCAGGCGGTTGAACAGGCTAAGCAGATGCAGTTCGATTTAATCCTGATGGATATTCAGATGCCGGGCATGGACGGCATCCGAGCCTGCGAGCTGATCCACCAGTTGCCGCATCAGCAGCAAACGCCGGTTATTGCTGTCACCGCGCACGCGATGGCGGGCCAGAAGGAGAAGCTGCTGAGCGCCGGGATGAATGACTATCTGGCAAAGCCCATCGATGAAGAGAAACTTCATAGCCTGCTGTTGCGCTACAAGCCGGGTCATATTGGCGGAACGTACACGGTTTCCAGCGAACCGGTTGAAATCAGCATCAATCAAAACGCGACCTTTGACTGGCAGCTCGCGCTGCGCCAGGCGGCAGGTAAACCCGATTTGGCCCGCGACATGCTGCAAATGCTGGTCGCGTTTCTGCCAGAAATTCGCAACAAGGTGGAAGAGCAGCTGGTGGGTGAAAACCCGGAAGATCTGCTGGACGCAATCCACAAGCTGCACGGCAGCTGCGGGTACAGCGGCGTACCGCGACTGAAAAACCTCTGTCAGCTTCTGGAGCAGCAGCTGCGTGCGGGCACGCCGGAATCGGAGCTTGAACCGGAGTTCCTGGAGCTGCTGGATGAAATGGATAACGTGACGCGGGAAGCGATGAAGGTGTTGGGGAGCTGAGGTAAAAGCCCGGTAGCGCTACGCTTGCCGGGCCTACAGGTGCACTAACGTAGGCAGGGTAAGGCGAAGCCGCCACCCGGCAATCACAGTTAAAATGCCTGCCCCACTTTCAGCACCGCCGCGATATTCCTTGCGGCCATCCTGACGTTCTCGCTGGCATTTTCCAGCGCGTCTTCCAGCGTGCAGATGGTGTAGATCACGCTAAACACGGCATCAATGCCGTGATCGTGTACCACGCCAACGTCCGCCGTCAGGCTGCCTGCAATGCCAATAACGGGTTTGTTAAAGCGTTTTGCCACCTTCGCCACCCCCACCGGGACTTTGCCGTGGATCGTCTGGCTGTCAATGCGGCCTTCCCCCGTGATCACCAGATCCGCATCGGCCACCTGGTCGGCCAGGTGTAGCGCATCGGTCACGATCTCAATGCCCTGGCGCAGCTGCGCGCCGCAAAAGGCGTAGAGCGCCGCGCCCATGCCCCCTGCCGCGCCGCCGCCAGCAAGGTTCAGTACGTCGATATCCAGATCCCGGGCAATGACGCTCGCATAGTGCGCAAGCGCATTGTCCAGGGTGACGATCATCTCGGGAGTGGCCCCCTTCTGCGGGCCGAATACCGCTGACGCGCCATCGTTCCCGGTAAGCGGATTGGTTACATCGCAGGCCACCTCAATCCGGCATTCCGCCAGACGCTTGTCCAGCCCACTCAGGTCGATACGCGCGAGTTTTCCCAGCTCGCCCCCGCCCTGCCCAAGAGGCTGTTCATTGTCGTCCAGCAGCTTCGCCCCCAGCGCCTGCACCATCCCTGCGCCGCCGTCGTTGGTAGCGCTGCCGCCAATGCCAATAATAATATGCTTAACGCCCGCATCCAGCGCGTGACGAATCAGTTCGCCCGTGCCCCAGGAGGTGGTTTTCAGCGGATTACGCTGCGAAGGCGCAACCCGCTCCAGGCCGCTTGCCGCCGCCATTTCAATAAAGGCGCTCTGCTTATCTCCGGACAAGCCATAGAATCCCTCCACGCGCTCGCCCAGCGGGCCGGTCACCGGAACATGTACAATGCTTCCCTGCGTTGCCGCGATCATCGCCTCAACCGTCCCTTCGCCACCGTCCGCGACCGGCAGCTTCACGTAAACCGCCTCGGGAAAGATCTCGCGAAAACCACGTTCTATCGCTGTCGCAACCTCAAGCGCACTCAAACTTTCCTTATACGAGTCCGGTGCGATAACAATTTTCATAAGCCATCCTTACGCATAGTCGTTACGTTAAGCATACACCACGTAAAAGACCGCTCATGGGAGCGGTCCCAATGCGTTTATCGTACCATGCACGGGCGTTTATTGTCGAATGTCCAGTCAGGGATGAGATACTGCATCGCCATCGCATCGTCGCGCGCGCCCAGACCGTGTTTCTGATACAGCTCATGGGCCTTCATGACCTGATCCATATCCAGCTCAACCCCCAGCCCCGGCGTGGAAGGCACCTGCACCATGCCACCTTTGATCTCAAACGGCTGCTTAGTGAGATGCTGATTACCTTCCTGCCAGATCCAGTGGGTGTCGATAGCAGTGATCGTGCCCGGCGCAGCGGCGGCGACGTGCGTGAACATCGCCAGCGAGATATCGAAGTGGTTGTTGGAGTGCGAACCCCAGGTCAGGCCAAACTCATGGCACATCTGCGCCACGCGAACCGACCCCTGCATCGTCCAGAAGTGCGGGTCAGCCAGCGGAATATCGACTGACTGGAGGGATAAGGTGTGTCCCAACTGACGCCAGTCGGTCGCAATCATATTGGTCGCGGTCGGCAGCCCCGTAGCGCGACGGAATTCCGCCATCACTTCACGGCCAGAGAAGCCTTGCTCAGCCCCGCACGGGTCCTCCGCGTAGGCCAGCACGCCTTTCAGCTGCTTGCCGATCGCAATCGCTTCATCAAGGGACCAGGCCCCGTTCGGATCGAGCGTCACGCGCGCCTGCGGGAAACGTTTTGCCAGCGCGGTGACGGCTTCCGCCTCTTCTTCCCCGGCCAGCACGCCGCCCTTCAGTTTGAAATCGTTGAAGCCATATTTTTCGTATGCCGCTTCCGCCAGGCGCACCACCGCATCCGGGGTCATTGCCTCGTCGTGGCGAAGCCGGTACCAGTCGCATTGTTCATCCGGCTGGCTCTGATACGGCAGTGGCGTCAGCTTGCGGTCGCCGACAAAGAACAGATAGCCCAGCATTTCCACTTCGCTACGCTGCTGCCCCTCGCCCAGCAGCGACGCAACGTTAACGCCCAGATGCTGGCCCAGCAGATCCAGCATCGCGGCTTCAATGCCTGTCACCACGTGGATAGTGGTGCGCAGATCGAAGGTCTGCAGACCCCGGCCCCCGGCATCGCGATCGGCAAAGGTGTTACGCACGGTGTTAAGGACATTTTTGTACTCACCCAGCGTTTTGCCCACCACCAGCGGAATGGCGTCCTCCAGCGTTTTGCGGATCTTCTCCCCGCCCGGAATTTCACCCACGCCGGTATGGCCGGCATTGTCTTTGATAATGACAATATTGCGCGTGAAGAACGGCGCGTGCGCGCCGCTCAGATTCATCAGCATGCTGTCATGGCCCGCAACCGGAATGATTTGCATGGAAGTGACGACAGGGGTCGTAAAAGTACTCATCGTGTAATCCTTTTATCAGTGACGTCCGAAAACAGGGCGCTTACGGTCAAATGTCCAGCCGGGAATAAGGTACTGCATCGGGCCCGCATCGTTACGCGCGCCGCCCGGCAATTTTTTATACGCCTCATGGGCTTTATGGATCCGATCCCAGTCCAGCTCCACGCCCAGGCCCGGCGCATCCGGTACGGCAATCTTGCCATTGATGATTTCCAGCGGATTTTTCGTCAGGCGGGCTTCGCCTTCCTGCCAAATCCAGTGCGTGTCGATGGCGGTCGGGTTACCCGGCGCAGCGGCGCCAACGTGGGTAAACATCGCCAGCGAAATATCAAAGTGATTGTTCGAATGACAGCCCCAGGTGAGTCCCCAGTCATCGCACAGCTGCGCCACGCGGACCGCGCCTGAGAGCGTCCAGAAGTGCGGGTCCGCCAGCGGTATGTCCACGGCGTTGAGCATCACCGCATGACCCATTTCGCGCCAGTTGGTGGCGATCATATTGGTCGCCACCGGCAGCCCGGTGGCGCGACGGAACTCGGCCATGACTTCGCGGCCCGAGAAGCCCTGTTCCGCGCCGCAGGGATCTTCCGCATAGGTCAGGACATCCCCCAGCCCTTTGCACAGGCTAATCGCTTCATCCAGCAGCCATGCACCGTTGGGATCGACGGTGATCCGCGCATCCGGGAAGCGCTTTTTCAGCGCCCGGGCCGTTTCAATCTCCTGCTCGCCGGACAGCACGCCGCCCTTCAGCTTGAAATCCTTAAAGCCGTAGCGATCCTGCGCCGCCTCGGCCAGCCGCACCACCGCGTCGCTGGAGAGCGCTTCCTGGTGGCGCAACTGATACCAGTCGTGTTCGCCCCTGGCGCGAGCCAGATAGGGGAGATCGGTTTTATTGCGATCGCCAATGTAGAACAGATAGCCCAGCACGGTGACCGCATCGCGCTGTTTGCCGGGCCCCAGCAGTTCGCAGACCGGGACATTGAGCGCCTTACCCAGTAAATCAAGCAGAGCCGCTTCCAGGGCGGCGACCGCATTGACGCGCAGTTCAAACGTCCAGGCACCGTTACCGAACGTCTCAAAGTCTGCCGACTGGTTGCCTTTATGCACCCGCTGAACCACCTTGTTCAGACGGGCAATCTCCTGCCCCACCACCAGCGGAATGGCATCGACCAGCGTCTGGTAAATCACCTCTCCGCCAGGGGCCTCGCCCACGCCGGTATTCCCTGCGCTGTCTTTTAGCACGACGATATTACGGGTAAACCAGGCGTTATGCGCGCCGCCAATATTGAGCAGCATGCTGTCCTGCCCGGCCACCGGGATGACCTTCATCTCAGTGACGATAGGGCTCGATTGCGTTGTCATCAGCCACGCTCCGCAACAGGTTTAAGTTCGACGCGTTTGATATCCCCCACCAGCACCAGGTAACTCAGGACCGCCACCAGCGCATGCACACCCACGTAGATTAGCGCACCGTTGAACGAGCCGGTGGTACCGACGATGTAGCCGATAGCGATGGGCGTCACAATCCCGGAGATGTTGCCGAACATGTTGAACAGACCGCCGCTCAGGCCGCTGATCTCTTTCGGGGCCGTATCCGCCATCACCGCCCAGCCCAGCGCGCCAATGCCTTTGCCGAAGAAGGCCATCGCCATAAAGCCGATAATCATCCACTCGGCATTGACGTAGTTACAGAACACCATGGTCATGGAGAGCAGCATGCCGAGCACGATGGGCGTTTTACGCGCGATGTTCAGTGAACCCGTGCGGCGCATCAGCCAGTCGGAAATCACCCCGCCGAGCACGCCACCGACGAAGCCACAGATGGCCGGGACCGAGGCAACAAACCCCGCTTTCAGAATCGACATGCCGCGTGCCTGCACCAGGTACACCGGGAACCAGGTGATGAAAAAGTAGGTCAAGGCGTTGATACAGTACTGGCCCAGATAGATCCCGATCATCATGCGCGAGCCGACAAGCTGCCTGATCTGCGCCCATTTCTGGCTGAACGGCACTTTCGCCGTCGAGGATTTCTGATCCATGTTGATCAGCGCGCCGCCTTCAGCGATGTACTCCAGCTCTTTTTTGTTTACGCCAGGGTGCAGGTTGGGTTCGTGGATCACTTTCAGCCAGATAAAGCTGATGACGATCCCGAGTCCGCCCATAAAGAAGAACACGTGCGACCAGCCCACCTCATGGGTTAGCCAGCCCATAATGGGCGCAAAGATCACCGTCGCGAAGTACTGTGCGGAGTTGAAAATCGCCACCGCCGTTCCCCTCTCCTGCGCCGGGAACCAGGCCGCCACAATGCGGCTGTTGCCCGGGAAGGAAGGCGCTTCCGCTAAGCCCACCAGGAAGCGCAGCGTGAAGAGCGCGACGATAATGCCGAAGCCGCTGAAGATATCGACGAAGCCCTGCAGCAGGGTAAAGGCAGACCAGATGAAGATGGACCAGAAGTAGACCCGTTTCGAGCCAAAGCGGTCGAGCAGCCAGCCGCCAGGAATTTGCCCGATGACGTAGGCCCACGAGAAGGCGGAGAAAACGTAACCCATGCCCACGGGATCAAGGCCGATATCTTTTGCCATTTCCGAGCCGGCAATCGACAGCGTGGCGCGGTCACCATAGTTAAAGGACGTGACGATAAACAGCATCACCACTATCCAGTAGCGTGCATTGGTGCGCTTTTCAGCGCTGCTCGCTGCGTGGCTTAATGAACTCATTGTTGCACTCCTGAAACATAGCTTTCGCCTGGTTCATTCTGTACAGCACCGGTAGGGTAAGCAGAATGAGATTGGTTTTTGTCGTTTTGGTACGGCCTGAAGCCGTTTTATCGTGACCGGGAAAGTATATGAAGGAGTGCCTCTTCACCTCACCGTGCAAAAACACAGTATTAAAGGGCGTGAGGGAGGTTGTTTAGGGCATAAGCCCAGAGGAGTGGAAGGTGGTTCACGGAAATGGCGTTTGGTGCGAAGTGTAATGCCGGGTGGCGGCTACGCCTGACCCGGCCTGGAAAACCCGTAGGCCCGCGCAAGCGAAGCGCCGCCGGGCAGAGTGTTATTTGAGAAGTGAGGCCCAGTTCTCCACCCACGGGTTTGATTCGCTTTCTGGCTCCGGGTGCTCACCCGCATCAATCAGCAGCATCTCGCCGACGCGCTGGGCGCTCTGCTCCTGCAACAGCGCATCGAACTGCTTGCCGCCGCCGCAGAAGTTGGCGTAAGCGCTGTCGCCGAGGGCGATGATGCCGTAGCGAACGTCTGGCTGATAGCCAAGCTGGTCTTTAATGCCCTGGAACAGCGGCACGATGCTGTCCGGCAGATCGCCCTGCCCGGTGGTGGAGGTCACCACCAGAATGTATTTATCTTTATACTTTTCCCAGTCCGCCAGCTCCGGATCTTCATAGACCGTGGCTTTATGACCCTGGCTTGCCAGAATCGCCTCCGCCTCTTCCGCGACCAGCAGCGAGTTGCCGTACATTGTACCGACAAAAATGCCTACTTCAGCCATGCTATTTTCCCATAGTGAATACGCTTACTCTTCATCCTGAACGTTGCCCGATACAAACTCAACCCTTTCATTTTCGGGGAGTTGTCCCAGCCAGCCAAACTGTGACAGCGCCTGCATCCAGACGTCGTCCAGCCCCGCGCGGATAGTCAGCGGCTCGCCGGTAAACGGGTGCGTCAGGCTGAGCTCGCTTGCGTGTAACATCAGACGATGGCAGCCAAAGTGTTCGGCCGCGCTGCGGTTCTGGCGCAAATCACCGTGTTTGCTGTCGCCAATAATCGGGTGGCGCAGATGCGCAAGATGGCGTCGCAGCTGGTGCTTACGCCCGGTTTTGGGCAGAAGCTCGACCAGGCTGTAGCGTGTGGTCGGAAATTTGCTGGTGGCCACCGGCATTTCCGTCGTCGCCATGCCGCGATAATCCGTCACGGCGGGCTGCGGGCCTTTGTCATCCCGGGCAAATTTATCGGCGATTTTGTCCAGTTCCTCCACCAGCGGGTAGTCCAGGGTGGCAGACTCGGTCAGCCAGCCACGCACGACCGCGTGGTAGCGCTTCTGGATCTGGTGCTGTTCGAACTGCTGCGCCAGCAGACGGCCAGCTTCGCTGGAAAGCCCCATCAGCAGCACGCCGGAGGTCGGCCTGTCGAGGCGATGGGCGGTAAACACATGCTGACCAATCTGGTCGCGCACGGTCTGCATCACCACCACTTTCTCGTCACGATCCAGCCAGCTGCGGTGCACCAGCCAGCCTGACGGTTTATTCACCGCCACCAGCCACTCGTCCTGATAGAGGATCTCAAGCGTCATGCATCTTCACCGGCAAACAGGGCATCCAGCTTTTCCAGTTCGACCAGCATGACGTCGCGCGCAGGGTGCGTCGCTTCGAGCGCCATTTCATAATAGGGAGAGACAGCAAACGCCTGCGGTAAGGGATGCCCCCCCTCAAGCAGAGCGTGCATACGCGGAATTAACACCCACTGCAGCCACTCGAAAGGGGCCAGCGTATCCAGGCAAAAGGGCTGGGTGCTGGCGAACGCTTCTGGCTGCGGCGCGGTCTCCTGCCACAGCTGATGTTGGCGCAAAAGGGCTTCGATGGCGTGCAACTGAGCACGAACGCTATCGTGTTGCGTCATAGTAACCTCAACTGAAAATGTGAACGGCGCGCAGCATAGCATTGCGAAAGGCAGAAATAAAAAAAGGGAGCACTGTAAAAACAGTGCTCCCGGTTCGTTCCGCAGCATTCCAGCTACAATTCGTGCTCCCTGCTCATCCGTGACAACTTTTCCTGAAGCCCGAAGGCCTGGTCATCCGTCTACCTTTCGCATCCTGCACACATCTTCCTGACGTGTTTGTTTCATCCTGAAACGTCCTGGCCTTCCTGACCCACCGACCATCCTGACCGGCTCTCGTTCTCCTTCCTGGAGGTGTCCCTTACGCATCCTGCGTTATCCACTTCGCTTCATCCAGAAGCCTTCCTGCTGCGCCATCCTGACGAGTCCTGTGTGAGAAACGCCATCATCCTGATGTTCGTTTCTCGTGTCGGCTTCCTGTCGACGGAGATAGAATCCGCTATTCCGCTTCGTCTTACAACCCACTCAGCCAGCGTTGTAAGACGCGGGGACTCCCTAAAAATAATAGGAGGAACAACTAATTCGTTGAAAAATAGAGTGATATTAATCTGAATTTAATGAGGTAATACTGAATGTTCCAGCGATCTCTCACAAACCTTGTAAGAGATCTCTCACACGCGCTGTAGCAGCATGGATTACAGAAGGGGCTCAAGTCGGGTGAGGAAATCCGCAAGAGAAGGGGCGAGAGTCTCGCGATTGCGGGTACCGATAGTCTCTTTAATCACTTCGCCTGACAGGTTACAGACGGAGATAACGTCCAGCTCGCTGTCCAGCGTGGCAATAAAGAGCGTCGGAGAAAGCTTAAGGCGTTTTTGCGTGACCAGATGACCAATCAGGTTTTCCTGAACACGCTGCAGATCGTCTTCGCTCCAGGTCTGCAACAGCGTCAGCGTCATGTCCGCAAAGCGCGCGGGCATATCCCCTGCAAACTGCGTGGCATAAAACGCATGAACCGCTGGTTGTACCACAATGTCCATTGCCCGTTCAACCGCATTTACATTCTGCTCACCGTTATTCGGCTTCGGCTGCCAGATCACGTAATCCTCAAGCGAAGAGATAATGCACGGCGAAGGGACGCCATATAAATCAGCACTTTGCGGCCACGTGCCCTGCTTTTCATGCCATGCGTCGCAGTAGCGGGTCGTGAAGGTAGTGAGGGCATTTGCAGTTTCGATGTCCACCGATTTCTCTCTTCTTGTCAGACAGGATAAACTCAGGCCATAAGTGTACCTGTAAAGTGGCTATGAAACATGTCTTACGAAAATCATCAGGCGTTAACCGGCTTAACGCTGGGTAAATCGACCGATTACCGCGATACCTACGATGCAAGCCTGCTGCAGGGCGTGCCGCGTAGCCTGAACCGCGATCCTCTGGGACTGCACGCGGACGCGCTGCCGTTCGTGGGTGGCGATATCTGGACGCTGTACGAACTCTCGTGGCTCAACGCGCGCGGCCTGCCGCAGGTGGCAGTGGGACACGTTGAGCTGGACTATGCCAGCGTGAATCTCGTCGAGTCCAAAAGCTTTAAGCTCTATCTCAACAGTTTTAACCAGACCAAATTCAACAGCTGGGACGACGTTCAGCACACCCTGGAACGTGATTTAAGCGCCTGCGCGCAGGGAAAGGTGAGCGTTTCACTGTATCGCCTGCACGAGCTGGAAGGCCAGCCAGTCGCCCACTTCAACGGGACCTGCATCGACGATCAGGATATCGAGGTGGAGAATTATGAATTCAGCGCCGATTACCTCGAAAACGCGGCGAGCGGCAAGGTGGTTGAAGAGACGCTGGTGAGCCATCTGCTGAAATCCAACTGCCTGATTACCCACCAGCCGGACTGGGGCTCGGTGCAGATCCAGTATCGCGGGCCAAAAATCGACCGGGAAAAGCTGCTGCGCTATCTGGTGTCGTTCCGCCATCACAATGAATTCCACGAGCAGTGCGTGGAGCGCATCTTTAGCGATATCCAACGCTTCTGCCAGCCAGAAAAATTGAGCGTTTACGCGCGCTACACCCGCCGCGGCGGCCTGGACATCAACCCGTGGCGCACCAATACCGATTTTGTACCGGCGACGGGCCGGCTGGTGCGTCAGTAATATAAATATTTTCACAATATGCGCGGTATCTTCCGCGCTTTAGGTTGTGAAACGTCACGCGGCAGGGCTATTGTAATCAACAGGGAAAGACGATAATCGTCCCGTAAGGAGCTCACTTGATTACACATATTAGCCCGCTTGGCTCAATGGATATGTTGTCGCAGCTGGAAGTGGACATGCTTAAACGCACGGCCAGCAGCGATCTTTATCAACTGTTTCGTAACTGTTCACTTGCCGTTCTGAACTCCGGAAGCCTGACAGATAACAGTAAAGAACTGCTGTCCCGCTTCGAAAGCTTTGATATCAACGTGCTGCGCCGCGAGCGCGGCGTGAAGCTTGAAGTCATCAACCCGCCGGAAGAGGCATTCGTCGACGGACGCATCATCCGTTCACTTCAGGCTAACCTGTTTGCGGTGCTGCGTGACATCCTGTTTGTTAACGGGCAGATCCACAACGCAGGCCGCTTCCAGCATCTCGACCTGGAAAGTTCGGTCCATATCACCAACCTGGTGTTCTCCATTTTGCGCAACGCCCGTGCCCTGCACGTGGGTGAAGCGCCGAACATGGTTGTCTGCTGGGGCGGTCACTCCATTAACGAAACCGAATACCTTTATGCACGTCGGGTGGGCACCCAGCTTGGCCTGCGCGAGCTGAATATCTGTACCGGCTGTGGTCCGGGTGCGATGGAAGCGCCAATGAAAGGTGCCGCAGTGGGTCACGCGCAGCAGCGCTACAAAGAGGGACGGTTTATCGGCATGACCGAGCCGTCCATCATCGCCGCAGAGCCACCTAACCCGCTGGTTAACGAGCTGATTATCATGCCGGATATCGAGAAACGTCTTGAAGCGTTTGTCCGTATCGCCCACGGCATCATCATCTTCCCGGGCGGCGTGGGGACAGCGGAAGAGCTGCTCTATCTGCTGGGTATTCTGATTAACCCGGCCAACAAAGATCAGGTCCTGCCGCTGATCCTGACCGGGCCAAAAGAGAGCGCCGACTACTTCCGCGTGCTGGACGAGTTTATCGTACACACGCTGGGTGAAGCCGCGCGTCGTCACTATCGCATCATCATCGACGATGCTGCGGAAGTGGCGCGCCAGATGAAAAAAGCGATGCCGCTGGTGAAGGAGAACCGTCGCGATACCGGGGATGCCTACAGCTTTAACTGGTCAATCCGCATTGCACCGGATCTGCAGATTCCGTTCGAGCCTTCACACGAGAACATGGCGAACCTGAAACTTTACCCGGATCAGCCGGTGGAAGTCCTGGCCGCCGATCTGCGTCGCGCCTTCTCCGGGATTGTGGCGGGCAACGTCAAAGAGGTCGGTATACGCGCCATTGAGCAGTACGGTCCGTACAAGATCCACGGCGATCCGGAGATGATGCGCCGCATGGATGACATGCTGCAGGGCTTTGTCGCCCAGCACCGCATGAAGCTGCCGGGCTCCGCCTATATTCCTTGCTACGAAATCTGCACATAACGCTTAGCGGCATCTCATCAAAGCCGGGTCGCCCTGTCGCGCGTTCCGGCTTTTTTTATTCCTGATGTAATTCATAGGCATCACTTATATCTTTTACAAAATCGCCACAAACGCAAACGATTACCTGTATTTTTCAACCGTAAATTATCAGCCTTAATCCAAATTACCTGCCAGAAAATACTAAAAACCCATTTCTTTACAGCGAAAGACACCTATATCAAGGGCCAGTCTTTCAGCGCACATGTCGTTGGTGGTAGCCTTCGCGCGCGTAAATTCTCTTTGATGTTTTTTTAACAGATAAATGGTCTAAAGATGCCCACATCATAAGTGGATTATTGCATTTGGGATCGCGATCACTGATAGATTCATAACGAGAATGTATCTTTCCGCCCGCCAATAGTTACGGGCGAAAATTATTAAAAAACCGTCACTGAACGAATTTCATATTACCGTCAGGCACTTTTTCATCGGATTTGACTAAAAACCTGACAATTTGCTTCCTCCAGGAGATACAGATGGAAACCACTCAAACCAGCACCGTTGCTTCGATTGAATCCCGAAGTGGTTGGCGCAAAACGGATACCATGTGGATGCTTGGCCTTTACGGCACGGCAATCGGCGCTGGTGTACTGTTCCTTCCTATCAACGCAGGCGTCGGTGGTCTGATTCCGCTGATCATTATGGCTATCATTGCTTTCCCGATGACCTTCTTTGCACACCGCGGTCTGACCCGCTTCGTGCTGTCCGGTAAAAACCCGGGCGAAGACATCACTGAAGTGGTTGAAGAGCATTTCGGCGTGGGCGCAGGTAAACTGATTACCCTACTCTACTTCTTCGCGATTTACCCTATCCTGCTGGTTTACAGCGTGGCGATCACCAACACCGTTGAAAGCTTCATGCTGCACCAGCTGCACATGACGCCGCCACCGCGTGCCATCCTGTCTCTGATCCTGATTGTCGGCATGATGACCATCGTGCGCTTCGGTGAGCAGATGATTGTGAAAGCGATGAGCGTGCTGGTGTTCCCGTTTGTGGCCGCACTGATGCTGCTGGCCTGCTACCTGATCCCACAGTGGAACGGCGCAGCGCTGGAAACCCTGTCCCTGAGCAGCGCGTCTGCAACCGGTAACGGCCTGCTGATGACCCTGTGGCTGGCGATCCCGGTAATGGTCTTCTCCTTCAACCACTCCCCAATCATCTCCTCTTTCGCCGTGGCGAAACGTGAAGAGTACGGTAATGGCGCAGAGAAGAAGTGCTCCAGCATCCTGGCACGCGCTCACATCATGATGGTGCTGACCGTTATGTTCTTCGTCTTCAGCTGCGTACTGAGCCTCTCCCCGGCGGACCTGGCGGCAGCGAAAGAGCAGAACATCTCAATTCTGTCTTACCTGGCGAACCACTTTAACGCACCGCTGATTGCGTGGATGGCACCGATCATCGCGATGATCGCCATCACCAAATCCTTCCTGGGCCACTACCTGGGCGCACGTGAAGGCTTCAACGGTATGGTGATCAAATCTCTGCGCGGTAAAGGCAAGAGCATTGAAATCAACAAGCTGAACAAAATCACTGCACTGTTCATGCTGCTCACCACCTGGGCGGTAGCGACGCTGAACCCAAGCATCCTGGGCATGATTGAAACCTTGGGCGGCCCGGTCATCGCGATGATTCTGTTCCTGATGCCGATGTACGCGATTCAGAAAGTCCCGGCTATGCGTAAGTACAGCGGTCATGTCAGCAACGTCTTTGTGGTTATCATGGGGCTTATCGCTATCTCTGCGATCTTCTACTCCCTGTACACCATGTTCTGATTCTCACCCGCGCCGTCCCCGGACGGCGCACACCCTCCTCTCTGACTGAAAGCAATGGACGCATCATGATTAGCGTATTCGATATCTTCAAAATCGGTATTGGTCCTTCCAGCTCTCACACCGTCGGACCGATGAAAGCCGGTAAGCAGTTCACGGATGACTTGATTGCACGCGGCATCCTGCACGACATCACCCGCGTGGTTGTCGATGTATACGGCTCACTTTCCCTGACCGGGAAAGGCCACCACACCGATATCGCCATTATCATGGGCCTGGCGGGAAACCTGCCGGACACCGTTGATATTGATGCGATCCCTGGCTTTATCCAGGACGTGAACACCCACGGGCGCCTGCTGCTGGCGAACGGCGAGCATGAGGTTGAATTCCCGGTTGACCACTGCATGAATTTCCATGCGGACAACCTGTCGCTACACGAAAACGGCATGCGCATTACCGCGCTGGCCGGCGACAAAGCGGTATACAGCCAGACTTACTACTCTATCGGCGGCGGTTTTATCGTCGACGAAGACCACTTTGGTCAAACCAGTACCTCTTCTGTCGAGGTGCCGTATCCGTACAAAACGGCGGCAGACCTCCAGCGCCACTGCCAGGAGACGGGACTTTCCCTCTCCGGTCTGATGATGAAAAACGAGCTGGCGCTGCACAGCAAAGAGGAGCTGGAACAGCACTTCGCTAACGTCTGGGAAGTGATGCGCGGCGGTATTGAGCGCGGGATCACCACCGAAGGCGTTCTGCCGGGCAAGCTTCGCGTACCGCGTCGTGCGGCAGCGCTGCGCCGTATGCTGGTAAGCACCGACAAAACGACTACGGACCCAATGGCCGTGGTGGACTGGATCAACATGTTCGCCCTGGCGGTAAACGAAGAAAACGCCGCAGGGGGCCGTGTGGTCACCGCGCCAACCAACGGTGCCTGCGGCATCGTTCCGGCCGTACTGGCGTACTACGACAAGTTTATCCGTGAAGTGAACGCGAACTCGCTGGCACGCTACCTGCTGGTGGCCAGTGCGATTGGTTCGCTGTATAAGATGAACGCCTCCATTTCCGGTGCGGAAGTGGGCTGTCAGGGTGAAGTCGGCGTGGCGTGCTCCATGGCGGCGGCAGGTCTGGCGGAGCTGTTAGGCGCAAGCCCGGCGCAGGTGTGCATCGCTGCGGAAATCGGCATGGAACACAACCTGGGGCTGACCTGCGATCCGGTTGCCGGACAGGTACAGGTTCCGTGCATCGAGCGTAACGCGATTGCCTCCGTGAAGGCGGTAAACGCGGCGCGTATGGCGCTGCGCCGCACCAGCGAACCGCGCGTCTGTCTCGATAAGGTTATCGAAACCATGTACGAAACGGGTAAAGATATGAACGCCAAATACCGCGAAACCTCTCGCGGCGGCCTGGCGATGAAGATCGTGACCTGCGATTAAGCCTCTCAGGAAGCCTCGTTTTGCGAGGCTTCTTCCTGATTTCCCCACCATTCATAGTTTCACGCTGCTGACAGTGTTACCCTTCTTGCATGAGATAGAAGGGAGATTATCTGTGGCCGTTCATTTACTTATCGTCGATGCACTTAACCTGATTCGCCGTATCCATGCGGTACAGGGGACGCCCTGTAAAGACACCTGCCTGCACGCGCTGGAACAGCTTATCCGCCACAGCGAGCCCACCCACGCGGTCGCGGTTTTTGATGACGAAGCCCGCAACACGGGCTGGCGGCACCAGCGTCTGCCCGACTACAAAGCCGGACGCGCACCGATGCCGGACGATCTTCACGCCGAATTACCCATGCTGCGCGCCGCATTTGAACAGCGGGGCGTCCCCTGCTGGGGCGCACAGGGAAATGAAGCCGACGATCTCGCGGCCACCCTGGCCGTAAAGGTGGCGAGTGCCGGGCATCAGGCCACGATCGTTTCAACGGATAAAGGCTACTGCCAGCTGCTCTCCCCGACTATTCGCATTCGCGACTATTTTCAAAAACGCTGGCTGGACGCGCCGTTCATTGCCAGCGAGTTTGGCGTATCGCCTGAGCAATTGCCGGATTACTGGGGCCTGGCAGGCATCAGCAGCTCTAAAGTTCCGGGCGTGGCCGGTATTGGGCCGAAGAGCGCCGCGCAGTTGCTGACCGATTTTCAGAGTCTGGAGGGCATTTACGCCCGTCTGGACGAGGTGCCCGAAAAATGGCGCAAGAAGCTGGAGGCGCATAAAGAGATGGCGTTTATCTGCCGGGAAATCGCAACGCTACAGACGGATTTACAGCTGGACGGGAATTTACAGCAATTGCGCTTAGAACGTTAAAACGACTACAGGGTTTTTGTAGGCCCGGTAAGCGCAGCGCCACCGGGCAAAACAAAGTACGTGCTATCGCTCGTCGCGACGCCCGCCTACGGCCGCCCACCAGCGACGAATATGCACCGTCACCTCTTCGCGGTCGTGATACAGCTGACGCGCCTGGATCTCCACGTTAATCCCGTGTTCGTCCAGTTGCTCCTGAATGTAGGCCAAGTTCTGCGACACCTCCTCATAGCGCTTTTTCATCGGCAGCTTGAGGTTGAAAATGGTCTCGCGACACCAGCCGTTCACCAGCCAGGAGGCCATCAGCGCGGCCACTTTCGCCGGTTTCTCAACCATGTCGCACACCATCCATGAGATGTTGTTGCGGTTCGGGCGATAGCGGAAACCGTCTTCACGCAGCCAGGTGACCTGTCCGGTGTCCATCAGGCTTTGCGCCATTGGGCCGTTATCAACGGACGATACCCACATGTTGCGTTTCACCAGCTGATAGGTCCAGCCGCCCGGGCACGCGCCGAGATCGACAGCGTACATGCCGTTTGCCAGACGCTCATCCCACTCATCCGCCGGGATAAAGACGTGGAACGCCTCTTCCAGCTTCAGCGTAGAACGGCTTGGCGCATCGGCCGGGAAGCGCAAACGCGGGATGCCCATAAAGAAAGGAGAGTTGTTAGTGGTGTACGAGTAGCCCGTATAGCAGCAGCCCGGTGCAATAAAGAAGATATGCACCACCGGACGCTTCGGCGTTTCGTAGTTCGTCAGCACGCCCGCATCACGCAGCGCCGCGCGCAGCGGAACGGTGAACTTACGGCAGAACTTCATCAGCTCTTTACTTTCGTTGGTATCCGCCACTTCAACGCGCAGATCGCCGCCCTTCTCCACCACGCCCTGCAGCATGCCCACGATTGGCGTGATGCGGTCTTCCGGGGGAAGGTCTTTGAGCAGCTCACCCGCGACAAACATCTGGCGCGCAAAAATCAGCGAGCTGAACGGCAGCTCGCGCGCCAGCTTATCCGCATCTTCAGGCTGATAGCATTCGAATACCACATAGCCCGCGTTTTCTTTTGCGCGGGCGAAGCCGAAGATTTCGCGCTTCGCCGCTTTATCGGTAATTTCCGCGGCGCACTCTTTCTCAAACCCCGGGCGACAATATAAAACAACCTTATTCATGAACAACGCCCTTGCGTTTCAGACGGATAGCTCCGATAAACATTAATACCCAACCCGCCAGGAAGCTGACGCCACCGACAGGTGTAACAAACGCCCACAGGCGTAAATGCGAAAGTGCCAGACAGTAAAGGCTGCCGCTGAAAAGCACCGTACCCAGCGCCAGAAAGACGCTGCTCCAGTAAAACCAGATGCTGATACGGCGCTGCATCGCCACCGCCAGCCCAAAGATTGCCAGCGTATGGAACGCCTGATATTCAAGGCCGGTCTGGATCCAGCCCATCTCTACAGCGCCCAACGACTTGCTTAAGACATGTGCGCCAAAGGCGCCCAGTGCAACAAAAATAAAGCCACTCACCGCGGCAAAAATCAGCATGAATCGGCTGGTCATGTTTAAGTCCTGAAATGATGCGTGCCCGGCACACAAACGTTATTGTTCATACCTGAAGCGGAATTTTTCTTGCTCGCTTGCCGCTTTCGCCAGTATCCACTGCCGGAAGGCGGCTATTTTACCCAGTTCTGCCTGACTGTCATGACAAACCAGATAAAACGCATTCTTGCTGACCAGTACATCATTAAATGGGCAGACCAGGCGACCTGCCTCTATTTCGGACTGCGCCATGACGTTGTTCGCCAACGCCACGCCCTGCCCGTGAATGGCAGCCTGTAACACCATCGCACTGTGGCTAAAGATGGGTCCCTGCTGCACGTTTATATGTGTAAGACCTAATTGACGGGTATAAGTTTGCCAGTCGCGTCGAGAGGCATCATGCAAAAGCGTATGCTGCGCCAGGTCAGCGGGAGACTTCAGCGCTTTGTCGCCCGTTAACAGCAGAGGGGAACAGACCGGCAGGAGATATTCTGCGTATAATTTCTCAACACGCAAGCCCGGCCAGTTACCGCGCCCATAAAAAATCGCGACGTCCACGTCATCGGCCAGCTTGTCTTCCTGACGATCCACGGCCTGGATTCGAACGTCTATCCCCGGATAAGCTGAGTTAAAGCTTGAGAGTCTTGGCACCAGCCACTGAATGGCAAAACTGGGCAATAAACTAACAGTCAGAGCACCTTTTGCACTGCGGGCCTGTAGCTTACGCGTGGCTTCAGTAAGCTGCGAAAAAATCTCTTTAATATCCTGAAAATAGCTCTGCCCCTCTTCGGTCAACAGCAACGAGCGGTTGCGTCGACGAAACAGCTTAAGGCCCAGAAAATCCTCCAGAGACTTGATTTGGTGACTTACTGCGGCCTGTGTCACAAAAAGCTCATCGGCTGCGCGGGTGAAGCTCAGGTGACGTGCTGCTGCATCAAAAACACGTAATGCGTTGAGGGGGGGCAATCGCTTTGACATGGTTATATGGCTTAGATGTTAAAGGAATTTAACAAATAGGAAACAACGTTTAACCTATTAGTTTTTTTTATCTGAGCCATTATAATTTGTCCGTTGAGGAACTACCAGCAAATACCTATAGTGGCGGCACTTCCTGAGCCGGAACGAAGAGCTTTTTTCGGAATGCGTGTTCTGAAGGGCTTTTGGCTTACGGTTGTGATGTTGTGTTGTTGTGTTTGCAATTGGTCTGCGATTCAGACCACGGTAGCAACGCTACCAATTTTTCACTTCCTGTACATTTACCCTGTCTGTCCATAGTGATTAATGTAGCACCGCCAACTTGCGGTGCTTTTTTTTCGCCTGCGATCGGTTAATGCTCGATCTCTTTCATCTCTTTCACGTCCGTGCGGTTGATCTGCTGCTTGTTCCCGTTAGCATCTTTGTACGAAATCATCCCGGTATCGTTATCGGTTGTCGGTTTCCCTTCCGAAACGATGGAACGACCATCGTTGGTGTGCATCACGTAGTTGTTACCGGAACAGGCGCTCAGGGCAAAAGTAAACGCACAGGCAGAGATGATTGCAGCTGTCTTATTCATGATTATTCTCCTTTAGCAATTAATGCTATTCAAACCTCGATTTATAACAGGCTAAAACATCCGCCTAACACTATTTAGCATAACCTGCTTTTTTGGGGTCATGAGGATAAGCAGACAATTCTGATAGATATCAACCTCCTTGCCCTGCCGCGGAAATTGCGCGACGATCGTGATATTGAAATGAGGAATCCCATGAACGCTTTCAGTCCTGCGCAGTTCCGCGCACAGTTTCCGGCGCTGGCCGATGCCGGTATTTATCTGGACAGTGCCGCCACCGCCCTTAAGCCACAGGCGGTCATTGACGCCACGCAGCAATTTTACAGCCTGAGCGCCGGGAACGTGCATCGCAGCCAGTTTGCCGAGGCGCAGCGATTAACCGCGCGCTACGAAGCCGCACGCGATCGCGTGGCGCACCTGATCAATGCCGAAAGCGGGAAAAATATCGTCTGGACGCGCGGCACCACCGAGGCCATCAATATGGTGGCCCAGTGCTACGCGCGCCCGCTGCTTCAGCCGGGCGATGAGATCGTCGTCAGCGAGGCGGAACATCACGCCAACCTGGTGCCGTGGCTGATGGTGGCCGAACAAACGGGTGCACGCGTGGTGAAGCTTCCGCTGGGCGCAGACCTTCTGCCCGATGTGGCCCGTCTCCCCGAGTTGATTACCCCCCGTAGCCGCATTCTGGCGCTCGGACAGATGTCTAACGTCACCGGTGGTTGCCCGGACCTGGCTCAGGCGATTCGCATCGCGCATGCCAACGGGATGGTGGTGATGGTCGACGGTGCGCAGGGCGTGGTGCATTTCCCCGCCGACGTGCAGGCGCTGGATATCGACTTCTATGCCTTCTCAGGACATAAGCTCTACGGGCCAACCGGTATTGGGGTGTTGTACGGCAAGCCGGAATTGCTGGCAAAAATGACCCCGTGGCTCGGGGGCGGCAAGATGATCGCTGAAGTGACTTTTGACGGTTTCAAAACGCAGGATGTGCCTTACCGCCTGGAAGCCGGTACGCCGAACGTGGCCGGCGTGATTGGCCTAAGCGCGGCGCTGGAGTGGCTGGCAGAAACAGACAGTGTTCAGGCTGAAAGCTGGAGCCGGGGGCTGGCGACGCTGACAGAGGAAGAACTGAAAAAGCGCCCGGGTTTCCGCTCGTTCCGCGTTCAGGATTCAAGCCTGCTCGCCTTTGATTTTGTGGGCGTGCATCACAGCGACATGGTGACGCTGCTGGCGGGGTATGGCATCGCCCTGCGCGCCGGGCAGCACTGCGCGCAGCCGCTACTGTCGGCGCTCGGCGTGAGCGGCACGCTGCGCGCCTCGTTCGCGCCTTATAACACACAAAGCGATGTTGACGCGCTGGTTGCCGCCGTCGACCGCGCGCTTGAAATACTGGTGGATTAATGACTCACGCTGCTTTAGCCGGACATCCGTTTGGCACCGTCATCACTGAAGAGACGTTAAAACAGACCTTTGCCCCGCTTTCACAGTGGGAAGATAAATATCGCCAGCTGATTCTTCTCGGTAAGCAGTTACCGACCCTCTCTGACGATCTCAAGGCGCAGGCGAAAGAGATTGCAGGCTGTGAAAATCGCGTCTGGCTGGGCGTGAGCGTTTCCGGTGAGAAGCTGCACTTCTTCGGCGACAGCGAAGGCCGCATCGTCCGGGGCCTGTTGGCCGTATTGTTGACGGCAGTGGAAGGGAAAAGCGCGGCGGAACTGCTGGCGCATTCGCCGCTGGCGTTATTTGATGAGCTGGGGCTGCGCGCGCAGCTTAGCGCCTCGCGCGGTCAGGGGTTGATCGCGCTCAACGAGGCGGTACTGGACGCCGCTCGTCAGGCTCAGGCCTGACGTTCCGCCTTCGCCATCATCTTCTTCAGGGCGTGAGACACCGCCACAAAGCCGAAGGAAGCGGTCACCATGGTGGCCGCGCCAAAGCCTGAGGCGCAATCCATTCTTTTTGGCCCTTCCGCCGTGCTTTTCATCGCACACACGGAACCATCGGCCTGCGGGTAGACCAGCGCTTCGGTCGAGAACACGCAGTCTACGCCCAGCTTGCCCTTGCTGTTCTTCACCACGTTGAAGTCGCTCTTCAGGCGTTCACGCAGCTTGGCGGCCAGTGGATCCTGAATGGTTTTCGCCAGATCGGCCACCTGAATCTGCGTAGGGTCGATTTGCCCGCCCGCGCCGCCGGTCGTCACCAGGGGAACCTTGTAACGACGACAGTAGGCGATCAGCGCCGCTTTTGGACGCACGCTGTCGATGGCGTCAATCACATAGCTGTAGCCTTTGCTCATGTATTCGGCGACGTTATCTGCCGTCACAAAATCATCAATCACCGTGACCCGACATTCCGGGTTAATCAGGCGGATACGTTCCGCCATGACCTCCGATTTTGCCAGGCCGACGCTATCACGCAGGGCGTGAATTTGACGGTTGGTGTTGGTGACGCACACGTCATCCATATCAATCAGCGTGATTGCGCCAATACCGGTTCTCGCCAGCGCTTCTGCGGCCCACGACCCCACACCACCAATGCCCACGACGCAGACGTGCGCATCCGCAAACAGCTGCAGGGCTTTTTCACCATAGAGACGTGCCGTGCCGCCAAAACGCTGGCGCCAGGCATCGCTGATTACCACAGACATAACACCTCAGATGTAAAAAGGGTGAGGTTCTCCTCACCCTGAACAGTAATCCGTATTGCGCTCAGAATACCACAATCAGCCGCTGAATACGTTTCCGGCACCCGGTGCCGCCTTAAGCACCCACACGCGTCCGTAGTGGTTATACCAGCCTGCGCGGTGGCCTGCATCCGGGCCAATGCCCTGATAGATATCGAAGTGCTGCCCTTTGATCGCGCCGCCAACGTCCAGCGCCACCATCAGACGCAGCTCATACTGGCCGTTGAACTTGCCGTTGTTATCCAGCAGCGGGACCTCTGCCAGCAGCGTGGTGCCCGCAGGAATAATCGAACGATCCGATGCCACCGACGCACGGCCAATCAGCGGTACCGCGCTCGCCCCTTTCACCGGCGCGAAATTTTGCGGTTTAAAGAAGACGAACGACGGGTTCTGCTCCAGCAGCTCACGCACCTCGGCTTCGCTGTGCTTTTCGCCCCATTCGCGGATCGCCTGCATCGACATGTCTTCTTTCTTCACTTCGCCGCGGTCGATCAGCACCTTGCCAATACTGCGATAGGCGTGGCCGTTTTTACCGGAATAGCTGAAGAAGTTAAGCGGCGAGCCATCGCCAAAATCAATATAGCCGCTGCCCTGAACGTCCATGATGAAGTTGTCCATCAGGGAGTTGCTGTAAGCAAGAACGTAGTTTTCGCTCAGCGCACCGGCGTAGATCTCGGCGCGCGACGGCAGACGGCCGCGTTTTGGCGGCATACGGTAGATAGGGTACTGGAACTCGCCCTGACGCGTGTGTCGTGCCTGAATAACCGGGGTGTAATAGCCGGTGAACTGGACGTTGCCGTAGTTATCGGCCCCTTCCATCTGCCAGGCGTCGATACCAAACTGGCGCATGTTGCGCGTATCGCCGCCCGCGCGCAGCCAGTCCTGCACCGCGCTATAAACGTTGTTCTGTGCGCTGTACAGACGCGGTGACGCGTTGCGGATCTGGTAGACCTGCTCGGAGAAATCTCCGGCATTGATCGGTGCGCCGACCGCATCAGGCTGATTAACTAAAGAGAAAGGCTGGGATAACTTCCCGTCTTTATACTGTTGACCGCGATCGGTCGGTTTGGAAGAACAGGCCGCAAGAATCGCTACCATTGCGCCCGCCATCAGATACTTCGCCCAACGTCCTTTCATTCTGTCTCGTCTTTAAGTTGCCCATTTCCGCGTGATGAAGATAACAAACCGCCAGGGCTAATGAAATGCGATCGCATGCCCTTTGGCAAATTTTGCGCAAAAAATAGTCCAAACAGCGCCATGTCGTTCAATTTGCATACAAAATCATGATAAATGTGAAAAAGGGGTTGCATCACAAGTCTATCCGAGTATAGTGCGCATCCACGGACGCGGGGTGGAGCAGCCTGGTAGCTCGTCGGGCTCATAACCCGAAGGTCGTCGGTTCAAATCCGGCCCCCGCAACCAATTAAAATTTGATGAAGTATCTTCTACGACTGTAGAAAGACGGACGCGGGGTGGAGCAGCCTGGTAGCTCGTCGGGCTCATAACCCGAAGGTCGTCGGTTCAAATCCGGCCCCCGCAACCAATCAAATTTGAAGAAGTAAGTTTCTGCGAGAGTAGAAAGACGGACGCGGGGTGGAGCAGCCTGGTAGCTCGTCGGGCTCATAACCCGAAGGTCGTCGGTTCAAATCCGGCCCCCGCAACCAACACTTCTAAAACAATAAACACCCTTAAGGGTGTTTTTTTGTATCTGTCGTTTGTGAATTTGCCGGGCGTTTACCCGGCCAAAAGATCTACCCGCGCCGCGCCAGCGTCGCCCCGTCAGAGAAATACGCACGAATCCCTGCCAGAATCGACTCCGCCACTTCCTGCTGGAATTTTGCCGTCTTGAGCTTACGCTCCTCTTCCACGTTACTGATAAACGCGGTTTCAACCAGGATGGACGGGATATCCGGCGCCTTGAGTACCGCAAATCCGGCCTGTTCAACGCTGTTCTTGTGCAGCTTATTGATGTTGCCCAGCTTGCCCAGCACCGCTTTACCAAACTTCAGGCTGTCGTTAATGGTCAGCGACTGCACCATATCGAACATGGTGTGGTCAACGTAGCGATCGCCGCTTTTGCTCACGCCACCGATCAGATCCGAGGCGTTCTGGGTGTCCGCCAGGTATCGCGCGGCGGTACTGGTTGCGCCTTTGGTTGAGAGCGCAAACACCGACGAGCCGCTTGGCTGACGGCTGGTAAACGCATCTGCATGGATCGAGACGAACAAATCTGCGCGCTGTTTCTGCGCTTTCGCCACCCTGACCTTCAGCGGAATAAAGACGTCTTCATTACGCGTCATATAGGCGCGCATGTTGCCTTCTTTATCAATCAGCGCCTTCAGACGACGGGCAATTTGCAGAACCACGTCTTTTTCACGCGTGCGGTATTTCCCCACCGCACCGGAGTCTTCGCCGCCGTGGCCTGGATCGAGCATGATCACAATCGGGCGATCGCGCCCTGCTTTCCCCGGCTGCGGGCCGCTTTGCGCTGGCGGAACCTGACGCTGCAGATCGCCTTTGTTGTAATCTTCCAGCAGGGCAAGAAGCGGATCCTGAATATCCGTCGCATTGGCCGGGTAGAGATCCATGACCAGGCGCTCTTTGAACGTCGCGACAGGCGCCAGGGCAAACAGCTGCGGCTTCACGTTCTGCTTCAGTTCAAACACCATGCGCACGGTTTGCGGATCGAACTGCCCGACGCGCGCCGATTTAATAAACGGATCGTCGCCGCGGATCTGCGCCGCCATCCCTTTCAGCACGGAGTTGAGGTTAACGCCTTCGAGATCCACCACCACACGTTCCGGGTTGCTGAGAGCAAATTGCTTATATTTCAGCACGCGATTGGATTCGACCGTCACGCGCGTATAGGTCGACGATGGCCAGACGCGCACCGCCACGACCTGACTGGTGGCGGCAAGACCGACCTGACTGACGCTAAGCAACCACATTGCCCCGGCCCCTTTTAACAAACGGCGGCGGCTTATTGCTGAATTGGATCCCGACATGCTTCTCCCGAGCAAGAACACTGACTGATATACAAAATGTCCAGATTGACCGAAAACTTTAACGAATGACGCATAAACTGTCATCTATAAAAGGGTAAACAATCATACGCTAACGCACGGATTACTTATCATTTTCTGTGGGTCGCGGAAAATTTGCGCTTGCACACGCGGCCACAATCGAATAAAAATACAGAAATTACGAATAAACATTCATTAAGGGTTGTGCCATGGTGAAGGAACGTAGAACCGAACTGGTCCAGGGATTCCGCCATTCTGTTCCCTATATAAACGCCCATCGGGGAAAAACGTTTGTCATCATGCTTGGCGGCGAAGCCATTGAGCATGAAAATTTTTCCAGCATCGTCAATGACATTGGCCTGCTGCACAGCCTGGGGATCCGCCTGGTGGTGGTCTATGGCGCGCGCCCGCAGATCGACGCTAACCTGGCCGCTCACCACCACGAGCCGATTTACCACAAGCATACCCGCGTCACGGATGCCAAAACCCTTGAGCTGGTGAAGCAGGCGGCAGGTCTGCTGCAGCTGGATATCACAGCTCGCCTGTCCATGAGTCTGAACAACACGCCGCTGCAGGGCGCGCATATCAATGTCGTGAGCGGCAACTTCATCATTGCCCAGCCGCTCGGCGTGGACGATGGCGTGGATTATTGCCACAGCGGCCGCATTCGTCGTATTGATGAAGAAGCCATTCACCGCCAGCTGGACAGCGGCGCCATCGTGCTGATGGGCCCGGTCGCCGTTTCGGTGACCGGCGAAAGTTTCAACCTCACTTCAGAAGAGATCGCCACGCAGCTGGCGATCAAGCTGAAGGCGGAAAAAATGATTGGGTTCTGCTCCTCGCAGGGCGTCGTGAATGATGAAGGAACGATCGTGCCGGAACTCTTCCCGAATGAAGCCCAGGCCCGCGTGGAGGCGCTGGAAGCCGAAGGCGATTACTACTCCGGCACGGTCCGCTTCCTGCGTGGCGCCGTGAAGGCCTGCCGCAGCGGCGTGCGTCGTAGCCACCTGATCAGCTATCAGGAAGACGGCGCCCTGCTGCAGGAGCTGTTCTCCCGCGACGGTATTGGTACGCAGATTGTCATGGAGAGTGCGGAGCAGATCCGCCGCGCCACCATTAACGACATCGGCGGTATTCTGGAGCTGATCCGCCCGCTGGAACAGCAGGGTATTCTGGTGCGTCGTTCACGCGAGCAGCTTGAGATGGAAATCGACAAATTCACCATTATTCAGCGCGATAACCTGACCATCGCCTGCGCCGCGCTCTATCCGTTCCCGGAAGAGAAGATCGGTGAAATGGCCTGCGTGGCGGTGCATCCTGATTACCGCAGCTCTTCACGCGGTGAAATGCTGCTTGAGCGCGTGGCGGCACAGGCGCGCCAGATGGGGCTGAGCAAGCTGTTCGTCCTGACGACGCGCAGCATTCACTGGTTCCAGGAGCGCGGGTTCACGCCGGTGGATATCGATTCTCTGCCGGAAACGAAGAAAGAGATGTACAACTATCAGCGCCGTTCAAAAGTGCTGATGGCGGACCTGGGATGATACGACGCCCTCACCGTGCGGCGAGGGCGTTCGTTCAGAGGGACTCAAATATCGCGCCCAGCCCGCTTCGGCGTTCCGTGCGGGTGGCAATCGCCTGCACCAGCACGCGTTCATCGGTATACAGCGACAGGCGCTGACGCGCGCGCGTAATGGCGGTATAGATCAGCTCGCGGGTAATGACGGGGGAAAGCTGCGTGGGCAGGATCAGCGCCGCGTGGTTAAACTCGGAGCCCTGGGACTTATGCACCGTCATCGCCCAGGCGGTTCCATGCTCGGGCAAACGGCTGGGCTGGAAAGACTTCACGCTCCCGTCCGGCATCTGGAACCAGACGCGCAGCCCCTGGCCGCAGTCGAGCGCAATCCCGATATCCCCGTTAAACAACCCCAGCGCGCTGTCGTTGCGGGAAATCATCACCGGCCGCCCTTCATACCAGCGCGAGTGCGGGGTGCGGTTTATTTTACGCGTTTGCACCAGCAGCTGTTCCAGCCTGTCGTTCAGGCCCCGGACACCAAAGGGCCCTTCCCTCAGCGCACAGAGCAACTGATATTCACCAAATGCAGCAATGACCTGCTCCGGTGAACGCTGCTGTTGTACGCCCGTCAGAAAGTGCTGATACCCCTGCAGGGCATCATCCAGCATCGCCTGATACTCTTCCCCGGTCTGCAGCGATTTTTTCTCAATATCCGTAAAGGTGCCGTCAAACACCGCAGTGGTTGTGCGCCGGTCGCCCCGGTTCACGGCCGCCGCAAGCTGGCCGATACCGGAATCGCTGCCGAAGCGGTAGCTTTTCTGCAGCAGACACAGGCTGTCGCGCAGCGCTCCTGCAAGCGAATGGTTTTCAGAAGTGAGCGAGCATCCGGTGAGACGGGCTAATTCCTGAGCGCGTTCTGCGGTATATCCCAGGCTGGCATAGGTGCAGATATCGCCCAGCACAGCCCCCGCCTCCACGGAGGCAAGCTGGTCGCGATCGCCCAGGAAAATAACGCGCGCGTGCGGCGGTAGGGCATCAATCAAACGCGACATCATCGTCAGGTCAATCATCGACGCCTCATCCACCACCAGCACATCCAGGTGCAGGGGATTACCGGCATGGTAGCGCAAACGCTGGCTGCCGGGCTGAGCGCCAAGCAAACGGTGCAGCGTGCTGGCTTCGTTGGGGAAAAGCGCCAGCTGCTCCCCGGTAAGCGGCAGCTTTTGCAGCGCGCCGCCTAACGATTCCGTGAGACGCGCCGCCGCTTTACCGGTGGGGGCCGCCAGGCGAATACGGCACTTTTGCTCACCCGACAGCTGAATTAGCGCGGCAAGCAGTTTTGCCACGGTGGTCGTTTTCCCGGTGCCCGGTCCGCCTGAAATCACCGAGATCCGACGCGTTAAGGCCACGGCTGCCGCCACTTTCTGCCAGTCTGTCGCCTCGTCAGAGGAAAACAGCGCATCCAGCGTTTGCCGGAGCTGCGTTTCATCGCAGGGAAGCGGGGCGTTGGTCTCGCTGAAGAAGCGCGCCACCGTCAGTTCGTTACGCCACAGCCGGTTAAGATACAAACGCTCGCCGACCAGAATCATTGGCGTCCCGGTATCGGCCCCGCTCACGGCAGGCGAACCGCGTAGTATCGCCTGCCAGTCCACGGCGTCACCCAGCAGCGCGAAACACGCCTGTAAAGCCGGAGGCATTTTCTCATCCACCGCCAGACGCGACAGCGGCAGGCATACGTGCCCTTCCCCCGCGTCTTTGCTCAGAATGGCGGCGGCAAGCATGACGGCAGGCTCCTCGCCTGCCACCATCATGGCAAACTGCACGTCCAGGTGGCGCAGTAATCGTTGTTCAACCGCGTCCAGCAGTAGCGCCTGCATCGTCATGCCATCTTCTCCGTGCCTGCGGCAAACAGGTTATCCATTTTTTCAATCAGTTCCACAGCCGGACGCGTGCTAAAGACGCCGGAATGCGGGTCGTTGGCATCCACGCCGCGCAGGAACAGGTAAATCACGCCGCCAAAATGCGCGTCGTAACGGTAATCGGCAATACGATGGCGCAGGTAACGGTGCAGCGCCAGGGTATAAAGCTGGTACTGCAGATCGTAGCGATGCAGTCGCATAGCCGACGCCATCGCCTGTTGGGTATAGGCTGTGCTGTCTTCGCCCAGCCAGTTCGATTTGTAATCCAGCAGGTAGTAGCGCCCGTCGTGGCGGAAAACAAGGTCGATAAAGCCTTTTAGCATTCCCTGCACCTGGCGGAAGTTCAGCGGCGGGCACCCGGCGGATAGCAGATCGTACTCGCGGATCAGCGCATCAAGCGCCTCGGCCCTGAGCGGGCTGGCGATGGGGAGATAAAACTCCATCTCCACCTGCTTATCTTTGGTGGTCAACTGGCTAAGCGAGATCCCCTGGGCCGTGAGCGGGGCGTGCAGAACCGCGCGGATCCATTCAGTAAGAACCGGCTGCCATTGCGCGTCGTAACCACCGCTCTGTAGCATCTTCAGCACCCACGCTTCGGAAACCGGCTGGGTAAAATCCAGCTCTTCAAACAGGCTGTGTAAAAACGTGCCCGGCGAGGCGCCGCGCGGGAACTGGTGCGGCGTCAGCACCGGCTCAGCGGGTACGCTACCGGCGCCTGCGGCATCCACGTCCAGTTTTGGCATCAGATCCTGCGCAATACTCTGCCCGTGCTGCTGTAAGCCAGAGTAGCTGGTAACGCGCCAGTCGTCGGCAATCGTACGTACCACCTGACGGGCATGGAGATCTGACTCGTGCGGCTCCGGCATGTGCCAGCGGCTGTTGTCGGGCAGCGAAGGAATATGCAGGGCAACATGCTCAGAGCAAAGGGATTCGATGCACTGGCGCAGGCCCGCCGCGTCTTTGGGTTCACCCTGCTGAATAAGCCGCCCCAGCGCGCTCAGATGAAAATCGCTCTCCCCGCTCTTTTCGCCCCGACGCCGGAACAGCGGCGCAACGCCCAGGCTGCAGTGCCAGACCGAGCGGGTTAGCGCCACGTAGAGCAGGCGTAAATCTTCCGCCAGACGTTCGGCCTCTGCCAGCTCAACGCTGGACTCCGCGTTGCTGAGATCGAGCACCGCCTCAAAAGACTCGCGATCGTGGTAAAAAGCCTGATCCTGCACGCGGTAATTGGCGATAAACGGCAGCCAGACCAGCGGATATTCCAGGCCTTTCGACTTGTGGATGGTGACGATCTGCACCAGATGTTTATCACTCTCGAGGCGCATCTGCTGGCTGGAGGAATTGCTGTTCGGATCGGCAATCTGCTGCGCCAGCCAGCGCACCAGGGCGTGCTCGCTCTCCAGCTGCGTACCCGCTTCCTGCAAGAGTTCGCTGATGTGTAAAATATCGGTCAAACGCCGCTCGCCACCTGCGGTAGCCAGCATATTCTCGGCAATGTGGCGCTGAGCCATGAGCTCGCGCACCATCGCCATCACCCCACGCTTCTGCCATCTTTCCCGGTAGTGGACAAACTCTTCCACCACCGCATCCCACGCGGCTTCGTCATTGTTGAGCGCATCAATATCGCGCGCGTTCAGTCCGAGCATCGCGCTGGCTAATGCGCTGCGCAATGTACTTTCCCGCTCCGGGGCCAGCACGGCCTGCAGCAGCCATAACATCTCCTGCGCCTCCAGCGTTTCAAAGACGCTGTCACGGTTCGAGAGGTAGACGGAGGGGATATTCAGTAACGTCAGGGCGTCGCGGATGAATGCGGCCTCCTGACGGCTGCGCACCAGCACCGTAATATCCGATGCCTTTACCGGGGTGGGGTTATCCCCCTTCCACAGCAGCGCCTCGCCCCGCGCTCCCGCACTGAGCCAGTCACGGATTTGCGCAGCACAGTGCTGGGCCATGGCATTTTGATAGTCGGCAACGCCGCAGCCTTCCCCATCCAGCAGCCAGAAGTTCATGGCAGGCTGCGTCACGCCGTTAAACTCGAAGCGCAACGAGGCGTTTTTCGGGGCAAATTTTACCGGCTGAAACGGGATCTCACGGAACATAAACGCCGTATCCATGCGGCTAAACAGCGCGTTGACGCTTTCCACCATGCCGGGAGAGGAGCGCCAGTTGGTATCGAGCGTGTAGTGCGCGGCAACCTCGCTGCGTGCCTTCATATAGGTAAAAATATCCGCACCGCGGAAGGCGTAGATGGCCTGTTTCGGATCGCCGATTAACAGCAGCGCGGTGTCGGGCTGCTGGCGCCAGATACGGCGGAAAATGCGGTACTGCTGAGGGTCGGTGTCCTGGAATTCGTCTATCATCGCCACCGGGAAGCGGGTGCGAATCGCGGCGGCAAGCGCTTCGCCATTTTCACTGCACAGCGCCGCATCCAGGCGGCTCAGCATATCGTCGAACCCCAGCTCGCCACGGCGGCGCTTTTCGCGCGCCACGGCTTCACGAATTTCCGTCATGGCGCGAGCGATCATCAGATCGTTGAGCGTAAGGGGCTCCGCCAGCAGGGTTTCAATCGCCACAAACAGGGGATGCTCAGGTACAATGCCGTCGGCTTTTGTCCGCTCAGCCAGGAAACGTTGGGAGAATTTCTCCAGCGCGTCCGGGAGCTGGTAGCCCCGCGTCTCTTCCTGCGCCCAGGCGCTGACCTTGTCGATCCATTTTCCCTGATTGCCACGGTTGAACTTGCGACGATCGATGCCGGAATTTTCGATAATGGCGTCAATCTCGCCGACTGACTCCATCCACTTTTGCTTGATGTCTGCAATTTTCGCGATGATTTTTTCATGCCGCGTGGCCAGGGTTTCATCTGCCTGTGGCGGGGATTTGATGACCGGCGCTTCCCCCTGCAGATAACGATCGATCGCGCGCAGCAGCGCTTCCGGGCCTTTCCAGAGCGCGTGTACCGCTTCGGCAATATCGCGCTGTAAGGGGTAGCAGTGGCGACGCCAGAAATCCGCGCAGGCCTGATAGCGAAGCACGGATTCATCTTCAATAAGCTGCTGTTCGAACAGCATACCGGACTCGAACGCGTTCAGGCTCAGCATGCGCTGGCAAAAACCGTGAATGGTAAAGACGGACGCTTCGTCCATCTGCCGTTCAGCGAGCAGCAGCCACTGGGCTGCCTGCTGCTTATCGGCAATCTCTTCCAGAAGGCTCGCGTAGAGGGGGTTATCCGTGCTCTGACGCAGACAGGCGATGCGCAGCTCGTGGATATTGGTACGAATACGGCCCCGCAGCTCCGCGGTAGCGGCCTCGGTGAAGGTGACCACCAGCAGCTCTTCCACGCTCAAAGGACGTGGAAAAGCGGCGTTGCCGCCAAGGCCTAACAGCAGGCGCAGATAGAGGGCGGCAATGGTGAAGGTTTTTCCCGTTCCCGCTGAGGCTTCAATCAATCGTTCACCCTGCAGAGGTAAACGTAAGGGATCAAGGGACTCAGCGGTATCGGTCATTCTTTCTTACTCCAGGGCATAGATTGCTGCAGCGCGCTGACGCTCTTCCAGACTTTCCAGCCTTTCGGGTTCACGTACTCCGTTTTCCCGTTCTGGCTACCGGAAACCTGAGACAGGATGGTGATTCCCTGCGGCTTAATGACCGCCTGATGGAAGAAGTCGGCAACCTTCTGCGGCGTCAGCTGTTTTATCTCGGCCACTACTTTATCACGCGAATCAAATTTCAGATTACCGCGATCGAAATCTTTGCTCAGCTGCGAGGCTTCTTCACCCAGCGTCTGCGGCGGCTGCATCACCTGCGCGATGACGGCCTGCTGGATCTGAGCGAACTCTTCCGGCTTCATGGCACGCAGTTTTGCTTCCACCTGCGGGAAGAAGGCCTGGTAACGCTGCCAGAGATACGCCGGTTGTTTATCGCTGCTTTGCAGCAGGAAACCCAGCCCCCACTGACGACCGACGTTCATGGAAAAGGCAAACACCGCGTAGCCAAGCTGCTCCTCTGTGCGTAACTGGTTATAGAACCACGGCTGAATAATCTGTCCCAGCACGGCGCTCTGCGCTGAACTGGCGAATTCATCGTAGCCCGTTGGCACAAAGACCGCGGCCAGCGCGGAATCCGTGCTGTTACCCGCTTTTTCAAAGATCACATTCTGCTTTTTCTCAACCAGCACGTCCTGGTTGCGGCACCACTCGTCGCCTTTAGAGCCGAGCTGAGTGCGGACATTCTGCGCCAGGGTTTTGGCCTGCTCCTCACTCATGTTGCCAACGATCAGGAACTCCGGACGCGTGTTGGTTTTCAGCGCGTCGCGGTACGCGAGCACGTCTTTTAAGGAGATGGAAGGCAGCAGCGCGCGGCGATCCTCACGCTGGAAATAAGGAACCTGAGACAGCATTTGCGCTGGCATAAGCGCCAGATCGTAAGCCTTGCCCTTCTCGGCAGAATCCATCATCTGGGCATACCAGGATTTAGCCTGCTCAAGCTGCTCTTCCGTCGGCGTGTAGCTGAAGTAGCCCTCCAGCAGGGCCTGGAACAGCTGAGGCAAGCGCTGGGTATAGCCGTTTGCATTAAGCATCAAACCGTTATTGGCGTTGGTGGAGAAGCTGATCCCGCCCACGGCGGCCTGGTTGCTGAGCTGATCGAGCGCGATACCGGCGAGATAGTCATTGAGCGCGAACATCACCTGATTTTTGGCGCTGTTCATGGCTTTCGGGTTACGCAGCACCACGCTGACATCGGCCTTTGGCTCGCTGGCGAAATAGCGACTTGGGGTGTACACGACGCGCAGCGTGGGCTCATCAATGATGAGTTCCGGATGCGGGTAATCTTTCGTCGTTTTGATCAGCGAGAAGTCATCCGGAATATAGGGGTTCAGCTCCGGCAGCTTCAACGCAATCTCCCCGGCCTTCTTCTGCCAGTCGGCGAAGGTCTGGGCGCTGATTTTATCCACCTGATAAGGGGCATCGACAAAGTACGCCGTCTTGTTATGCGGTTCGTTCGGGCTGATGTACCAGATGCGGGCATTCTCCGGCGTCATCATCGCCAGGCGGGCTTTTACCGCCCCGGCATCATACTGGTCGGCAATATTTACCGCGTCGAGGGTATGTTCCACCGGCACGCGGATCATGGTGTCAGCAAGCCACTCCACATAATCCATGTCGCGGGTGATGGACGGGTAGCGGAAATCGAGATCCAACACGTGCGCGAGTTCATCAAAATAGCGCTTATCGACGCCTTTCTCACGCAGTAAGGAGAGGTAGCTAAAGATAGCCGCTACGACTTCATCACGGTTGGCCTGTCCTTTGTCAGTCAGGGTCGCGGAGATCGCCAGCACGCCGCTATTGCCGTTCACAACCGGATCGGAGTCGGCGCGAATGCCTTCCGCCAGCCCCTGCTTTTGCAGCCAGTCAGACAGCGTACCCGGGCTACGGTTACCAATCAGATAGGTGACCAGCTCATCGGTTTTACTGCGAAACTGTGCCGTGTTGTTATCAATGCGGAATTCCACGCGCAGCACTTTGCGCGGCATGGCAGGAACGTAGTGGATCACGATGCCTTTTTGCGCGTCAGTGACCACCGGAACGGTTATTTGCGGCAGGTCGATATTTTTATTCGGCACCCGGCCAAAGGTTTTGGCCGCCATGGCTGCCAGCTCCGGCAACGTTTTATTGCTGTAGATGACCGCTTTCATCAGGTTGGCGGAGTAGTATTTATCGCGAAACGCGTGCAGGGCATCCAGCACCGGGCTGTTCGGTTTGTCGCTCAAGGTTTCCAGGTTACCACCGGAGAAGCGCGAGCCCGGGTGCGCCGGGTTGATGGTTTCGGCGCTGACCTGCGCCATGCGCATACCGTCTCGGGTGCGGGCCATGGTCAGCTCGGCATTCACTGCATTGCGTTCACGCTCGGCGTATTTTTTATCCAGCAACGGCGCGGCGATGGAATCAGCGAGGCGATCGACCGCCCCTTCCAGCGCATCATTTTCGACTTCGAGATAAAAGGCCGTGCGGTACGGTGCCGTACTGGCATTGTGGCTGCCGCCATGCATCTTCAGAAATTCGGACAGGCTATCTGGCTGCGGGTATTTTTTTGACCCCATCAGCGTCATATGTTCCAGATAGTGTGCAAGCCCTGGATGAGCGTCAGGATCTTCCAGCGACCCAACCGGCACCACTAATGCCGACAGGGATTTCACCGCCTGCGGGTCGGAAACCAGCAGCACGGTCATCCCGTTATCAAGGCGAATAGCCTGATATTGACGGGTATCTTTTTCGCTCTTACGGATAGTTTCCTGAACGGGTTGCCAACCGGAGTCTGCGTGAGTGACGGGCGCCCAAAGGGCAATAAACAAAACAAACGCTTTAAACAAGGTGCTGCCTGGCATTACGACCTCTTTATCACGGCTACATCATTAACAAACTGCGTGCTGGACACGCCAACATCTCTTTCTTTGGGTACATCAGTCCGTGATAAGAAGTGCATCATAAATGAACACCTTTATCTGCGCAATTTTTATACAGCACTCAGGACTGATTAAATCTAAACAACGGCAACAGGTAGCGCTGCGCCTCTTCCGTGATCGCCTCAAAGTATTCTGGCTCGAGCGCTCGCCACAAACGCTGATACCAGACATCCTCACCTTCACCCCGCACCATCATGTTTCCTTCATAGGCCTGCATAAACTTACTGCGCGCTTTCTGGAGCGAAGCCTCATCCGTTAACATCGCATCATTCTGCGCGTCATAACAGGCTTTTATCCAGGCGCCGCCACTTTCCGGTAGTAACAGGAGCGGTTTGTTCATTCCCTGACGGTAGCCTTCAATGTACAAAGACAGATAACCTAACGCCTGCTCGGCTTCCATCGGCGGGAAGCGCCATTCGCCCTCTTTGCGCACGAAAATGCGGCTTTCGCCTTTATGCCCACCCGCACTGTAGACAAGATGTTCCAGCCAGAGTTGCAATCCTTGCGAAACGCTTAGCATTGAGGGCCGCCAGCGCAGCAGCCCATCCGGCTGTACCTGGGTTAACCAGCCCGTGAGCTGTACCCCGTTGCAGTTGAGATCAATTTCAATACTTTTCCCCGGCTGTCGGCACGCTCTTACGCGCTCTGCCAGAGCGGTCATCTCCTGGCACTGCGCCTCCCAGACGATCTCCCCAAACGCTCCGAAGGGCAGCTGACCCGCAGCACGGTAGCGACGGTAAAGTTTGTCCGCATCTTCCTCTTCAACCAGCGCATTCAGCAGCTGCAGGTTTAACTGGTAGCGCTCCAGACCTTCCAGCGTAAACGGTTCTGCATCAGGAATTTCACTCTCTTCAGAGCGGAAGTTGACCTGCAGTCGCTGCTGGAAGAAGGCGCGCACCGGATGTGCCCAAAACCGCTGAAGCTGCTCGAAGGTCAGGGTGTCGATGGGGCGCGGGTCAAGTTCCTGAATGAAATCAGTATGCGCATTCCCCTCTTTTTTCGCCGCCGGTAACCACTCATGGGCATAGCTCTGGCGCTCGCCGGCAATATAGTTCACCGGGTCAAACGGCATGCGGCTGTGGAAACAGGTGATATGGGCTTTCACCCTCTGCTCGCTTTCATCACAGTTGCGCTCTTCATCTCCCGGCAGGTAGTGGCTCTGGCCGATATAGTCCACCAGCTCCTGCACCAGTACGGAGGGGAAACGCTCGCTGTTGTCCTGAATAGAACGGCCGATATAGCTGATATAGAGCTTGCTCTGAGCAGAAATGAGCGCTTCAAGGAAGAGGTAGCGGTCATCATCGCGGCGGCTACGATCGCCCCGTTTTGGGTTTGCGCTCATTAAGTCGAACCCCAGCGGCGGCAGCGCGCGCGGATACACACCGTCGTTCATGCCAAGCAGGCAGACCACCCTGAACGGGATAGAACGCATGGGCATCAGGGTGCAGATATTGACAGGCCCCGCCAGGAAACGCTGGCTGATTCGCTCCTGGTCAAGCCGCTGCGTCAGCTCATCACGCAACAGCGACAACGGGATGGCCTCGTGGTAGTGGGAATTCACGCCTTCGTCGATGATAGCCTGCCACTGGGTTTCAATGAGCGCCATCGCCGCTTCGGTGTCATTGTCCGGCAGGAAGAAATCATTGAGTAACGCCCTGCAGACCGGGAGCCATTCTTCAAGTGGACGCGGCTGCAACAGCGCATATCGCCAGCGATTAAGCTGCATTAATAGCGATGCTAAATGCCCCACCAGTTCAGCAATTAACCCGCTGGACTCATCGTAAGGCAGCACCTCATTCCACTCACCCTGGCTGCTTTCCATGGCGTAGCCCAACAGCATACGCGTCAGGCCAAATCGCCAGGTGTGCTGTCCGGTTGCGGGAAGCTCGAACTCCTGAACGTTATCGTCATCGATCCCCCAGCGCACGCCAGACTCATTCACCCACTGACGAAGGTAGCGCAGACCCTCTTCATTAATGTTGAAGCGTGCGGCCAGCACGGGAACATCCAGCAACGCCAGGACATCTTCGGAGATAAACCGGCTATCCGGCAGTGACAGGAGAGTGATAAACGCCTGCAATACCGGATGCGACTGGCGGGCACGACGGTCAGATATCGCGTAAGGCAGGTATCGTTCCCCCGTCGCGCTGCCAAAGACGGCCTGAATAAAGGGACTGTAGGTGTCGATATCCGCCACCATCACCACTATATCGCGTGGCGTCAGATCGGGATCCTCCTGCAGCATCGCCAGCAGCTGGTCGTGAAGCCCTTCGACCTCACGCTGCGGGCTGTGGCAAACGTGGATCGTGATACTGCGATCGTCAGGATCCAGTTTTCGCTTATTGTCGCTGCGTTCGAACTCGTTCGCCGTCACGCCCATGACGGCGCGGTTTTCCAGATCCAGAATATCTAACTGAATGTTATGCAGCAGGCAGTCCGGGGCGATCTCAACAAAGGCATCCACATCACCTTCACCTGAGGAAGTGATGTCTGAAAGCATGTGAATGTAGTCACGCCCCAGCTTCCCCCACGAGGCAAGCAGCGGATTGGGCAGGTTCTGGATACCGTCTTCATCGAAAAGCTGCCCGGCCGTCGAGCCGTCTTTAAACAGCGGGATGGATCGTTCTTCAAAAAGGCGTTTTCGTTGGCGAGTTACCAGCCGTGCAAGCCAGCGTTCGTCGAGAATATCCCCCCAATACTGTCGGCAAGGGTTGGTAAACAAAATATGAATATCAATATGTTTACCCAGCGCATTCAGCGCCTTCAGATAGACAGGGGGTAATGCGGATATCCCGCAGATAAAAACGCGTGACGGCAGTCGGGCCGGGCGTTCCGACGCATTTTCAAGTATCGAGATAAACCGATCGTAGAGATTGGCACGGTGCCACTTAGGCTGGCCCAGTCTCTCGGTATGCTCCACCAGCGCTTTCCACAGCGGGGCCTGCCATATTTGCGCCTCCGGCAGGCCTTCAACCAACTCGCCCGCTTCCCAACGAATTAACCAGTCAGAGCGGTAAACAAGGTATTGGTCGTAGAGATCGGCAGTGCGCGATGCCAGCTGGAACAGCTTGCGCTTGTCGGTATCGTCATTGAGGTAGTGGCGCAGCATGGCAAATTCATCGTGCTGCAGCATTTCCGGCAGCAGCGCCATCAGCTTCCAGCTCATGGCCTGCTTGTTGAAGGCGCTCTGCTCCGGGATATCCGGCAACACGCGGACAAACATCTCCCAGATGAAGCTCGCAGGCAGCGGAAAATCAATATTCGCGGCAATGCCAAATTTGCGGGAAAGCGACATTTGCAGCCACTGCGCCATACCGGTGCTCTGCACCAGCACCATTTCAGGCTCAAAAGGATCGTCAAGCCGCTCGCGCTCAACGATAAACTCCATCAGTGCTTCCAGCACATCCAGACGATTTGAGTGGTAGACCCTTAACATAGACGCTCCCGACTACTGGCTAACCGGGCAATGCAGACGCGTTAACTCACCGCGCCGACCCAGAGGAGAAATAAGTGTAACCGTGATGCTGACACATCCTGCGAGCGTTGTCTGCCCCCGACTGGCCTGCCAGCCTGCCGGGAGAACATTTGTTGAGAGCTGAGACTGGTTCCAGGCATGGTGCCAGAGCTGGCGATACTGATTAAACACGGTGAACCGCGCCGCCAGCGCCCGGTGATACCCCGACAGTGCCGTCACGACCACCACCAGCAGCATCATCGCCAGCAGGACCTCAACCATGCTAAACCCTTTTTCTCTGCTCATGGCAGCTGACATAACGCACTCTCCTTAAGGGGGCAAAAATCGCTCCAGCCGTGAGGCGAAAAGCGCACTATCCCGTCGACGATCTCTCCCCTGCGCCAGAGCAGCAGGTCGTTGCCGCCGGCTATCAGCAGTACCCGCGCCTCGCTCAGTTGACGCAAACACACCCGCCATGCCGATGTCGTTTTGCACTGGACTGGTGGCGCTGACGCCCAGCGCTGAACGCGCCCCCACTCAAGCGCGGACTGCACCGTCGCCTGCTGCTGAAGCGAGCGGCTCTCACCGCCGACGAGTGCACTGAACGTTGTGAGCTGCTGATTGAGGCCCGTCAGGATCAAAGTACCAAGCACCAGTAAAAGCAGAACCAGCGCCAGCGAAGATATGCCGCGTTGACGATTCACAGGTTGTACCCCGTGACCGTATACAACGCCTGCCAGGGTTCCCCTTTTTCATCTTTACGCCTCGCGGCCAGTTCGATATTCAGCTCTGGCGCAAAACCGGCATGTTCGACTCTCCTCACCACAAAGTTTGCTATCGCAAGCCTGTCCGGGTCCGTGAGCTTTTCCCACCCTTTTCCTTCACACGACGTCGCGCCACGCAGGGTTTCCAGCGCCCCCGATTCCAGACGAAAACCGGTGCTGTCATTTTCTGATGCGCTGCTATCCCAGTAGCCGTTACTGTTGGCATCCCACCGCGCAATGATGCAGCGCCCCTGCCTGCCGATCGTCAGCGCCTGTCCCTGGCAATTTCCCGCGCAGTACCCTGCACGCTGAAGCTGTTTGCCGAGGGCGAACAGGCGTTGCCAGACCTCTTCTTCCAGCTCTCGCTGGGCAGATTGCAGTAATACCGCCCGCTGTAATCCGGGTAAAAAGCGCGATGCGCTTATCAATAACAGGCTGCTGATGGCCGTAGCAATCAGCACTTCGGAAAGCGAAAAGCCGCCCTGTCTCATCGACATTGTCCTCCCTCGGAGACCTTACACATCCTGATGCGCCCTCCGTCTGAAACGATAATCAGCCAGTCTCCGGCACGACTTTGAACGCGTATCCGCCCTGCCCATGCCGTATCCCGTAATCCATAGAACCCCAGCGACGGCGTGACCTCGCCGATCGCGACCTCAGGCCAGAGGGGGAGCAGCACAAAGGGACTGTCCTTCTCACAGCCCTGCACGGCAGAGCTCACCAGACAGTCCCTGTCGCCAACCCGCTAACGGGTAATTTGATGGTCGCGGTTGTGGCGGTTGGCATGGTTGCGCAGAAACATCAGGTAATCTCGCACCTGACTGGCGGTTTGCCACAGCCGCTGCTGCCGTTGCCAGCAGTCCCAGCCGTACAGGCCTGAGGCGCTGAGGATGACGACAAGCGAAACGGCGACCAGCGTTTCGATAAGCGTAAAACCGTTCTCTTTTTTCATACCGGGAGTGTGGCGAAGCGCCGTGAACATGACGAGCATCGGATTATCGTTTTACGAGGCGTCATCCGCAGAATTGGGAGGGTTGCAGCGCGTTGCACGCCTTCTGGATAGCGCTTCGGGAAACGGGAGAAAGGCGAAAAAAACCGGCGCTAAACAGCACCGGTTGTGTCAGGCTTTACGGCATCAGATCGCGACAGGCGCTTTGATGCCCGGATGGGGGTCGTAGCCCTCAATCTCGAAATCTTCAAAGCGGTAGTCGAAGATTGATGCCGGTTTGCGTTTGATGATCAGCTTCGGCAGCGCACGCGGTTCGCGGGTTAGCTGGAGATGCGTCTGTTCCATATGGTTGCTGTAGAGATGGGTATCCCCACCGGTCCAGACGAAATCACCCACTTCCAGGTCGCACTGCTGCGCCATCATGTGGACTAACAGCGCATAGCTGGCAATGTTAAACGGCAGGCCGAGGAACACGTCACAGGAGCGCTGGTAGAGCTGGCAGGAGAGCTTGCCGTCAGCGACATAGAACTGGAAGAACGCGTGGCACGGCGCCAGCGCCATTTTATCCAGCTCGCCAACGTTCCAGGCGGAAACGATGATGCGGCGCGAGTCCGGATCGTTTTTCAGCTGGTTCATCACGGTGGTGATCTGGTCAATATGGCGGCCATCAGGCGTGGGCCATGCGCGCCACTGCTTGCCGTAAACGGGGCCCAGGTTGCCGTTCTCGTCTGCCCATTCGTCCCAGATGGAGACGTTATTTTCGTGCAGATACGCAACATTAGTATCGCCTTGCAGGAACCAGAGCAGTTCATGAATGATCGAGCGCAGGTGGCAGCGCTTTGTCGTCACCAGCGGGAAGCCTTCTTGCAGGTTGAAGCGCATCTGGTGGCCAAAAATGGAGAGCGTACCGGTACCGGTGCGGTCATTTTTCGGCGTGCCCTCATCGAGCACTTTTTTCATCAATTCAAGATACTGTTTCATGGTTCCTCAGGAAAGTTGTTGCTGTGGACGACGACGATACGCCCAAATCATCATAATGGCACCCGCGACGATCATCGGAATGGAGAGGATCTGCCCCATGCTGATGTACTGTACCCACTCGCCGGTAAACTGTGCGTCAGGCTGGCGGAAGAATTCGACGATGATGCGGAACGCGCCATAGCCAATCAGGAACAGCCCGGAAACAGCCCCCATCGGACGAGGCTTGCGGATAAACAGGTTGAGGATGATAAACAGCACCACGCCTTCCAGCGCCAGCTCGTACAGTTGGGACATATGGCGCGGCAGCACGCCGTAGGTATCGAAAATGGACTGCCACTCAGGATGCGACGGCAACAGCGCCATGTCTTCCGCGCGCGACCCCGGGAACAGCATGGTAAAGGAAACGCTCGGGTCGACACGCCCCCACAGCTCACCGTTGATGAAGTTGCCCAGACGGCCTGCCCCGAGACCAAACGGGATCAGCGGTGCGATGAAATCTGACACCTGGAAGAAGTTGCGTTTGGTGCGTTTGGCAAAAATCACCATCACCAGAATCACCCCAATCAGGCCGCCGTGGAAGGACATGCCGCCGTCCCAGACGCGGAACAGATAGAGAGGGTCATTCAGGAATACCGGGAAGTTATAGAACAGCACATACCCAATTCGGCCACCCAGGAACACGCCGAGGAAGCCCGCATAGAGCAGGTTTTCAACTTCGTTTTTAGTCCAGCCGCTGCCAGGACGGCTGGCGCGACGGCCCGCAAGCCACATGGCAAAAATGAAGCCCACCAGGTACATCAGACCGTACCAGTGAAGCGAAACAGGTCCTACTGAGAAAATGACCGGATCAAATTCCGGAAAATGCAGATAACCACTGTTCATCTGTCACCACAAGATGTTGTTATTCCGCTGAAAGTGGACAGCGGTAGAAATGCGATTCTGCCGTAAGCAGAGGCTCCAAAGTTGCGAATCATAGCACAAGGCGGGCGCAGAGGATGCGCCCGAGATGTAAAAGATGTGTATAGGGTTTTATGCGCGCTGGTGCCCTCTCCCACAGGGAGAGGGAGAAAGGCTTTAGCGGCCGCCGCGGATCAGACCGCCCATACCGCGTCGTTCCATAAACGCCGCGACCTGGTGGCGAACCTCAGCAGCCAGCTGCGCCTCAAGGCTACGTTCAGCCAGCTCGCGGGCATCATTGATGTCAATATGCCGCAACAGATACTTCACGCGGGCAACAGCGCGACCGTTCATCGACAGATGGCGATATCCCAGACCAATCAGGATCGCAACGCACATGGAGTCCCCGGCCATTTCACCGCACAGGCGTAAATCAATGCCGTACTGCTCCGCTTCACGGGCAATCATCGCTAAGGCGCGAATGATCGCCGGATGCAGGCTGTCATAGATACTGGCGACGCGGGTGTTGTTACGGTCGACGGCCAGAATATATTGCGTCAGGTCGTTCGTGCCGACAGAGATAAAATCAACCCGGTTCGCCAGCTGCGGCAGCATAAAGACCATAGACGGCACTTCAAGCATGACGCCGATCCGCGGTTTCGGAATCGCATAACCGATCATCTCTTCCACTTCACGGCCTGCACGTTCGATCAACCGACGCGCTTCGTCGATCTCATCGATACTGGTGACCATCGGCAGCAGGATGCTGAGATTGCCCGTCGCCGCGTTGGCGCGGAGCATCGCGCGCACCTGGATCAGGAAGATCTCAGGCTGGTCGAGCGTAATGCGGATCCCACGCCAGCCCAGGCACGGGTTTTCTTCGCTGATCGGCATATAGGGCAGCTGTTTATCCGCCCCGACGTCCAGGGTTCGCAGGGTGACAGGTTTGTCGTTAAACATCTGCAACATGCCCTGATACTGCGCCACCTGCTCCTCTTCAGAGGGGAAACCGCTTTGCAGCATGAACGGGATTTCGGTGCGGTACAGGCCAATGCCGTCGATGCGGCTGCCCAGCTTCTCTTCATGCTCAGGGCTTAAACCGGCGTTGAGCATGACTTTGATCCGCTCACCGCTCTTAAGCTGGGCGGGCAGGTTAACGTCATCTTCCGCCAGCTTGCTTAATTCATTCTCTTCGCTGATAAGACGCTGGTATTCCTGGAGCAGAACCGGCTCAGGATCGACCAGCAGCTCACCGCGATAGCCGTCGACCACCAGCGTACGGCGATGAAGCACCGACGGCTGAATGTCCGCCCCCATAACGGTAGGGATACCCAGCGCGCGCACCATAATGGCGGCGTGCGAGTTGGCGGCACCATCGCGCACCACCACACCAGCCAGCCTGTCCTGCGGCAGTTCAGCCAGCGTCGTTGCTGAGAGTTCATCGGCGACCAGAACAAACCGTTTTGGCCAGGCGTTAGGCCCCTGAATGGTGTCATCAAGATGGAACAGCAGGCGCTGCCCCAGGGCGCGCAGGTCGCCTGCGCGCTCTTTCAGGTAACCGTCGGTCAGTGCCGCAAATTGATCGGCAAATTTTTCGATGACCTTCTTAACCGCCCACTCCGCGACCGAGCCTTTATCCACTTCCGCAAAAAGCTCACGGCGCAGGCGCGCATCGGAAAGCAGGTGCGAATAGAGGTCAAAGATGGCCGCCGTCTCTTTTTGCGCGCCTGCGGCAAAGCGCTTGCTGTAGCGACGAAATTCATTCGCGGCCTCTTCCAGCGCGGCGGTAAGACGCTCGCGCTCCAGCGCTTCATCAAGCGTTGAGGCTTCGTAAACCTGCTCCATGAGCGGCAGCGTGGCATCCATCCAGCCTTCAGCAATCGCCACGCCTGGCGAGGCCGGAAGGGCACGAATGCGCGTATGGCGATACTGGCCAAAGAGCGCGGCAAGCTGAGACTGGGAGAGGATCGCCGCCATCTGCGTGGCAAGCGTGACGAGGAATGACTCCTCGCTTTCGTCGTACTGACGTAGCTCACGCTGCTGGACAACCAGCACGCCGAGAAGCTGGCGACGCTGGATAATCGGCACGCCAAGGAAAGCGCGGAAGCGCTCTTCTTTTACGGAAGGAATGTATTTAAAGCTGGGGTGTTTTTGCGCGTCAGCAAGGTTAATGGGTTCAGCCAGTCGCCCAACCAGACCCACGATACCCTCATCAAATGCGAGCGTTACGGTGCGTCCACGCGGTTTTTTCAAACCACGGGTCGCCATCAGGTAATAGCAGCGCCGATCGTGGTCGGCCAGATACACCGAACAGACCTCGGTCTCCATCGCAAGACAGATGTCGGTGACCAGAATATTCAACGCCTCGTTCAGACGCGGCGCGCTGGCCACCTTCTCGACTATTTCTCGCAAGCGGGTGAGCATGATTTGCGTAGCTTAACCTCTTTTACGTCGCCAGGCAGGTGCGCTCTGCGGCTTAGGCGGGATCTCCTGAAGCTGCATCACCACACTTGCAAACTCTTTCATCACCCTACGGTAAACATCGCGCTTAAATGACACGACCTGACGAACAGGATACCAATAGCTCACCCAGCGCCAGCCATCGAACTCCGGCGTACTGCTGGTTTGCATATTGATGTCTGAATCGTTGCCCACCAACTGCAACAGAAACCACTTCTGTTTCTGGCCGATACAAACCGGCTTTGTGTCCCAACGCACCAAACGTTTCGGTAACTTGTAACGCAACCAGTTGCGGGTCGAAGCCAGGATGCGAACATCTTTTCGGCTCAAACCGACCTCTTCAAAAAGCTCCCGGTACATCGCTTGTTCTGGGGACTCTCCAGGATTGATCCCGCCTTGCGGGAACTGCCAGGAGTGCTGACCATATCGACGGGCCCACATCACCTGGCCCTGACGATTACAAATTACTATTCCTACGTTTGGGCGGTAGCCATCGTCATCAATCACCGGACTACCCCAAACTAAACCTTATATATGAATGATTGTTTCACACTACAGGGAGGCGGTAAACCACTCTCTTACAGGCCTGCAACCTAATAACAATTGAATAACTCACAAATATGTGCGGAGTTATAAACAGATGTGAGACAGCAAAGGGAATTTTATTCACCTTTTCTGTGGATATAGTTGTGAAGAAGTGTCTGATTACCGATGAACAACCTCAAGCGCCGCGAAAGACCCTTTTATACCCCACCGCATTAATATGATTATTTTCATATAGTTATACGTATTTACATAAACAAAAAACTGATTGGCGTGACGATCGTCACATCAGGGATCGTCGCACTGATGAAAGATCGAACAGCGTCGGTTTTATCCACAGATTGTGCCAATAAGTTAGTCACAATTTGTTTGAAAATTCGATTTTCATCGCACGTCAAGGCTGTAAATGGAAACAGTAGTCAGGGTTATGCCCAGTTATCCCATTTTTCTGTGGATAACATGGTGTAAGATCCTGTTCATTGTCAGTGACCAGATTTGAACAACCGGTTTTCTCACCCAGGCGGAACGATTTCAGACCAATAAAAAATCCTATAAATCATAGAGATGTCATATTGGTACAGAAATAGTTAAACTCTATCCACAGGGGACAATTTCTTCGTTTATTTTTTAATCAAAAGGTTACCGTCATGCACCCGCTTACACCCTTGCTCTCACCACCGTCCAGCGAGAGCCAGTTGCTACTGCAGGCACAGCGTCTGGCTGGCTTTTCGCTTGGCGAGCTGGCGGCAATGGCCGGGCTTCCGATCCCAAAGGATCTGAAGCGGGATAAAGGCTGGATCGGTATGCTGCTGGAGCTGTGGCTGGGTGCCAGCGCAGGGAGCAAACCCGAGCAGGATTTTGCAGCCCTTGGCGTGGAGTTAAAAACCATCCCTGTAGACCGCCAGGGCAAGCCGCTTGAGACCACCTTCGTCTGCGTTGCGCCATTAACCGGCAATACCGGCGTAACCTGGGAAACCAGCCACGTTCGCCATAAGCTGAAGCGCGTACTGTGGGTACCGGTTGAGGGTGAGCGTCAGATCCCCCTGGCCGACCGACGCGTTGGCGCGCCGCTGCTCTGGAGCCCTGACGAGGATGAGGAGCATCAGCTGCGTCTGGACTGGGAGGAACTGATGGACATGATTGTGCTTGGGCAGGTAGAGCGTATCACCGCCCGACACGGAGAAGTATTACAGCTGCGTCCGAAAGCGGCCAACAGTAAAGCACTTACCGAGGCAATCGGCGCGCAGGGCGAGCCTATCCTGACGTTGCCTCGCGGTTTTTATCTCAAAAAGAATTTCACCGGTGCACTACTCGCACGTCATTTCCTGTTGAAAACATAGTTTTTTACTTATTTTGAGAGCTCTCGAACATAATCGACTGCTTTTTAAGATTTTACCGCTTCCTCAAGTCGCCATATCGGGTTAATACTAGATTATGATTTGATACAAGCCAGATGAGGACGATAACGATGAAAAAATGGGCAGTGTTAGTGTCAGCAGTCGGTTTAGCGTTTGCTGTATCGGGCTGTAGCAGCGATTACGTCATGGCGACAAAAGATGGTCGAATGATCCTGACCGACGGCAAACCCGAAGTCGACGATGATACCGGTCTGGTCAGCTACCGCGACCAGGAAGGCAATAAAATGCAGATCAATCGCGACGAAGTCTCGCAAATTATCGAGCGATAAACAGAGAGAGGTCAGTCGCTTGCTGGCCTTTTTGATTTTTTTCTTCCCCTTTTGCTTCCCCTCTGCCATGTTTATATTCCTTTGTCGGGCACGGCCTGACGCGGTCTATAAGTCTACTGAGGAAGCCGGCTATGCATTATCACCGTATCCCCCACAGCGCTCTGGAAATTAGCCAACTGGGGTTGGGCACGATGACATTTGGTGAACAAAACAGCGAAGCCGATGCCCATGCACAACTCGATTACGCCGTCAGCCAGGGCATTAACCTGATTGATGTCGCAGAGATGTACCCTGTACCGCCACGTCCTGAGACGCAGGGACTTACCGAAACCTACGTCGGTAACTGGCTGGCAAAACGCGGCAACCGTGAAAAGCTGGTGATTGCCTCCAAAGTCAGTGGCCCCGCGCGCAACAACGATACCGGGATCCGCCCGAACCAGATCCTCGATCGCAAAAATATCCGCGCCGCGCTGGACGCCAGCCTCAAGCGTCTGCAAACCGACTATCTCGACCTCTACCAGGTGCACTGGCCGCAGCGGCCAACCAACTGCTTTGGTAAGCTCGGCTACAGCTGGAATGAGAGCGCCCCTACCGTGACGCTACTGGAAACGCTGGAAGCGCTGACCGAATGCCAGCGTGCGGGAAAAATCCGCTACATTGGCGTGTCTAACGAAACGGCCTTTGGGGTCATGCGCTATCTGCACCTGGCGGATAAGCACGATCTGCCGCGTATCGTGACTATTCAGAACCCGTACAGCCTGCTTAACCGCAGCTATGAAGTGGGTCTGGCCGAAGTGACGCAGTATGAAGAGGTGGAACTGCTCGCCTACTCCTGTCTCGGCTTCGGCACGCTGACGGGGAAATACCTGAACGGTGCGAAACCGGCCGGTGCGCGTAATACCCTCTTTAGCCGCTTTACCCGCTACAGCGGCGAGCAGACGCAGAAAGCCGTTGCCGCCTATGTGGATATCGCGAAGCGTCACGGTCTTGACCCTGCGCAGATGGCGCTGGCCTTCGTGCGTCGTCAGCCGTTTGTTGCAAGTACCCTGCTGGGCGCAACCACGATGGAACAGCTGAAAACTAATATTGAGAGTTTCCATCTGAACCTGAGTGAAGAGGTGTTAGCGGAGATTGAAGCGGTGCATCAGGTTTATACTTATCCTGCACCGTAGCCTGATACTTTTGCCCGGTGGCGCTACGCTTACCGGGCCTGCAGGTGCTCAAACCCAGGCCGGGTAAGGCGAAGCTGCCACCCGGCTATATATCAACGGCGACGTTGCCACATCCACAAGCCTGCAATCGCAATCGCAAACAGCCCGCCAAACCCGACGCCAATCCCCACCACCGGCACACCCACTTTTACCGCCAGCGAGTAGAGTCCCAGCATTAACAGCATCGCCAGGTTTTCACCCAGATTTTGTACCGCGATGGCATTCCCCGCCCCGACGGTTTGCTTGCCCCGTTCCTGCAGTAACGCGTTCAGCGGCACCACGAAGAAGCCCCCCAGGATACCAATCAGGATCAGGAGGGCATAAGCAGGCAATAACGCATGCTGCAGCGAGAAGATCAGCACCACCACGCCAATCAGGATCCCTGCTGGCATGCAGCGCGCAACCGTCTCAAGCGTCACCAGCTTCGCTGCCGCACCTGCCCCCACAACAATGCCGATGGCCACCATCGCATTAAGATAGGTCGGCGTCGCGTTGTCCGTAATGCCCAGCGCCACCGGCACCCACAGGACCAGCAGGAAGCGCAGCGTAACGCCCGCACCCCAGAACATACTGGTCCCCATCAGGGAGAAACGCGTTTCACCGTTACGCCACAGCACGCGGCAGGCATTAAAGAAGCTGCCGGTCATTGGTTTAACGCGCCAGGACTGGCCCGGGCGAGCCACCGGCAGCTTCGGAATAAACAGGTTCGCCACGACCGCCCCGCCATACACCACCGCACACACGCCCAGTGCCGCCAGCACATGCCAGTCGGCCAGCACGCCGCCCGCGACGGATCCGAGCAGAATAGCAGCAATCGTTGACGATTCCATCAGGCCGTTGGCTTTCACCAGCTTATCCCCCGTGGTCAGCTCTCCGAGGATGCCGTACTTCGCCGGCGAGTAAGCGGCGGCCCCAATGCCCACCAGCGTATAGCCAATAAACGGATTGAAGCCAAAGCAAATGCTGGCCGCCCCCAGCAGCTTGAGGCCGTTGGCAAACATCATTACCCGGCCTTTGGGGAAGCTGTCCGCCACCTGTCCCACAAACGGAGCAAAGATAATGTAAGCGCCCACAAACACCATCTGCAGGATCGGCTGACTCCAATCGGGGTAAAACTCGGCTTTCAGCAGCGCCAGCGTGGCAAACAGCAGCGCGTTATCACCGAACGCAGAGAGAAACTGCGCGGCGATGACGGCCATCATGCCTTTCGACCTGAGGGATGTGTTAGTGTGTACTGACTCACGCATTTTGCTGTTCCGCCTCTTCAACCATGCCTTTCAGGGTCACGAAATCGGGCTTCCCGCTGCCCAGCACCGGGAGCTGTTTCAGGTAGCGAATATCGCGCGGCACGGCCAGTTCAGGAATACCGTGTTCGCGTGCATAGCTCAGTAATCTGTCGCGCTTAAGCTCACTGTCGGTCGTAAACAGTACCAGCGCCTCACCTTTGCTGGCATCGCTCTTCACGACGGTAGCGTGCATCTTCTCGGCGGACACGGCCGTCGCCAGCTGCTCCACCATTTCCAGAGAGACCATTTCGCCGGCAATTTTGGCGAAGCGTTTTGCGCGTCCCTGGATCTGTACAAAGCCTTGTTCATCAAAGCGGACAATATCACCGGTGTCGTACCAGCCGGTTTCAACCTCGCCGTTGACGTTTTCCGCCGTCGGCGCTTCCAGCACGCCCGGATTTTCCACGCGCAGATACCCGTTCATCACGTTTGGCCCTTTCAGCTGCAGACGGCCGCCGTCCTCTATGCCCGGCACCGCCAGCAGACGCGCGTCCATCCCCGGCAGAATGCGGCCAACCGTACCTGGTTTCGCCGCCATCGGCACGTTAATCGAGACCACGGGCGCACACTCGGTCACGCCATAGCCTTCGAGGATGCGCAGGCCAAACTTGTCCTGCCAGATCTGCCGCGTGCTCTCCTGCAGTTTTTCCGCGCCAGCCACCACGTACCGCACGCGATAGAAGTCATACGGATTGGCGAAACGCGCATAGTTCCCCAGGAAGGTAGAGGTCCCGAACAGCACGGTGCAGTTACGGTCATACACCAGCTCCGGCACGATGCGGTAATGCAGCGGGCTTGGGTAAAGGAACACTTCTGCACCGGTCAGGAGCGGCGTGAACAGCCCCACCGTCAGGCCAAAGGAGTGGAACAGCGGCAGCGCCGACATAAAGCGGTCGTTCGCGGTAAAGTCGGCGATGCTTTTAATCTGCTCGACGTTCGCCAGAATGCTCTTGTGGCTGTGGACGACGCCTTTCGGGTTGCCCTCCGATCCCGACGTGAAGAGGATAATCGCGTCATCTTCCGGCTGCTGTTTGACCTGGGCCAGACGCGGCATCAGCAGATGCGCAAAAATCCACAGCTTGTCGCCGGTGGTCACGTCCGCTTTCAGATCCTCCAGGAAGACCCAGCGCACCTGAGTGAGCTGCTCGGGAAGATGCCAGAGCTTGCCTTTGTCCAGGAACTGGCGGGAGGTGAATACGGTATTGATTTGCGCAGCGGTTATCGCGCTGGTCAGCCCCTTCACGCCCGCCGTGTAGTTCATCATCGCCGGAATACGGCCCCGGGAAACCGCACCGAAAATCACCGCCGCGCTGATGCCCGCGTTAGGCAGCATCAGTCCAATCTTTTCGCCCTTTTTGCTGTACTTCTCCAGAATACGGCCCACAAACAGGGTTTTGGTCAGCAGCTTGCGATAGGTATCCGGAGTAAAGTTGATGTCTTCGATGCAGTTTTTCTTCGCGCCATAGCGGTACTGCGCGGAAAGCAGGGATTCGTAGAGCGTTTCGCGCGGGCGCACGGCCATACGCGCTTCCATCATGATCTGATGCAGCATTTCCCCGGCGATTTTACGGCGATCGCGGGCACGCGGCGCGTCGGGCATCGGTAATGACGTTGGCGGCAGGATATGCAGCGTGATTTTGGGGAACAGACGCTGCTTCACCAGCCCCTTCAGACGGCTGAAATGGGTCAGCTCCGCGCCTTCAATACGCAGCGGCACCACGGTCGCTTTTGACTTCGCCGCAACAAACCCCGCGCCGTCGTAGATTTTCATCAGCGAACCGGTCACGGAGATCCGTCCTTCAGGGAAAATGACCACCGGGCGCCCCTGCTCGACCAGACGTACCAGATGCTTAATCATCATCGGCTTTGTCGGGTCGAGCGGCACAAAATCAATCAGCGGCGAGAGCCAGCGCATGTACCACTGCTGGCTGATGGAGGTATACACCGCAAACACCGGACGCACGGGCAAAAACAGCGCCAGCAGGATGCCGTCTATAAAGGAAACATGGTTTGGTGTGATCAAAACGCGTTCGCCGCTAAGCGCCCGGGTGTCGCCAGTGATGCGGATGCGAAAAAGAATACGGAAAAGCGTACGGAAGAACCCAAATAGCATCTCAACTCCCTTTGCCAGCCAGTGTGGAGGGTTATTAGTAAATGGTGGCAGATTACACGAGAAGTGATAAGGGAGCGACAGCAAAAGTGGAGGCGAAAAAAAACCTGCGCATCCGCGCAGGTTGGTGCAAGAGATGAGTACGAAACCGTACTAAGAATTCTCACCAATCAATACCTCTGGGATCTCAACTGTATCAACCTCTTTAACGCCCTTGCTATCGGACAATCGCAACAGCCTGAGGCAAAGTGTAACTAAAGGTTCAGATTCACATTTTTCAGACATGACTGGGCGTGTAACGATTACACCGCCAGGGGTGTGCTGCGTCACGTTTGTGGAGAGCGGAAATCCGCTCCCCTTGAATGCACGCCGCTTTTCCGCAACACTATTTGGTGTGTAAACGCTTACCCCCAATAAGAAGGTAATGAATGGCGACAATAAAGGATGTGGCCCGTCTGGCTGGCGTGTCGGTGGCAACCGTCTCGCGCGTGATTAATGATTCACCAAAGGCCAGTGACGCATCACGTCAGGCGGTACAAAGCGCCATGGAATCCCTGAATTATCATCCCAATGCCAACGCTCGCGCGCTCGCCCAGCAGTCCACAGAAACGATTGGTCTGGTGGTGGGCGATGTTTCTGATCCCTTTTTCGGCGCCATGGTGAAAGCGGTTGAACAGGTTTCCTATCAGACAGGCAATTTTTTGCTGATCGGCAATGGCTATCATAACGAACAAAAGGAACGCCAGGCCATTGAACAGCTGATCCGCCACCGCTGCGCGGCGCTGGTGGTTCACGCTAAAATGATCCCGGATGCCGAACTGATTCACCTGATGAAGCAGATGCCCGGAATGGTGATTATCAACCGCATCATTCCCGGCTTTGAGAAACGCTGTGTGGCCCTCGACGACCGCTACGGCGCCTGGCTTGCCACGCGGCACCTGATTCAGCAGGGCCATACCCGGATTGGCTATCTCTGTTCCAATCACCCCATTTCTGATGCGGAAGACCGTCTGCAGGGCTACTACGATGCCCTGCGTGAAAACGGGCTGCCGTGTAATGACCGTCTGGTGGCCTACGGCGAACCGGACGAGAGCGGCGGTGAACAGGCCATGACCGAGCTGCTGGGCCGCGGACGGAATTTCACGGCGGTTGCCAGCTATAACGACTCTATGGCCGCAGGGGCAATGGGGGTGTTGAATGACAACGGAATTGAGGTACCGGCAGAAATTTCGCTGATTGGCTTCGACGACGTGCTGGTCTCCCGCTACGTTCGCCCGCGTCTGACCACCGTGCGCTACCCAATCATCACCATGGCAACGCAGGCCGCCGAGCTGGCACTCGCGCTGGCTGAACAGCGCCAGCCGCCGGAAATTACCCATCTGTTTAGCCCGACGCTGGTCCGTCGTCACTCCGTTGCGTCGCCTGCAGAAGCGCAAAGCGAATAACGGTAGAGGTGCACCCGCGTGTTGGGGTATTCCAGCCCATCACCGATATACTGCCAGCCGTAACGTTCGTAAAAGTCGCGGCAGGCAGACCAGAGATGGAGCTCCTCATACCCGGACTGCGCGGCGTAAGCGATAACATGCTGCTGAAGCTGCCCCGCCAGCCCTTTGCCTCGCGCCGCGTCGTCAACGTAGAGCGCCGCCAGCCACGGACAGAGATCCTGACGGGTGATCAAATCGCAGCGCCAGAGTCCCACCGTGCCAAGAAGCTGTTCGCCGTCAACGGCAATAAACGTCAACGGTAATGCCCCAGGCGTCTGGCTGTGCTCAACAATGCTGTGGAAAAATGCCCGAGGAAGCCCTTCGCCAAAGGCCTGCCAGATCCAGTCGGTAACCTGCTCTGCGAAGTGTGGCGCCTTGTAAAGCGGGAGGATGACAGCCTTATTCATGTTTCACCTGCATTTTCTCATGTATTTACTGGCCTGATGCTCCAGCCCGGTTCGGTGATTATCTTACCAGAGTCAGGCTATTGAGTTTGACTTCAGGCTGGCCGGATGAATCGTTACCAAAAAGCGTGATCGTGGCAGAGTTTTTGCGCTTCCCGCATCGCTTATACGGCATAAGCTCTGTGGTAAACTGCAGATCGTTACGTGGAAGCAGGAATATAGAATGGCAACAATGCTGGATGTATCACTGCGCGCGGGCGTGTCGAAGGCCACGGTATCGCGCGTGCTGAACGGCACAGGTCAGGTAAAAGAGAGTACGCGTCAGCAGGTGTTTGCTGCGATGGAAGAGCTGGGCTATCGCCCGAACTTTCTCGCGCGCTCGCTGGCTAACCAGACCAGCAACAGCATTGGTCTGGTCGTCTCGACCTTTGACGGCTTTTATTTTGGCCGCCTTCTCCAGCAGGCGTCGCGGCAGACCGAAACTCACGGGAAACAGCTGATCGTCACCGACGGTCACGACGCGCCGGAACAGGAAGAGCAGGCGGTGCAGATGCTCGCCGATCGCCAATGCGACGCCATCGTGCTTTACACGCGCTACATGAGCGAAAAAGCGATCGTCAAACTGATGAACACCGTGAAAACGCCGCTGGTGGTCATTAACCGTGAAGTGAGCCAGGCGCCGGATCGCTGCGTGTTCTTCGAACAGCAGGATGCCGCATTCAAGGCCGTTGATTACCTGATCGGCCAGGGCCATCGGGAGATCGCCTGTATCACCGTCCCGATCCACACTCCCACGGGTAAAGCACGGCTGATGGGCTATCGCAAGGCGCTGGAAAAGCATGGTATCCGTCTGGACGAGCGTCGGATAAAGTACGGCGATGCAGGAATGACGCGGGGATACGAGCTTTGCAAGGAATTGATTGCCGACGGAGTACCGTTTAGCGCCCTGTTTGCCTGTAACGACGATATGGCGCTGGGTGCGTCCAAAGCGTTGCACCAGGCGGGGCTGAAAATCCCGCAGGATATCTCCCTGTTCGGCTTTGATGATGCCCCAAGCGCGAAATGGCTGGAGCCTGCGCTCTCGTCGGTTTATCTGCCCATCGACAATATGATTGTCACCGCCATCGATCAGGCGATCCGGCTGGCAAGAAACCAGCCGGTCGATGCCATCCCGCCGTTTACCGGCACGCTGGTGTTACGCGATTCGGTCACAACGGGGCCGTATTTTCATCAGACGAGTTCTAAAGCCAGCAGTTCCTGAATGGTCTGGCGACGGCGGATCAGCCGCGCCTTGCCATTATCAAACAGCACTTCCGGCAGCAGCGGGCGGCTATTGTAGTTAGAAGACATAGATGCCCCGTAGGCACCGGTGTCGTGCAGCACAAGATAATCACCCGGTTTGACCTCTGGCAGCGCGCGGGTTTCCACTTTGCCGCCCTCCTGCTGGGTAAACACGTCACCCGATTCGCACAGCGGCCCCGCAACGACCGTCTCAACGCGCGGCGCCTGCGTTAAATCGCGGCCGTCGGCAGCCAGGGCGGTAATGTGGTGATAGCTGCCGTACATGGACGGACGCATCAGGTCGTTAAAGCCTGCATCAATCAAGACGAAGTGGCGAGACCCCATCTCTTTCACGCTGCGGACCTGCGAAACCAGCACGCCGGCTTCCGCCACCAGGAAACGACCCGGCTCAATTTCCAGCTTCACCGCGTGGCCCAGATGCGCGGCAATTTGATCGCGCGCGGCGCTCCACAGACCGTAATAGTGATCGGTATCGATCGCCTCTTCCCCTTCGCGATAAGGAATGGAGAGACCACCGCCCGCAGAGATCGCCTCCAGATCCTGACCGAAGTCGACAACCTGACGCACCATCGCGCCGCACACCTGTTCCAGGTGGCCATAATCCACCCCAGAGCCAATGTGCATATGAATACCCACCAGCTTCAGGTTGTAGCGCTGTAACACCTCCAGCGCGGCAGGCATGTCGGCATACCAGATCCCGTGCTTGCTGTTTTCGCCGCCGGTATTGGTTTTTTGGCTGTGGCCATGACCAAAGCCCGGGTTTACGCGCAGCCAGACGCGGTGGCCGGGAGAAACTTGACCGAGCTGCTCGAGCATATCCACAGAACCGGCATTTACCGGGATCTGCAGTTCGTGAACGCGCGCCAGCGTCGCATCGTCGATCACATCGGCAGTAAAGACGATCGCGTCGCTGTCGGCTTTCGGATCGTATCCGGCTACCAGCGCGCGCTCGATTTCGCCGAGTGAAACGGAGTCAACCTTCACGCCCTGCTCACGCATCAGGCGCAGAATATGAATATTGGAGCAGGCCTTCTGGGCAAAACGCACCACGTCGAACTGATGCAGGGCGGCGATCTTCTCGCGGACGATCTGCGCGTCGTAGACCCACACCGGACAGCCAAACTCGGCAGGCAGGCGCAGCAGGTTGTCGGCGTTCAAATCGGTATCAGTCTGGTTCAGCGGGCGTGGCATGGTCTTCTCCGGATAAATGCGTTTTGATGATTACGCCACAGCGCAAGGAGAATAAAAAATATCGTTTTATCGCGAGTCTATGCAAAAATGATATGGACAGTTCTCTGCTTTCAGGTGCCCTATGCCCGCCGTCAATTTACGCCATATCGAGATTTTTCACGCCGTGATGACCACCGGCAATCTCACCGAAGCCGCACAGATGCTGCACACCTCGCAGCCGACGGTGAGCCGCGAGCTGGCGCGCTTCGAGAAAGTGCTGGGGTTGAAGCTGTTCGAACGCACCCGTGGCAGGCTTCACCCGACGGTACAGGGGTTACGCCTGTTCGAGGAAGTTCAGCGCTCCTGGTACGGGTTGGACAGAATAGTAAGTGCCGCGGAAAGCCTGCGCGAGTTTCGCCAGGGCGAGCTGTCGATTGTCTGCCTGCCCGTCTTTTCGCAATCCTTTTTGCCGATGCTGCTTCAACCCTTTCTGGCCCGCTATCCTGAGGTCAGTCTCACCATCGTGCCGCAGGAATCTCCCCTGCTTGAAGAGTGGCTTTCGGCACAGCGCCATGATTTAGGGCTAACCGAAACCCTCACCACCCCAGCGGGCACGGCGCGCACGGAGCTGCTCTCATTAGATGAAGTGTGCGTTCTGCCCGCCGGGCATCGGCTTGCCGGTAAGGCGGTGCTCACGCCGGAGGATTTCCACGGGGAAAACTACATCAGCCTGTCGCAGACCGACAGTTACAGACAGCTGCTGGATACCCTGTTTGCCGAGCATCAGGTCAAACGGCGAATGGCGGTGGAAACGCACAGCGCGGCCTCGATTTGCGCGATGGTGCGTGCCGGCGTCGGCGTCGCGGTGGTCAATCCACTCACGGCACTGGATTATGCCGGAAGCGGGATCGTCATCCGCCGCTTTAGCGTGTCCGTCCCGTTCACCGTGAGCCTGATCCGTCCGCTACACCGTCCGGCTTCCGCGCTGGTGGATGCTTTCACCGAACACGTCATGGAGCACGCGCGTCAGGTGGCGCTTCGCTTACCTGACCTGCAGGACCCATTATGACAGCATAAACGCCACGGCATCCGCAGCATGGATAGCGGTGGTATCAAATACCGGAAGAGGGCTTCGCTCAACGGGTACCAGCAAACCGATCTCCGTGCAGCCGAAGATCACCCCTTCAGCCCCCTGCTGCGCGAGTTTTTCGATGACGCTGACGTAGAAGGCGCGGGAGGTTTCGCTGAAGGTGCCGAGACAGAGCTCGTCAAAGATAATCTGATTGATGCGCACCCGGTCTTCTTCTTCAGGGATCAGGCTTTCGATCCCAAACGCGCTGCGCAAACGACCGCGATAGAAATCCTGATCCATGGTGTAGCGCGTGCCCAGCAGCGCTACGCGGCGCATCCCGGATGCCGCAATTGCACGCCCGGTCGCGTCAGCGATATGCAGGAACGGCAGCGAGCAGCGGTTCTCAATATGCGATGCCACCTTGTGCATGGTATTGGTACAAAGCAATATCCCCTCGGCGCCAGCCCGCTCCAGCCCCAGCGCCGCCTGAGCCAGGATTTCCCCGGCTTTATCCCACTCGCCGCTCGACTGGCAGGCTTCGATATCATGAAAATCAACGCTGTGCAGCAGCAGGCTTGCGGAGTGCAGCCCCCCCAGACGCTGTTTTACCCCTTCGTTAATCAGGCGATAATAAGGGATTGTCGATTCCCAGCTCATTCCACCTAACAGGCCGATCGTTTTCATCATCCCTCCTTTTCGTTGATTTCTTCTTTTAACACAACCGGTGCCAATAAAAAAAGGCGCTCTGTTCAGCGCCTTGTTAAACAAAAATCGGTTATCTCCTGCATACGTTGGGATACATAAACAGGCAATCCGATCACACGCCAATATTCCGCAGCTTCTCCCCAGCCATCAGCTTGCGCTCGATGTGTTCCAGCGTCACGCCTTTGGTTTCTGGAATCAGCCAGAACGTGACGCCAATAAATGCCACGTTCAGCACCGTATAGAGCCAGAACGTTCCCGCTGCACCAATCGCGTCCAGCAGCGTCAGGAAGGTCGCGCCGATGATCATGTTCGATACCCAGTTGGTGGTCGTGGAACAGGTGATGCCAAAGTCGCGGCATTTGAGCGGCTGAATTTCGGAGCACAGGATCCACACCACCGGCGCGGCGCTCATCGCGTAACCTGCGATACACATCATGGTCATCCCGACAGAAAGCCAGGAGAGTCCGCTGGAAGCCGTGCCGTTATCAAACTGCATCAGGCAGTAGCCGAGGATCAGCGTGCCGAGCGCCATCACGCTGAAGCCAATTTTCAGCGCCGGTTTGCGGCCCGCCTTGTCCACGGTGAATACGGCAATAAAGGTGGCAAACATGAAGGTCAGCCCGACCACCAGGGTGGCGATCATCTGCTGTTCGGTGGTGGTGAACCCGGCCATTTTGAAAATGCGCGGCGCGTAGTACATGATGATGTTCATGCCGGTGAACTGCTGCATCGCCTGCAGCAGCATGCCGAGGAAGACCGCCCGGCGCACGTTGCGGTTGATTTTAAACAGCGCCCAGCCCCCCTGCTTGAGCTTCAGGCTTTCGCGGATCTCGTTCAGCTCCTCGCGGGCTTTTTCAGAGGTATCGCGCAGCATGCGCAGCACCTCTTCCGCCTCCACGTGGCGCCCTTTTTGCGCCAGCCAGCGCGGGCTGTTCGGCAGGAAAATCACTAAGACAATCAGAACCACCGCTGGCAGCGCCAGCACGCCGAGCATTGCGCGCCAGTTGCCGCTGTAGCTGAAGTAGGTGTCAGACAGAAACGCCAGCACGATACCCAGCGTGACCATCAGCTGATACATGCTGATCATCTTCCCGCGCACGTTCTCGCTCGCCATTTCGGAGAGATAAAGCGGTGCCGTGTAGGAGGCAATCCCCACCGCCACGCCCAGCAGCACGCGGGAAAGCAGCAGAACCTCAACGTTTGCGGCAAAGGCGGAGCCAATGGAGCCGGCGACAAAAAGAATCGCCCCGGCCATCAGGCTGTATTTGCGCCCCAGGCGAAACGAGAGCCAGCCGTTGAACAGCGCGCCGATGGCCGCGCCGAGCATCATGCTGCTCACCACCCACTCCTGCAGGCGGCTGCTTAGGGTAAAGTGATCGGTAATAAAGGGCAATGCACCGGCAATGACGCCAATATCCAGTCCAAATAACAGGCCCGCCACGGCGGCGGCAATAGAGACAAACTGGTTCATGCGGCGAGTATCACGCAGCGCAGCGGGCATTAGGGTAGAGTCATTTATAGATGTCATATTTTCCTGCCTGAACAGTGAAATTCGTTAAGTGAAATTACGAGATAGCGAGAAAAAGTGTCAGGCGGGAAAAGGTGAAGATATGGATTATTTCGCTGCGACATAGCGTTCTGTGATGGACATTACAATTTCAACTAACGCTGAATAATCACATGCTTTTACTAATCATCTAATTTTTAAAGATTAAAAGTGTGATGACTGTCGTTCATGACTTTTTAGTATGGATTTTCCGTCTTTATCCATATGGATTTTGACAATTTTTAAGCAAAAAAAACCTCTGCCCAAAAGCAGAGGTCCAGACCCGATGCGGGCTATCGCGCCAGCCAGCCGCCATCGACCGCCACGGTGTAGCCGTTGATATAATCCGATGCCGACGAGGCCAGAAAGACCACCGGCCCCATCAGATCGCCCGGAAGCCCCCAGCGCCCCGCCGGAATGCGGTCGAGGATTTCCGCGCTACGCTGCTCGTCCGCACGCAGCTGCTGCGTGTTGTTGGTCGCCATGTAACCCGGCGCAATCGCATTCACATTGATGTTGTGTTTCGCCCACTCGTTTGCCAGCAGGCGGGTCACGCCCATCACGGCGCTTTTGGAGGCGGTGTAAGACGGCACGCGGATACCGCCCTGGAATGAGAGCATGGAGGCAATATTCACGATCTTGCCGCCGTTTCCCTGCGCGATAAAGTGCTTTGCCGCCGCCTGGGACATGAAAAATACGCTTTTGATGTTCAGGTCCATTACGTCATCCCAGTCGCGCTCGCTGAAGCTGATCGCATCTTCACGGCGAATCAGCCCGGCGTTGTTGACCAGAATGTCGATATGACCGAATTCCGCCACCGCGCGATCCAGCAGTTCAGGAATGGCATCGATTTTACGCAGGTCGGCGGTCAGGCTCAGGAAGCGGCGGCCCAGGGCCGTCACGCGCTCGAGGGTTTCCGTCGGTTCAACGATATTAATTCCGACGATATCGCAGCCCGCTTCCGCCAGGCCTAACGCCATCCCCTGACCCAGCCCGGTGTCACACCCGGAAACCACCGCCACTTTCCCCTGCAGAGAGAATGCATCCAGAATCATGTTTATTCCTTACTCTTTCAGAGCCTGTCACTCACAGGCAGGTTTATGCGTCACTGCCCGCGACTAGCGCAGATCGCTGACCGCAACATGGTCCATATCATCAAAGACCTGGTTTTCACCCACCATTCCCCAGATAAAGGTGTAGGCTTTTGTCCCTACGCCGGAGTGAATAGACCAGCTCGGCGAAATCACCGCCTGCTCGTTATGCATCACGATATGGCGCGTTTCCTGCGGCTGTCCCATCATGTGGAACACGCAGGCGTCCTCATCCATGTTGAAGTAGAAGTAGACTTCCATGCGGCGCTCGTGGGTATGGCACGGCATGGTATTCCACAGGTTGCCCGGCGCAAGTTCGGTCAACCCCATGCTGAGCTGGCAGGTCTCCAGCACGTCCGGCACGAAGTATTTATTAATGGTGCGGCGGTTGCTGGTGAGGTTGTCGCCCAGCGTCACGGGCGCGACGTCTGCCGGGGTCACCTTTTTGGTTGGACAGGTGGCGTGGGCCGGCGCGCAGTTGTAGTAGAATTTCGCAGGCCTGCTGGCGTCGATGCTGGCAAAGACCACGTCCTTCGCCCCTTTACCCACGTACAGCGCCTCGCGATGGCCAATCTCATAGCACCGTCCGTCTACGGTGATGGTGCCCGGCCCGCCGATGTTAATCACCCCAAGTTCGCGACGTTCGAGGAAATAATTTACGCCCAGCTGTTTACCGACCTCGCCGCCCACGGAGACGCTTTTCGTGACGGGCATTATTCCGCCCACAACAATGCGGTCGATATGGCTGTAAACCATGGTGTACCTGTCAGCCTCGAATATCTGCTCGACTAAAAATGCCTTACGCAGCCCCTGCGTATCCAGCGTTTTGGCGTGCGCGCTGTGGATGCTTTCTCTGACGTCCACGGTAACCTCCAGATGTGGTCATGCCCGAAGGCGGGAAGTAAAACGAAACAGCGTTCCGTTTTACATGATGAGCACATACTATCGGCATAAAGTGGGCTTTTCAATTATATTTAAAACAACGTTTCATTTTTATTTTTGTTTATCGCGGAATTGATGCCCGGATCACGCTAAAACCGTCGGGAGATAAAGATCACGATAAAAAAAACCTCCCGGAGGAGGTCTTTTTTTAATGAGGAAAAATTAGCGTTCAATGGCCAGCGCCACCCCTTGTCCGCCGCCTATACAGAGCGTGGCAATCCCTTTGCGGGCGTTGCGCTTCTTCATTTCGTGGACCAGCGAAACCAGGATCCGGCAGCCGGACGCCCCGATCGGGTGCCCCAGCGCGATCGCCCCACCGTTTACGTTGACCCGCAGCGGATCCCACTCCAGCATTTTTCCGACGGAGATCGCCTGCGCGGCATAGGCTTCGTTCACTTCGATCAGATCCACATCAGAAAGCTGCCACCCCGCACGCTCCAGACAGCGACGGGTCGCATAGACCGGCGCGATCCCCATTAACGCAGGATCCACGCCCACGCTGGCAAATGCCTTAATGCGGGCCAGCACGGGGAGATCGAGTTCAAGGGCTTTGCTTTCGCTCATCATCATGACGGCCGCGGCGCCGTCGTTAATGGAAGAGGCATTTCCCGCCGTGACCGAGCCCTGCATTTCAAACGCAGGATTCAGCCTTGCCAGCCCTTCAGCGCTGGCGTCGGTGCGCGGCTGCTCATCGGTATCCACAACGATAACCTCGCCCCCCTGACGCTGCGTGCTGACCGGGACAATTTCGTCGCGAAAACGGCCGGAATCAATCGCCGCACGCGCTTTTTGCTGCGAGCTTAACGCATAGGCATCCTGCACCTCACGGCTGATGCCGTACTCGCGCGCCAGGTTTTCCGCCGTTACGCCCATATGATAATCGTTGAAGGCATCCCACAGCCCGTCATGCACCAGGCTGTCGAGCAGCTGGCTGTTACCCAGCTGCGCGCCGGTACGGCTGTCGGTCAGGACGTGCGGCGCGCGGCTCATATTCTCCTGCCCGCCCGCAATGATCACGTCCGCCTCACCACACTGAATGGCCTGCGTCGCGAGATGCAGCGCTTTTAATCCTGAACCACAGACGTCGTTGATAGTGATAGCGGAGACGGTATTGGGCAGTCCGCCCTTCAGCGCCGCCTGTCGCGCAGGGTTTTGCCCGGCACCGGCCGTGAGGACCTGTCCCAGAATCACCTCATCAACTTCATGTGCTGCGATCCCGCTACGTTCTACCAGCGCTTTCACCACCACGCTGCCCAGGTCAACCGCCGAGTGACGCGCGAGCGCTCCCTGAAAACAGCCGATAGCTGTACGCAACGCACCCACTATTACGACATCTTTCATCACGACCTCTGTGTTAAATGACATGACGATAGTAGAGGATTGTTACTGGCAATTATCTTAATTGTTTAAAAATAGTGAGTTTAATCACAAGGATCAGCGTGCATCCTGCAGATACTGCCGCAGCCAGCTTCCGGCAACGCCGGGAGGGGATCGTTTATTCCACAGCAGATCGATGCCGATCGCCCGCGGCCAGCCGGGAACATTGAGCTGTACCAGGGATTTCGCGGCGGCAAATTCCTCCACCAGCGCGCACGGCAAGACGCACCAGCCAAATCCCTGTACCGCCATACTCAAGAGTAACAGGTAATTCGGGGCTGACCAGACGGGCCCGCGCGCGATCTCCGCCTCACGCTCAAGATAGGTGCTCAGCCGCAGCTCTCGCCAGCCGTGCAGCTCGTCACGCTGAACGTCATCCAGCCCGGCCAGCGGATGCGTGGTCGCGACATAGATCGCCATGCGGGTCTGCATCGGCAGCCGGATGGCGCCGATATCCGTAGGATAACCGTCTCGCGCTTCGGTGAGGCCAATCTGCGCGCGCTCCTTTTGCAGCAGATCGATCACGTCCTCCTCCTCGCCAATCAGACATTCGAATTCCGTATGGGGAAAGCGCGCATCAAACTGCTTCATCATCTCTTCCAGCACATCCGGGTTGAGGGTATCGGAAAGGACAAACGTCAGACGCGCCTCGGTTCGCGCCGTGAGGGACACCGCCAGCTCATCCAGCCGCGTGCTGGCGGCGAGAATAGCCTGCACGTAGCCCAGCACCTGTTCCCCCTGGGCCGTTAACACCGGCTGGCGCGCCGAGCGGTCAAACAGCTCAAATCCCAGATCGGCTTCAAGGTTGGCAATGGACGTGCTGACCGTCGACTGGCTTTTACGCAGCCGGCGTGCGGCCGCAGAGAAAGAGCCTGCTGCAACGGTCTCGACAAACGCGGTCAGAGCTTCGGGTGAATAGCGCATAACCTATCTACTTTTACGATGGATACTATCTTTAATATATCAGCTTTAGCGATAAAAATAGGCCACATCAACGCCCATACTGGCGAATTAACGAGGTCTATCGCTATGCAACATCAGGATGCACTCCAACGTAAACTGCCGGAGCGGATCTTTCATGCTGTCTGTTTTGAAGGGATTGCGACGGCGATCCTCGCCCCTACCGCGGCGTGGTTGATGCAGCGTTCCGTGGTGGAAATGGGTGGGTTGACCATTATTCTGGCCACCACCGCCATGCTGTGGAACATTATTTATAACGTCGGCTTCGACCGTTTCTGGCCTGTTCAGCGCGTCAAACGTACGGCAAAAGTGCGTGCGCTGCATGCGCTGGGGTTCGAATGCGGCTTTATTGTGATTGGCGTGTCGATTGTCGCCGCCGTGCTGGGCGTCACCCTGCTGCAGGCATTCACACTGGAAATAGGTTTCTTCCTGTTCTTCCTGCCGTACACCATGTTCTATAACTGGGCGTACGATAATCTGCGTGAGAAATTTCTTAAGCGCCGCCAGCAACGACGCGCCCTGGCAGGCTAAACCGCCTCTGGCCGGACGCCCGTTCCGGCCCGACGCCTTCGAAGCAACTGCGCTCTTAAGGCATAACTATGGTAAATTGCACGCCATTCTGATGGTTTGATAGTTGATACGTTGCTCTAATGTCGAAAATTTGGTCAAAAGATGAGACTCTCTGGAGTTTCGCTCTCTACGGCACGGCCGTGGGCGCAGGAACGCTCTTCCTGCCCATTCAGCTGGGCTCCGCAGGCGCAATCGTCCTGTTTATTACCGCCCTCGTGGCCTACCCCTTAACCTACTGGCCGCACAAAGCGCTGGCGCAATTTATCCTCTCGTCGAAAACGAAAGGCAACGAAGGGATCACCGGCGCCGTTTCGCACTATTACGGCAGGAAGATCGGCAACCTGATCACCACGCTCTATTTCATCGCCTTCTTTGTGGTGGTGCAGATTTATGCGGTGGCCATCACCAACTCGTTAACCGAGCAGCTGGCAAAACACCTGACGGTAGACACTACCGTTCGCGTGCTGGTTAGCCTGGGCGTGGTGCTGGTCCTGAATCTGATCTTCCTGATGGGACGGCATATCACGATAAAAGTGATGGGCTTCCTGGTGTTTCCGCTGATCGCCTATTTCCTGTTTGTCTCGCTCTACCTGATCGGCAGCTGGCAACCCTCGCTGCTGACCAGCCAGATGGCCGTCGATCGCCATACGCTGCACCAGGTCTGGATTTCGATTCCGGTGATGGTGTTTGCGTTCAGCCACACGCCGATTATCTCGACGTTTGCCGTTGACCGCCGCGAGAAGTTCGGGGACGAGGCCATGGCTAAATGCAAGAAAATCATGAAGGTGGCGTACCTGATTATCTGCCTGAGCGTGCTGTTCTTTGTCTTCAGCTGCCTGCTCTCTATTCCGCCGTCGTATATTGTGGCCGCCAAAGAGGAAGGGGTGACGATCCTGTCCGCGCTGTCGATGATGCCCTCTTCACCGGCGTGGCTGGGAATTTCCGGGATTGTCGTGGCGATTATTGCGATGTCGAAATCGTTTCTCGGCACCTATTTTGGGGTGATTGAAGGGGCGACGGAGATCGTGAAGTCGTCGCTGAACCAGGTGGGCGTGAAAAAGAGCCGCGCCTTTAACCGCGCGATATCCATCATGGGGGTGTCGTTAATCACCTTTGCCGTCTGCTGCATTAACCCGAACGCCATTTCGATGATTTACGCCATCAGCGGCCCGCTTATCGCCATGATCCTGTTTATCATGCCGACGCTGTCGACGTATCTGATCCCCTCCCTGAAACCGTACCGTTCCATTGGCAACCTGCTGACGCTGATCGTCGGGGTGCTGTGCGTGTCGGTGATGTTTGTCGGCTAATTCCCTTTCCTGCCCGGCGCGCTGCCGGGCAGGCCATTCAGTCCCGGCCTCCTGCTTACAGCGGAAAAGGCCTGTCCTGCACCACTGTTTTCATGACAAGCGTTGAGCGAAGATGCTGCACGCCGGGCATAGCGGAGAGCTTCTCGTCGTAGAGCTTCTGGAAAGCGGAAAGGTCGCGGGTCACGACGTGCATCAGATAATCAGGATCGCCAAACAGGCGCTGGGCCAGCACGATCTGCGGGATCTCCTCCACCGCCTCTTCAAACGCGCTGACCGCCTTGCGGTCCCCCTCTTTCAGCGTCGCAAAGACGATTGCCAGGAAGTTAAACCCCATTTTGGCGGGGTCGAGGCTGGCACGGTATCCCGTTATGGCCCCGCTTTGCTCCAGCGCCCGCACGCGACGGTGGCACGGCGAAAGGCTCAGATTCACCCGCTCAGCCAGTTCGGTAAGCGACAGGCGGCCGTCAGACTGCAGTTCAGCAAGAATTTTTCTATCGATGCTATCCATGTGGAAGATTTTCTCATTTTCACCGTGTTATGAGCATAACATTGAAAGCCTATTTCGCAGTGTTAGCGATATTCTTTTTCGCAACGTATAACGCACTGCGGGAGTATTTCAGGACGATGGAAATGAGTATTGTGGCCGGCTTTTGGGTGGTTTCGTTTCTGCTCATCATGACCCCGGGGGCCGACTGGGCCTACGCTATTAGCGCCGGAATCAACGGCCGCCGCGTGGTCCCGGCGGTGATGGGGCTGATGTCCGGGCATCTGCTAGCCACATTGATTGTGGTGGCAGGCGTGGGGGTATTGATTGCTCAACATCCGCTGGCGTTAGCCGGGCTGACCGTGGCGGGAGCCCTGTATCTCCTGTGGCTTGGCATAACGTTATTGCGTCACCCGGCCGCACCGGAGAAGGCCACCCAGCATGCGGGTAACTGGACGCAGTGGGCGATGAAAGGACTCTGCATTAGCGGCCTTAATCCGAAGGTTTTTTTGCTGTTCCTGGCCCTGCTTCCGCAATTCACAGACCCAACCGGAAGCTGGTCGATAGCGATGCAGATGTCTGCGCTTGGGATGATGCACCTTATCACCTGTACCCTGGTCTATCTGCTGGTGGGGTATGGTTCGAAAGCGGTGCTGGCGACCCGGCCACAGGCGGCCCGTCTGGTGAGCAGGGCATCGGGAGGGTTGATGGTGCTGATAGCGCTGGTACTGCTGTTTGAGCAGGTGAGATAACTGTCTTTTTTGCCGGGTGGCGCTGCGCTTACCCGGCCTACATTTCACAACGATATCAATTAATTGCATAATTCATTGTAGGCCCGTGCAAGCGTAGCGCCGCCGGGCGAAACTCACAAATCGCACGTTGTCAGCAGTCTGAAAAAACACCGGCCATCGCCGGTGTGAGTTACGCCCGAATATCGTCATATTCCCGCGTTTTATCAAACTCATGTTTCGCAAACGGGCACAGCGGGATAATTTTGCGATTCTCACCGCGCATCTTCTCCACCACTTTCGCCACCAGCTGTTTACCGACGCCCTGCCCTTTCAGGCTCTCATCCACATCGGTGTGCTCGATAATGCTCAGGTGCTCGCCGGTTGGCACGAAGACAATCTCCGCGACCTGGTTGCCGTTCGCATCATTCACGTAAAACTTGTTATGGCCTTCCAGAATATCCATGGTTCCTCGCTTATTTTTGGCGATACTTCAGCGCACCGCTCGGGCAGGTATCAATCACGCGTACAACCGTTTCAACGTCCACTTCATCGGGAATGATCCACGGCTTACGTTTCAGATTAAACAGCTTTGCGCTCCCACGCACGCAGTTACCGGAGTGTTTGCAGATCCCGGTGTTGAAGTAGACGTCAATTTTCTCGCCGGTATAGGCCCGGTAACCCACATCCAGTAGCTCTTTATCCATGACATTGCCTCTGTAATTATTATCGTGCTGAATGAAGCATAGCCTTACGGGATCCTGATGGCTATAACGCCGAAAACGAAAAGCCAGGTCACAACTCTTTTCTTGCCAGATTGCGTCCGCTATTTGCCCATGTCAGGCTCGGGAAATGTCACTTTTACATAACATCCGCAGGTTGAATGAAACGCAGACTCTCATTTCAGGTAAAGCTGTTTTTAGCGCTGGTGTGCTTCTCCTGCCTGCTGTTAGTTCTGCTGGGAACGATCCTGTTTCATTTTATTGACCGACAGCTCCATCACGATCTCGGCCAGCGCGCCCGGGTGCAGGCCAGCCAGATCGCGCTGATGCCGGGTCTGGCGGCCCTAGTCGCGGCCAGAGATATCCCCGGCATCGCCCGGTTAATTCAGCCGCTGCGCGCCCAAAGCGATGCCAGCTACATTGTGATTGGCGATACCGAGGAACAGCACCTCTATCATTCGGAATCCCCGGAACGCATAAATTTACCGATGATCGGCGGGGATAATGCGGAGGTATTACAGGGCAAAACCATTATTTCCGTGCGCCAGGGCGGGATTGGGGTTTCACTGCGCAGCAAAGCGCCGATCTTTAACGCGCAGCACCAGGTGATTGGTATTGTCTCGGTCGGCTATCTGACCTCCTATATTGCCAATATTAACGCCCGCATTCTCTGGCAGTCCGGGCTGTACGGCGCGGGGCTTCTGCTGCTGCTGTTTATGTTCTCCTGGCTGTTTACCCGCAATCTCAAAAAACAGATGTTCCGACTGGAGCCGAAAGATATCGCTCAGCTGGTTTTGCAGCAGCGCGCGCTATTAGAAGCCATGTATGAGGGGGTATTTGCCGTCAATGATGAGAAGCAGCTGATTTTAATTAACCGCGCCGCACGAGAAATGTTGGATATCCGGCAAAGTGAGAAAGCGCTTATCGGCAAACCGCTGGAAGACGTTCTGCAGACGTCGCCGGGCTTTTTATCCCAGCGCTACGCCTCGGTGAGCAGTGGCAGCCACGACCAGATTGCCGTGCTGAACCAGCGGGAGGTAATCGTCAACCGCGTGGCGATTGAGGTCGAACCCGGCGTTGAAAGCGGCTGGGTCTACAGCTTTCGCGACAAAAATGACATCAACACCCTCAGCAGCCAGCTCAGTCAGATCAAGCGCTATGCGGATAACCTGCGCATTATGCGCCACGAGCAGCTGAACTGGACCGCCACGCTGGTGGGCTTGCTGCAGATGAAACACTATGACGAGGCGATTCGCTACATTCAGGTGCAGTCCGAAGGCGCGCAGCGCGTGCTGGACTTTGTCTCCGCCCGTTTTTCCTCTCCCGCGCTGTGTGGGCTGCTGCTCGGAAAATACGTCAGCGCCCGCGAAAAAGGGATCGAACTGCTGTTTGATCCCGCCTGCCAGCTCACCCGCATGCCTGCCACGCTCAACGAAACGGAGCTGATGTCCATTATTGGTAACCTGCTGGATAACGCGGTGGACGCGACCCTTAAGGCCCCGGTCCCCGCGCCGGTGGAACTCTACATTTCTGACCGTAACCAGGAGCTGCTGATCGAGGTGGCCGACCGGGGCTGCGGGGTGGAGGATGCGATGAAGCCGCATATTTTCCGCCAGGGATTCAGCAGCAAGCCGGAACGTGAAAACGACATTGTGGGCACCGAGCACGGTATTGGCCTGTATCTGGTGGCAGGATATATCGACAAGGCTGGCGGCAGCATTGAGATTGCCGACAACACGCCACAAGGGACCATTTTTTCTGTGTTTATTCCGAATGGGCAAAAGCATGACCCGAGCACTTGATGTTGTGATCGTTGAAGATGAGCCGCACCTGGCGGAGCTGCATCGCGAGTATATCGAGCAGAATTTTCATTTACGCGTGGTGGGCATCGCCGCGTCGATTGAGCAGGCATGCAGCCTGATTCGTCAGCATCAGCCGCGGCTTATCCTGCTGGACAACTATCTCCCGGACGGTAAAGGCGTGGAGCTTATCGATAACCCGCTGCTGAAAAGCTATGAGTGTTCGGTGATCTTCATCACCGCCGCCAGCGATATGCAGACCTGCAGCCACGCCATGCGCAGCGGCGCGTTTGACTACCTCATCAAGCCCGTCTTTTTCCAGCGCCTGCACGCCTCGCTGGAGCGTTTTATGCGCTTCATCCACACCGTACAGCAGGTGAAGGTGGTCGACCAGCATGCGCTGGATCGCCTGTTTCATCTGCCTGCCGCGGAAGCCTCCGTAACGCCGTCCACAAAGGGCATTGAACCCCAGACGCTGGAGCGGATAAAACGCCTGTTCGCCGAGCATCCCGACAGCGCGATGTCGGTTGAAGAGGTGGTGGAAAACGTGGGGATCAGCAAAACCACGGGGCGTCGCTACCTCGAATACTGCGTGGAGAGTGGGTTAATCAGCATTGAAATGCTGTACGGCAATATTGGTCATCCTCGCCGGTTATACCGCAAAGCCCCCGATAAACCGTAATCCGCAACCGTTCGTTGGCTAACGTTCGCGGATTTTATGGTGTTAATTGCTGAAACGACGGCGACAATCACACTTCGGAATCATTGCCCTCGCCTCCCTATTGTCGGAGGCGCGCTTTACGCTATGTTGACAATTAGTTCCTCAAATGTAACTAAAAGGTTAACTATAATGTCGAACACGTTCCGAATTTCTCTGCTTACCACTACCGTACTGTTCTCTGCTTCTGCACTCTCTGCCCTGCCGCAGGGCTATCCTGCTGAGTATCAAAAAGTGGTTGATGCCGCCACGAAAGAGGGCAAGGTTGTCATCTATTCCACCACCGACATCAAAGCTGCCGGCCCGCTGATCCAGGGCTTCGAAAAAACCTACCCGGGCATTAAAGTCGAATACAACGACATGAACAGCACCGAGCTGTACAACCGTTTCATCAGCGAACAGGCTTCCGGCGGCGTGAGCGGCGACGTGGTCTGGAGCTCTTCGATGGACACGGGCCTGAAGCTCGCCACCGACTACGCCATGGAGTACAAATCTCCGGAGCAAAGCCAGCTGCCGAAATGGGCGGTCTGGAAAGATAAGGCCTACGGCACCACCTATGAGCCGGTGGTCTTTATCTACAACAAGCGCCTGATCCCGGCCGGTGACGTGCCGGATTCTCACGCCGCGCTGGCGAAGCTGATTGCCAGCCAGACGGACAAATTCAAGAACAAAGTCACCACCTACGACATCGAAAAATCGGGGCTGGGCTTTATGCTCTCGGTGCAGGATCACAACGCCGATCCGAACTACTTTAAGACCCTGGCCGACGTCGCCAAAGGGGGCCTGTCGGTGCAGTCGTCTACCGGCACCATGATGGAGCGCGTCTCCTCCGGTGAAAACCTGATTGGCTTCAACATCCTCGGTTCTTATGCGGAAGCGCGTGCGAAAAACGATCCGTCGCTCGGCATTGCCTATCCAAAAGACTACACCCTGGTGCTGTCGCGCGTGTCGTTCATCAGTCAACAATCGCAAAACAGCAACGCCGCGAAGCTGTGGCTGGACTACGTGCTCTCTGAACAAGGGCAAGGCATTCTGGCCAACCAGGCGGACATTCCCTCCATTCGTAACGATATCGAAGGGAAAAATGATATCGACGGCCTGACCAAAATCCTCGGCAACGCGCTGAAGCCGATCCCGGTTGATGAAACGCTGCTGGAATACCTGCAGCCGAAAAAACGCCTGGAGTACATCAAAGAGTGGCGTACCGCCGCCGGTAAATAAGCGTCTGAGCGCGGCGCTGGCCGCCGCGCGCCCTTATCGACTGAGTTCGTTTTTCTGGGCTGCAACACCAGGGATACCCCATGAATACATTACGCAGAAAGTGGCAAAGCCTGCCGCGAGGCATCGTCGTGCTGATAACCGCCCTGGTTATCTACACGCCGCTGTCGTTTATCGTGATCCAGAGCTTCCTGTCCGCGCCGTTCTTTTCGCCGTCAAAAGAGTGGAGCTTTGAATCATTTGATTTTATTTTCACCGACCCCGATTTTTATAAGGCCCTGAAAAGCGGTTTTATTCTGGCTTTCGGGCTGGTCTTTATCTCTATCCCGCTGGGCGGCGTGCTGGCATTTTTGATGGTGCGTACCGACCTGCCCGGTCGCCGGCTGATTGAGCCGCTGATCCTGGTCCCGATTTTCGTTTCACCGATGGTGCTGGGCTTCGGCTACGTGGTGGCCGCCGGTCCGGTGGGCTTTCTCTCCCAGTGGGCGGAGGCGCTGATTGGCTTTGTGCCGTGGAATATCTACGACATGTCGAGCATTGTGGTCATTGCCGGCCTGACGCACGTCCCGCACGCCTATCTGTATATCTCGTCAGCGCTGCGCAGCGTGGGCTCCGACGTGGAAGAAGCCGCGCGCACCGCGGGCGCGTCGCCCTGGCAGGTGATGACCTCCGTCAGCCTGCCGATGGTGCGCCCGTCTATTCTGTACGCCACCGTGCTGCTGTTCTTCCTCGGGCTGGAAGTGTTCGGCCTGATGCTGGTCCTCGGCGATCCGGAAGGCAATATGGTGTTGGCGACCTATCTTTATAAGCTGACGAACAAGATGGGTACCCCATCCTATAACCTGATGGCGGCGGTTGCCGTGGTGCTCATCTGCATCACCATCCCGCTGGTGATGCTCCAGCGTCGCTTGATGCGCACCGCCAACCGCTTCGTCACCATGAAGGGCAAGGCCTCGCAGGCCCGGGCTCTGCCGCTGGGTAAATGGCGCTGGGTGGCTGGCGCGGTGATTGCCTTCTGGCTCACCGTCACCATTGGCGTTCCGCTGCTCGGCGTGGTGCTGCGCGCGTTTATCTCCAACTGGGGCGTGGGCGTTTCGCTGTGGGACGAGCTTTCTCTGAACACCTTCCGCACCATCTGGGCGCAGCCCAACCTGCTGCGCGCCATCGTCAACTCCATGGCGATTGGCGTCATTGGCGGCGCGCTGGCCGTGGTGTGCTACCTGTTTGTCGGCATTGCCATGCACCGCAAGCCGGATAACACCACGCGTTTCCTGGACTACAGCGTGCTGGTGCCGCGCGCCGTGCCTGGCCTGCTGGCGGGTCTGGCCTTCCTGTGGGTGTTCCTGTTCCTGCCGATGTGGCTGGATAACTCGCTGAAATCCGGCTGGCTTTCCGGATTCGCCTGGACCGACTGGATGCGTGAAAACGTCATCGTCTGGCTACGCTCGCTGCGCAGCACCATTTTCAGCGTCTGGCTGGCCTATACCGTGGTGTGGATGGCTTACGGGCTGAGGCTTATCTCTTCCACGCTGCTGCAGGTGGGGCCGGAGCTTGAAGAGGCCGCGCGCAGCACCGGAGCGACGCGCGGGCAGATCACCCGCCACGTTACCATCCCGCTCTCCCGCTACGGCCTTATCGGTTCGTGGCTGCTGATGTTCCTGATCTTTGAACGCGAATACTCAACGGGTGTGTACCTGCTTTCACCCGGCACGGAGACCATCGGCTCGATGCTGGTTTCCCTCTGGGCCGCGGGTGCCATCGATATCGTGGCGGCGCTCTCTTTCATTAACATCCTGCTGGTCGTGGTAGGTCTGGGCATTGCCCTTCGTTTCGGAGTGAAAATACATGATTGAATTAGCGGTTGACGATCTGCACTTAACCTACGGCGACAATCCTGTTTTAAAAGGTGTCTCCATGAACCTGAAGCGCGGCGAAGTGGTCTCCCTGTTAGGCCCCTCCGGCAGCGGCAAAACCACCCTGCTCCGCGCCGTCGCGGGTCTGGAAAAACCGACCCAGGGCTCGATTGTGATTGGCAACAATAAAGTTTACGACGGCACGCCGCGCAGTGAGGTCCCGGCGGAAGAGCGTAACCTGGGGCTGGTATTCCAGTCCTACGCCCTGTGGCCGCACAAAACCGTATTTGAGAACGTGGCCTATCCGCTCAAGCTGCGCAAAGTCCCGGCCAAAGAGATCCAGCAGCGCGTGCAGGACGTGCTGGACCAGCTTGGTCTGGGCCATCTTGGCAAACGTCACCCGCACCAGCTCTCCGGTGGGCAGCAGCAGCGCGTGGCGATTGGCCGCGCGCTGGTGTACAACCCGCCGGTGATTTTGCTGGACGAGCCGCTTTCCAACCTCGACGCCAAGCTGCGCGAAGAGGCCCGCGTGTTCCTGCGCGAGCTGATTATCAAGCTCGGGCTATCGGCGCTGATGGTGACGCACGACCAGAACGAAGCGATGTCCATTTCCGACCGCATCCTGCTGCTGAACAACGGCAAAATTGAGCAACAGGGCACGCCGCAGGAGATGTACGGCTCGCCGAAGACGCTGTTTACCGCCGAGTTTATGGGCAGCAACAATCGCCTGCACGGCAAGGTCACCGAAGTGCGCGACGGCAGAGCGCGCATCGAAGGCAAAGGCTGGGTGCTGTGGGGCCAGGCCGGTGAAGGCGTGCAGAGTGGCGCTGACGCCACGGCGGTGATCCGCGTCGAGCGCGTCGCGGTGGTCGAGGGGCCTGGGGAAAATCAGCTTGAGCTACCGCTGCTCACCAGCATGTACCTTGGCGACCGCTGGGAGTATCTGTTCCGCACGGTGGGGGATGATTTTGTGATCCGCGCGTATGGGCATGAGGTGCGGGATCCGCAGCACTGCCATCTTTCGCTGCCGGAGAAGCATGTTTGGGTGTTCCCGAAAGGGTGAATTTGAAAAGAAAAGGCTGCGGGATGCGGCCTTTTTGCTTTGACAGAGTGAGAGCATGCAATCTACCTCTCAAATGTTACTTTTCCGTTGTCAACAACGTCTGCACTTGCCTGGTTTACTGAGATTGCGGAATGCCTGGGCTGCCGCAGATGGTGGCAGTGGCACGGCCGGTATCGCGCAGGAGTTTAGTGACGGCCATTACGTAATGGCGCCGCAGGCTGCCCCAGCTGTAGGACTCAGGGAAGCGGCCCCGAGCATGCCGGCAACAATACCGAGGAACGAGGCCCTGGTCAGCCAACTACGGGCAAAGTTGAGGGAAAGCAGGTAGGCCCGGGCAGGATTAACCGGGTCTTTACCTCCGGGCAGCATCGGCATGAAATTCTCATTGGGTAGAATGACAGCTGGCGACAGGTTAAGCTCAGGATCATCATCGGGTATCAGGACATTCAGGGCCCGTCCGGGGCGGAAGTCCTCCGGCGCGCTGCGTGAAAAATCGAGGTGAATGATTCTGAAAAGCGTACCGCAGAGAGTCTACTTTTCAAAGGTACATTTTAATAATGTATAAAGAATACAATTTGTACTTAGTGCAAAATCTGAATGCAATTTATTTGCCTTTTTATTGAAAAACATGCATTTATCAAGGATAATGGAATAAAATAAAATTAATGGTGATATTATGGACTTATATCAGGAATTAGCCAAAGCAGGTATAACAGTCGCTACAACACAGCTGTTAAATAGAGTTTTTTTGCGCTGGGATAGAACAAATTTAAACGCTCGTAGGTTAGTAAGGGAATTGACCAATAATGCGTATATAAATTACCTTGAAAAACATGTATCAAGAGTAGTTCGCTTGAGAACTATTCACAGCTCAGAATACGATGTTCAACTGAAAGATATGTATCATCCTTTAAGAATATGTGGTGTGATACCTTCTTCAGTTCCTCAATCAGTAAATGATGGATTTTATATCGAAGATCAAAAGATCACTAATATCATTGGTATCGCAGGGCAGGGTAAAAGTACAATCTTAAGGAAAATTTTTGTCGAACAATTATTCAATGGCGATAAAATTCCTTTTTTCATAGAACTTCGTAAAGTAACTCAGGATGGTATTAGAAAGAGTTTACTTAATACTTTTACAAGTTTGAATTTAAGTCCCACTGATATCGAAATTGAAGAGTTACTAAAAAGTAATAAAATTATTTTGATGTTAGACGGATACGATGAAGTCAATTCAAATCAAAAGGATAACATCCTCCAAGAGATTATTAATTTAAACTTAACTTATTCTTTGCAAATCATTACAACCTCAAGGCCAGGTACCGCTATATGTAGCGAGCCGTCAATCATCAACTATAAAGTCGAACTTTTAAACGAGAATGATATCTTATCAATTATCGAGAAACTTAATAGCAACAATGGAAGTATAGATAAAGAACAACTCCCTAAAATAAAAGATACTATCAGAAACAATAAGAACTTAGTTTCTGTAATGACTTCACCAATTTTGGTAACTTTGTTTCATGTCTGCTACCCATATATGGACATTATACCCAATAACACTGTTGAATTTTATTCAAATTTATTTATGACGCTATATTTGCGACATGATAAGGTGAAGAATTTCGATCGTGAGAAATCATCTTCTTTAAGCCATAATGATGCTTATGATTGTTTTTGTGCATTTTGTTTTTACTCAATATTTAAGAATAATTATGATTTCACTGAACAAACCTTGATAGAACATACTAAAACTGCCATGCAGCTTAAAGGGAAACTAGATGGCTGCGATCCTGAATCATTAGCCATGGATTTTGTTGATGTAACTTGTTTAATTCAGAGGGAAGGTTATAACAAATATATATTTATACACAAGTCGATACATGAATATCACGCAGCCGAATTTATTAAAAACATATCATCCGATAAGAAATCTAAGTTTTACTCTCTAATAATGGAAGATGTTAAGAAAAACGATTATAGATATCATAATACCATATCATTCTTACATGAAACAGATGAGATTGATTGCAATAAACATTTAGTTATTCCACTATGTGAGTATTATAAAATTTCCACTTGGAACAAGCTTTCTTTAATAGATTATAAAGATTTGTTCAGACAGTTTTTTGTTGAATCCACTGCAATAATTGTTAGTGATGAAGGAAAATATAGAGTTCAGTCACTTCACTACTCAACATCTTTCTTGAGCTGGATAGCTCTTTTTATAGGTGATATTTATAATAATCTTTATTCTTCAGTGATTAGTAGGTTATTTGTATCAGAAAAGTTAAAAGATATACCTAGTGATATTATCATCAATCCAGTTGGCGGCACCAAGCAATTAAGTTTTATTCACTTAGTAAATGTACTAAACCTTTTAGACGATGCTGTAGACATTTTCAAAGAACATATCTTATTAATCCATAGAGACTTGTACGTTTATTCGTATGAAATTATAAAGAATGAAACTGAAAGCATAAGTGAGTTCTTTGATTTATAGTTATCAATCTAGCCTAGGCTAAAGGCTGCTTATATACGCAATATTGCAGCCTATTGATGACTATCTCCCTAATTATTCATAATCACGCATGATCGGCTTCAGTATGGATGCATATTATGGCAACCGAAATCTATAAAGTCAGATGCTAGTCAAACTAGGAAGAATTCTTCATAGAATTTCAACCTCACTCTCTTGGAGCCAGCCAGCAGCTACAACATTTCGCTTCGCCAGTGCTGGCTGAGATGTGTATATGACAATCGCTAAGCTTTTTTCTGCACGACTGCACGTTACGTAGAGAAGCCTTCGAGTACGAGCTAGCGCGTGGTCCTTACCATCACGCTCATACACTTCAAAACATCAAGTTATCTCCCTTCCGTCAGCCCAAAGCAGCATTGTGTAACTGCACTGCTTGTTGCAGTGAGGCGTGTCGCTGAAGGCATCACGTAGCGATATTTGGCGAAGAAAAGTGCTTTTCACCGAGGGCCTGGGCTGACGGTCTAGCAGATCACCAACAGAGCCGGGGATATTTTGAACAGGAGAATGTAAACTGGAAGGATAAAGCAACGGGACACCCACGGGGGCGGGTTGTGAAAGTATTTCCTGTTGTCTTCGACCTTATTGCACGTAAAATGACCAGACACATTTTGGGAGGGAGTCTTTAATGGATATTGCGCTGCTCAACAGGGGCTGGAACAGAACATGGTCAGATACCATGGTAAATCTGGAAGCTCGGAAACTCGTCGAAACTGCAAATCGGCTATCAGCATTCTATTTGCAAGATGGGATAACACGTATCAAGTTTGTCGAAGAGATAAGGCAGGTCGTAGAGAAAGAATTTGAAACTGCACGACGGGCCAAAACCGATGAAGAATGCATTGCATGCATCAAAAATCTGCGTGCCGAAACAGATAATCTGCAAGAACAAGAACGCTTGTTAAGAACCAGAGCCGCCCAACTTTATGCAAAGGTCGAGTTTGTCAGGGAAAATAATAAAATCGTCGGATACGTGATTTCGGCAATTCATATAGTGGTATCTGGAGCAGCATTATTTGGTGGGATGGTTATGATGTCCACTATGACCCCTGTTGGAGTTCTTGCAGGAGCAGTTTTATTTGTTGATGGTATTAACGGTATAACAAAAGAAGCAAGCCATCTTCGCTATGGTGAACAATCCAAATCGGAAGGAATTTTTGCTGATGGCGCAATGGAGACCGCACAATTCATGGGGTTTAGCCCAAAAAGTGGATTAGCTCTTTATAATACGGTGACTCTAGGGGCGAGTGTCTATAGTATCTTCGGCTTAGCAAGGAAACCCGGGGCTTGGCGATTATTCCGTTGGCTGCCGCGTGATTACTACCGAAAAGTTGACACAATGAGCAAGCCTAAGCTAACGATGAAAATCGCTGGATATGGTGTCAAAGCGAAAGTCATTTTTGATCTTCTGGCTACTGATAACAGTACTAATTAAGATTTGTTCGCTCTACAGAATCGCCAAGATTTATAAGCAAGTACAGGCGGTTGTATAAAAATTGCAACCGCTGCGCCACAAGAAAGGCCAATAGCACCAGAGAAAACACTCTGCTCAGATGCGAACATCACAAGAAAAATGAATACAGCAAGGCAACCGGATACAACCCACACGGCAAGAATAAATCGCCTGGCCAGGTCCCTGATTGCATTCCCCAAGGTTCCACCATAGCTTTCAACGTTGTTCTTTATCTTCTTCAAATCCGATGGTGTAAAGCCAGAACTCAACAAAGCCTCATCAGTAACATCCATATTGTCCTCTCCACATTTCTTAACTGGCAATGGCACACATAATCATATGTGATGAACTATACAGTAATCCACATGATGTTTGTGCAATGTATCAGATTTCAGACAATAGAAGCCATAGAGCCCCGTTAGTGGTACAAGCAACAAGCGGAGCATAGCGACTGCATCAGGCCAACCTGGTTGGTTTCGCTTTGCGAAAGTCACCAGTGACCAAATCAGATTGTCAGAGGGATCACACCTTATCAGGGTGCTCGTGTACCTTTCGGAGCGTGAGGGAAGCGCTGGAAGGGCCTGCATATCGTGTGCAGGTACGTTTACCACTATACACCTGTTTACGCAGCCACAAGGCCACACATCGGGCTTAAATGCGTATGATCAACCTGTTCGGGAGTTATGCCAGATATGCGGCTTTTTGTTCGTTGTTTTGCTGTCGCGGTAAGAACCTGAACCACCGCCAGCGTGATGATATGCTCCCTTGTACCACAGACCAATCACGCGACAGGTGCGGGCGTAGAACAATGGGTAGTTTAAGTTGTACCTGCTAAAGCGGGGCAACGTAACTAACTGATAAATAATAACTTGTTGATTTGTCAGGAGATTGGAGCGGGCGAAGGGAATCGAACTGACAGTAATTCCAATCGTTAACCATTTGATTCTAAAGCACCGAAGAGTCCCTCGGGTTACATAGGAAGTTACAGCTAATAGACGCCTATGGTCAATAAGTTCTGACGTTGAGTTAACAACTGATAGACGACTAAACAGATTGACCAAGGGAGATAGTGAGATTTACTTAGCAACCTCATTACTTAACTCCTTCTTAATTCTGAACACTGTAGCTCTCCCACATCCAGCAAGTTTAGCAATCTGGTCAGCGCTCAAGTCTCCACGGTCCAACAGCTTCACCACCTCAATCCTTAACTGGTCATCCTTCTGACGGCCCTTAAACTTGCCTTGAGCCTTAGCTATCGCCACGCCCTCACTCTGACGCTGCCGAATGAAGGAACGCTCAAGCTCACCTACAGCCCCCAACATGGTAATCATAAAGCGGCTGGTGGGCGTATCATCAAAGATCATCTGGTTATCAATGAAGCGAACCGTAACGCCAGCGTCAACAAGGGTCTCAAGGATGGTCAGAAGGTCCTTTGTGTTACGGGCTAAACGGTCCACACTCTTGACCACCACCACATCACCACGACGAACCACCTTGAGTAGCTCCTGTAGTTCTGGACGGTCAGCATTCTTGCCAGATACCTTGTCAATCATCAAGTCATCGCAAAGGCCCTTAAGCGCTTCTACCTGACGTGCTTCGTTCTGGTCCTTGCTGCTCACTCGGATGTAACCGAAAGTCTTGCTCATTATGTCTCTCCCTGCCCTAAGTATCATTTAACTGACACTAACGATACAGTATCATTAGACTTATAACAAACACATTATAATACTCAATACGATACTGCTGGCTAGTCTCAATGGCGTGTACTCAAAAGATACTCAGTGGGCAGTCAATATTGCTATAAGCACAAACATAATAGCTTCTAGGTTAAACTAGTTTTATCTTCACTTTTGCCATTGATTATCCTTCCCTTTGCAGGTCTCAGGGAAGCCAATGGGGGTCAATATTCCATATGATTCATTTACATGAGCACAGAGAAATTTTCGTTATATTTTGATAAAGTGTAGACTCGCTTCCTTGTTTCTATAACAAACTGTAGAATCTTAAGGAGTAATAAAGTCCTGTCATAACGTTTTCACTCTGCGATGCTTATAATCTCTTTTGGTATTTAGTTATACCTCGTAACAAGCGCCCCAATAAATCTGAAAATAGCATTAGTAAAATTATAAAAAAAGATTACTATTGGAATGATAATTCTTCGCTAAGTTATAAGGCTTCCTTCGGTTCAGTTCAAACTTTGGAAGCCTATAGAGGGAAATTACTTATATAATAAAAGCAAAGGGGAAAAGATATTTATGGGAGACACCAAAGTCCTTACTTGCTGCTAACCTATATCAATACCCACGCCACCAACCACCACCAATTGCATAGTAATAACCAGTAAGCACTAATGCGATACATAAAGACAACGCGAGAAGTATACCGCATACAGAGGATAGCTTATTAAAAAAAGCACGGTAAGCTATACCTGAAATAAATAAAACCCCTGAAGCCAACCAAAATGCTTTAACGGCCCTTCCGACTGCATGGTATGTAGACCATGTGGTCCCCCCATAAATATAACCAGCCATACAGCCTACTGCCAGCATGAGCAACGACATTCCAACGAACGAACCAATACCTTTCAACATCCCGCAATCCTTTGATAACAATAGAAAACTCAAGGATAACTTAACATTGTCACTTCACATCATCGTTTGTTTCGATCATTGTACTGATATTGATCGTTAAAATCTATGATTACTGCCGATGGAATTCAACCATATTTCAGTTACCACGAGACACCGCGCATCTGACTGGTGCACTATCAGGACAGACAAGCAATTTACGACTATCCGTTGACTACCATTAATCTTCGGAGAAGTTCTATAACTCGACTATCAAGAAATTGCTGGGGAACCTTGCCGCCTGACTCACTTTTATAACACACAGAATGATGATTAACGATGTACTCACCAGAGAATCTCTCAGTACTAAATGCCTCGCGGCCAGTTTTCTTATCGTGGTATACTCGCTCGAAGCCTTCTGTTTTAATCAAATCGAATTTCTTCATGATCTCAATAAGTTTACTTCGAGTAATATTTAAATTACGATACACTTGTTTAAATGACACAATTGAAATAGAAATAACATTTTCTCCTTTGTTGGTACTGATAGTTTACTTTATGAATGGTATTATTATTAATTAAAATAAGCCTATACCTAAAGGGCAGTCCTGTTAAGTCAACCTAATAGTAAAACTAAAGGTAATAACTTTGAGTTTCCGCCCTGTATTATTGTTAATTCGTCTATTCAACCTCCCATCTCTGTAGTCCACTTAAGAAGCACATTAGAAGCAATGCGCGTGTGGTGTCTGATGTTACCCGCCCTGAAAGGTACGAAGGTTTACGTGAATGAATGCAACGTTGCCGTGTGACCTGATACAAGCTCGACACTATGAAGGCTGATGGTTTCCAATCAGTCTGCCTTCGGGTCTCGTCTATCGGTTGACGTTGCGTATGGGCGTAGCTAGTGCAACTGGCATTGCCGTTTGTTGCTCGCTACTGGTGGGAACTGGAAGTGTCTCGAACATGCTGTCTCGAACGTGTCGCTCTCCTCCCGATAGTAGGTGTTAATGCAAACGCCGTTGAACGTGCTGCTAACGTGCAAAGTGGATAGTAACACGTGGATGAATACGAGGGACCATTTGGTTCAACCTGAAGTCTAACCATATGAGCAATCCGTATATGAAAGCATGTATGTGAATGAATAAACTTTATGTTATTCCTATGGGTGTCTCTCCCGTTAGTGAGGGTTAATTACAATACATATATAAAACAGATAGTTAATAAAAACGCAAAGATCACTAGAAGTGAATTTTAATTCATAAATATCGACAAGATATTCGCGCAATAAGAGTTCACTATAGGATTGCCGAACACGAGCTATCCCATAGTGAGTCGTTACTATCTTATGCGCTCTTTTTGTCGCGCTTTTCGATGCCCTGACGCGGCCCCTCAGGCATACTCTGGAACATCGCTTCGATTTCTTTTGGTCTCGTAATTCGGTCATCGACAATTATATTCAACAGTTTAAAGAGACCGTGCGTTAACTGTGGGTCATCATCAAGACTAATCTCACCGGGGTGGACTGCTTGATTGCCAACAATACGACAGATGTCCGCTGCTTGCTGAATGCGAGGAGGTAAGCCTTTCTCCACGAGAGACTTAATGTCGTCGTTAATGTTTTTCCCTGGTTCACCTAAGTGGACCATCAGTTTCTGCAGGCACAGACGGAGAAGCGCTGCGGCTCCTTTAGGAGACAGGTTGACAATGCTTCTGGCTTCCATATAGTCGGCTTTACAGTCATCCGGCATGTCTGGGTTCGGCATTTCAACATTCGCAGATGCAGGAATTAGGAGGGACTCCTCAAACCAATATGAGTACTCCTCACATCGCTCACATTGTGACACATGCATAGGGAAAGCCGTTTCATCATAGTAGGGAAATAATTGGTCCCACTTTTGCTTAGCATACGCCTGACAATACGGACAGTTAAAAGCTTCTTTCTTGAACTCCGCTGGTTCATATGGAACTGCCATTTACTTTATCTCCTTATAAATACCTACCATCACCTTAACCAACCTATCCACCTCAATCTCTTTAGCGTATCGGTCATAAGTAATTGACCCAGAGCTATGTCCCAGAATCGCCTGAGCATATGCCAATTCGACACCTTGTTGTTTTAACTGAGTCGCAACTGTATGTCTGAATGAATGGAACGCCAATCCGTCACGGTCAGCCACGACCTTAGGTAATAACGTCCGGTTAAACCATTTGCTAACCTGCTCGCCATAACCATTCTTCATTAGCTTCAGACCATCGAACACCATAGCGTCCTCACCTCCAGCGCTTCTACGGGCCTCTACAAGCGCCATAAAGTCAGTCAATGCGAAACCATAGGCTCCATCGACCAGAGGCACACGGCGCTCACTATATGGGTTCTTGATGCTCTTACCGGGCAGAGTGCTAGTGTCTTCATTGATATGAATATAAGCGGTCCCGGCCTCGGTGATCCTGACATCTCTAACCTGAATCTGAGCGACTTCATTCAGTCTTGCCCCGGTAATGGCTGCCAGCGTAACAACAAAGTAATGATATGGTTTACCAGAAGGCTTCTGAGCGTATCTCTTAGCGGCATCAATAAGCTGACACACTTGTCCCACTGAGAACGCTTTACGGGCTTCTGAGGCCTTTTTTGGTGGCACTTTTAGCTCTAAACCTTCGGTCAGGTTCTTGATTAACAGGTCATTGCGTACAGCCCACTTAAACAAGGCTGCCATCTTGACCAGATATTTATTATTGATTGTCACCACATCCATGTACTCGTAGGCTTCTCCAGTAGCCAGCAGGTCAACCAATGAGACATCCTTGAAGCGTTGCTTACGGTTCTTCGGTATCTTCTGGAGCACATCACGAACCTCAAGCATGTTCGCTCGGGTAATTGCAGTCAGGTCCGTCAGCCCCAGATAATCAAAAATCTCAATGAGTGTACTGTGCGACGCCTGGTTCTCTTTTAAAGTCGCTGGCTTCCAGTTCTGAACATTCTCCTTTTCGTACTGCTCAACGAGGAATCTTAATGTGACCGCTGGGCGTGGCTCTACGCTTTCTACCTCCTGCTTAGCCGACTGCCTCACTCCTCCATCAAACCCGTCAATATAATCAATCAGTGGCTGGCTGTTTCCCTCTACCCTCGCCATGCAGGCCTTGATTACATCTTGCGCCTCGTTAATGTAACGATGCTGGTCAACAGTTAATGGTTCACTAGCAATAGCGTCAACAAGACTCTCCCCAAGTTCTCCATACTGATCACGGTAAATATCCATCATATCCGGTTCGAAAATATCTGAACGACCTAACGATAGCTCCATCTCAGCCATCTCTCGAAGATGACCGCGCATGTCTTCATAAGTCAATAATGGGTTATCGGCATGGATAGCCCTCAGTGCTGACTTGATGTGATGATGGTGACGCATAGCGGTTCTCCTGTTCCGTGTCCTGAGTGAGACTGAGGATATTCTGACAGAACCACATTTAGCCGTCCAGACGTCCATTGATAAATAGGCTTTCAGTCGGCAATAGTAGATTCCGTTGCGCTGATAGAGATAGCAGACGGCACGAGTACATAGCTCTTTAGGTAATGATGATGGACATAGCTGGTAATCAGCAACAGAGAGTCCCATGTGTGAATAATCCCCGATGAAGGGTTACACAGAAGGTTACAGTCAGTAACTCTGCAATCAGGCTTTCGCCGTATCGCCAAGGGATTCAATAAGATAGAGGTGATTCAGAAGTGTCATGGAGCGGGCGAAGGGAATCGAACCCTCGTATAGAGCTTGGGAAGCTCTCGTTCTACCATTGAACTACGCCCGCTTTGAGGTGCGTAAGGCATTATAGACCTTACGCACCTTCATACAAGCCTCTTCACAACTAACCGGCGATTAAATAATCACTTAGCACTTCGGTTTGCTGCCGGGCGCAGGAAGATAGCGCTGCGGATCGATGGCCGTCGCCTTATAGCGGATCTGGAAGTGCAGCTTCACTGAATCCGTACCGGTGCTGCCCATGGTGGCAATCTTCTGCCCGGCTTTGACGTTCTGCCCGTTATTGACCAGCATCGTGTCGTTGTGCGCATAGGCCGTGATGTAGTCTTCGCCATGCTTAATCATGATCAGGTTACCGTAGCCACGCAGCTGGTTACCGACGTAAACCACCTTCCCGGCCCCGGAGGCATAAACCGGCGTACCGCGCGCAGCGGCGATATCAATACCCTTGTTGCCACCTTCAGAGAGTGAGTAAGGGGCGACCACTTTACCGCTGGCAGGCCAAATCCAGCAGCGCTGTCCAACCGGCGGCCATGACGATTGCGGCACCTGATAGGACGGCGTCACTTTGGCGGTTTTGCCTTTCGAAGAGGACTTTTTACCCGCGGACGATCCGCCGCTAACCTTCAGCTGCTGCCCCACCTCGATGGTGTAGGGCGGCGAGAGGTTATTCAGCCGCGCCAGATCCTTCACGCTGGTCCCCGTTGCGCGCGAAATCCGGTACAGGGTGTCCCCGCGTTTGACGGTGTAGACCGAACCGGAATAGCTTCCCGTATCCGAAGATTTGCTCCCTGAACAGCCCGCCAGTAATAGCGTCAGCGTCAGGCAAAAAATAGCGGTAAGGGGTTTTCTCGTCAGGCTTCCTGCAAACAAAACAGATCCTCGGTCAGCGTGAATGGCGCACTATGATAACAGCCAAAACGAACAGGGGTCATGCCCTTTTCCGCTCTACGAGCCAAACCGTTCGTATAAGAATGCAGTATAATGCTTCGGCTGATGGTGCTGAACCACTCGGCAACTTGGCACTGGAGCATCAATGAGTATTCAAGAACACGTTATTTTGGTAAACGACCAGGGAATGGTGATTGGCACTCAGGAAAAGTATGCCGCGCACACGTTACATACCCCGCTGCATCTGGCGTTCTCTTCCTGGCTTTTTAACGCAAAAGGCGAATGTCTAATCACCCGACGCGCCTTAAGCAAAAAAGCCTGGCCCGGCGTCTGGACCAACTCCGTGTGCGGCCACCCGCAGTCGGGTGAAGAGACAGTCCAGGCGATAATCCGCCGCTGCCGCTTTGAAGTGGGCGCAGAACTGACCGATATCACCGCCGTCGCCCCTGAATTTCGCTATCGGGAAACCGACCCATCCGGGATCGTGGAAAACGAAATTTGCCCGGTGTTCGCCGCCCGCATCACCAATGACGTGACGATAAACGAAGATGAAGTGATGGACTATCAGTGGGTTGAGCTGGACGCGCTATTCCGCGCGCTGGACGCGACGCCCTGGGCCTTTAGCCCGTGGATGGTCATGGAAGCGACGACCGCCCGCGAAAAACTCATAGCCTTCGCGGCGCAATAAAAAAGCCCCTTTCGGGGCTTTTTTTACATCTTAACGCCTTACTTGACCGGGCGCATCGCCGGGAACAGGATCACGTCGCGGATGGTGTGGCTGTTGGTGAACAGCATCACCATACGGTCGATACCAATACCCAGACCCGCCGTTGGTGGCAGGCCGTGCTCCAGCGCGGTCACGTAGTCTTCGTCGAAGAACATCGCTTCGTCGTCGCCTGCCGCCTTCGCGTCAACCTGATCCTGGAAGCGCTGAGCCTGGTCTTCCGCATCGTTCAGCTCGCTAAAGCCGTTGCCGATTTCACGGCCGCCGATGAAGAATTCGAAGCGGTCAGTGATTTCAGGGTTCTGGTCATTACGACGCGCCAGCGGAGAGACTTCAGCCGGGTACTCGGTAATGAAGGTCGGCTGAATCAGGTGCGCTTCGGCCACTTCTTCGAAGATCTCGGTCACGATACGGCCCAGACCCCAGCTCTTCTCAACCTTGATACCGATGCTTTCGGCGATCGCTTTCGCAGAATCGAAGTTATCCAGATCCGCCATGTTGGTTTCCGGACGGTACTTCTTGATCGCTTCGCGCATGGTCAGTTTTTCGAACGGCTTGCCGAAGTCGAAGACTTCTTCACCGTAAGGGACCTGCGTGGTGCCCAGAATATCCTGCGCCAGCGTACGGAACAGGGATTCGGTCAGTTCGATCAGATCTTTGTAATCCGCATACGCCATATAGAGTTCCATCATGGTGAACTCTGGGTTATGACGAACGGAGATCCCTTCGTTACGGAAGTTACGGTTGATTTCGAACACGCGGTCAAAACCACCAACCACCAGACGCTTCAGGTACAGTTCCGGCGCGATACGCAGGTACATGTCCAGGTCCAGGGCGTTGTGATGGGTGATGAACGGACGCGCAGACGCGCCGCCAGGGATCACCTGCATCATCGGGGTTTCCACTTCCATAAAGTCGCGGTTGACCATGAACTGGCGGATACCGGCCATTATCTGGGAGCGAATTTTGAAGGTCTTGCGGGATTCATCGTTAGAGATGAGATCCAGGTAGCGCTGACGATAGCGCGCTTCCTGATCCTGCAGGCCGTGGAATTTGTCCGGCAGCGGGCGCAGGGCTTTGGTCAGCAGACGCAGCTCGGTGCAGTGGATAGACAGTTCACCGGTTTTGGTTTTGAACAGTTTACCTTTTGCGCCCAGGATATCGCCCAGGTCCCACTTCTTGAACTGCTCGTTGTAGATGCCTTCCGGCAGATCGTCACGGGACACGTACAGCTGAATGCGGCCGCCAACGTCCTGCAGGGTCACGAAGGAGGCTTTACCCATGATACGACGGGTCATCATGCGGCCCGCAACGGCCACTTCAACGTTCAGCGCTTCCAGCTCTTCGTTCTCTTTCGCGTCGAAGTCAGCGTGCAGTTGGTCTGAGGTGTGGTCACGACGAAAATCGTTCGGGAACGGCACGCCCTGCTCGCGCAGCGCTGCCAGCTTCTCGCGGCGGGTTTTCAGTTCGTTGTTAAGATCGACTACCGCGTCAGCGCCCTGTGCTTGTTGTTCAGACATGTTGGTTCCTCATAACCCTGCTTTCAAACTTGCTTCGATAAATTGGTCCAGGCTGCCGTCCAGCACCGCCTGCGTGTTACGGGTTTCAACCCCGGTACGCAGGTCTTTGATGCGGGAGTCATCAAGGACGTAAGAACGGATCTGGCTGCCCCAGCCGATGTCAGATTTGTTGTCTTCCATCGCCTGTTTCTCAGCATTTTTCTTCTGCATCTCCAGCTCATAAAGCTTCGCTTTCATCTGCTTCATGGCCTGGTCTTTGTTCTTATGCTGGGAACGGTCGTTCTGGCATTGCGTGACCAGCCCGGTTGGAATGTGGGTAATACGCACCGCCGATTCCGTACGGTTAACGTGCTGGCCGCCCGCGCCGGATGCGCGATAAACGTCGATACGCAGGTCCGCCGGGTTGATTTCGATATCGATATCTTCATCAACTTCCGGGTAAACAAACGCGGAGCTGAAGGAGGTATGACGACGGCCGCCGGAGTCGAACGGGCTCTTACGCACCAGGCGGTGAACGCCGGTTTCGGTGCGCAGCCAGCCGTAGGCATAATCACCGATGATCTTGATGGTGACGGATTTAATACCGGCCACTTCACCTTCAGACTCTTCGATAATTTCGGTTTTGAAACCGCGCGCTTCGGCCCAGCGCAGATACATACGCATCAGCATGCTGGCCCAGTCCTGCGCTTCGGTACCGCCGGAACCTGCCTGAATATCGAGATAGCAGTCAGCGCTGTCGTATTCGCCGGAGAACATGCGACGGAATTCAAGCTGCGCCAGCTTCTCTTCCAGCACGTCGAGTTCTGCCACGGCTTCGTTAAAGGTCTCTTCGTCGTCGGCTTCGACGGCCAGCTCCAGCAAACCGGAAACATCTTCCAGCCCCTGGGCCATTTGATCCAGCGTATCTACGATAGCTTCGAGAGAGGAACGTTCTTTACCCAGCGCCTGTGCGCGTTCAGGTTCGTTCCAGACGTCCGGCTGTTCCAGCTCGGCGTTTACTTCTTCAAGACGCTCTTTCTTGGCATCGTAGTCAAAGATACCCCCTAAGAACGTCAGAGCGCTCCGTGAGGTCCTGAATACGGTTTTTTACCGGATTAATTTCAAACATGGTCTGTTTTCTTTTATGGACTTGTCAAAATGCGGTGATAAGAGCGGGATTGTACCGAATCCACGCCCTTTTTTATAGAGATTACTGCCGCTAAATTGGCCAGATATTGTCGATGATGATCTGAAGGGTGCGGTTACCGCGAAACTCGTTGATGTCCAGTTTGTACGCCAGCTCGACCTCGCGTACGCCATTGTCCGGCCATACCGCCGTGTCAACGTTAAAGGCAATACCGTCCAGCAGCGGGCCGCCGCCGACCGGTTCAACCATCACCTTCAGATGACGTTCGCCGACGATGCGCTGCTGCAGCAGGCGGAAACGGCCGTCGAACAGCGGCTCCGGGAACATCTGCCCCCATGGACCGGCATCGCGGAGCATTTGCGCCACGTCCATCGTCATCTCAAGCGGTGAAAGCTCGCCATCGGACACCACTTCCCCCTGCAGCAGGGCCGGGTCAATCCAGTCGGTGACCAGCTCGCCGAACAGGCGCTGGAACTCGTCGAATTTCGCCTCTTCCAGCGACAGGCCTGCCGCCATCGCATGGCCGCCGAACTTGATCATCAGGCCCGGATACAGCGTATCGAGACGCTCCAGTGCGTCGCGCATATGCAGGCCCTGAATCGAGCGGCCAGAGCCTTTCAGCGTGCCGTCGCCCGCGGGGGCGAAGGCGATCACCGGGCGGTGGAAGCGCTCTTTGATGCGCGACGCCAGAATGCCGACCACGCCCTGATGCCACTCGGGATGGTACATCGCCAGGCCGCCCGGCAGCGTATCACCGCTGCGTTCAAGCTTTTCGCACAGGGTCAGCGCTTCGGCCTGCATCCCCTGCTCAATCTCTTTACGTGTCTGGTTCAGGGCGTCCAGCTCGTTGGCCAGCACGCGCGCTTCACCGATGTTGTCGCACAGCAGCAGCGCGACGCCAACGGACATATCGTCCAGTCTTCCGGCCGCGTTCAGGCGCGGCCCGAGGGCAAAGCCCAAATCGCTTGCCGCCAGCTTGAGCGGGTCGCGGTTGGCGATTTCCAGCAGCGCCTTGATCCCCGGGCGGCACTTGCCTGCCCGGATACGGCTCAAGCCCTGCCAGGTCAAAATACGGTTATTGGTATCGAGCGGGACCACGTCAGCGACGGTACCCAGTGCCACCAGATCGAGATATTCGGCCAGGTTCGGTACGGCAATGCCGCGGGATTCGAACCAGCCCTTGTCGCGTAACAGGGTACGCAACGCCAGCATCAGATAAAACGCCACGCCTACGCCCGCAAGGGATTTCGACGGAAAATCACAGTCGCGCAGGTTGGGGTTAATAATCGCCTCGGCGGCAGGCAGCGTTTCACCGGGGAGATGGTGATCGGTAACCAGCACCGGGATCCCCAGCACGTGGGCATGATCGACCCCCGCATGGGAAGAGATCCCGTTATCGACGGTCATGATCATCTGCGCACCGCGGGCGTGAGCCTGATCGACCACTTCCGGGCTAAGTCCGTAGCCGTCTTCAAAACGGTTCGGCACCAGATACGTGACGTTATCGCAGCCCAGCGCGCGCAGGCTGAGCACGCTCAGGGCGGTGCTGGTGGCGCCGTCGGCGTCGAAATCCCCTACCACCACGATGCGCGTGCCCTCACGCAGGGCGTGGTAGAGCATTTCAGTGGCTTTTTCGATGCCGTTCAGCTGCTGCCAGGGCAGCATCCCTTTTACGCTGCGTTCAAGATCCTCAGCACGACGCACGCCGCGGCTGGCGTAGAGGCGCTTCAGCAGCGGCGGGAGATCGTCCGGCAAATCAATCGGTTCAACCGCCTCGCGGCGGCGCAATTTTATCGGGGCTTTCACGCGGATTATTTACCACTAACCTGTTTCTGGTGCGCGTCGAGGAACTCTTTCATCTCTTTTGGTCCCTGATAGCCCGGAACGACGTACCCGTTGCTCAGGACAATCGCTGGCGTACCGCTCACGCCAAACTGCACGCCCAGCGCGTAGTGGTTAGCGATATCAATGTCGCAGGAGGCCGGCTTAACGCCTTTGCCGTTCATCGCGTCGTCAAACGCTTTATTGCGGTCTTTTGCACACCAGATGGCCTTCATGTCCTGCTCCGGCTGGCTCTGCACGCCCGCGCGCGGGAAGGCCAGGTAACGCACGGTAATACCCAGCGCGTTGTAGTCTTTCATCTCTTCATGCAGCTTGTGGCAGTAGCCGCAGGTGATATCGGTGAAGACGGTAATAACGTGTTTTTCCTGCGCCGCCTTATAGACGATCATCTCTTTTTCGAGCGCGTTCAGGTTTTTCATCAGCAGCTGGTTGGTCACGTTGACCGGCTGCGCGCCGCTCACGTCGTACATTGGCCCCTGAATAATGTGTTTGCCGTCTTCGGTGACGTACAGCACGCCGCTGTTGGTCAGTACCGTTTTCATCCCGGCGACCGGTGCTGGCTGAATATCGCTGCCGGTGACGCCAAGCTTAGCGAGCGACTGTTTGATAGCGGCGTCGTCAGCATGGGCGAAACCGGTAAAGGAGGCTGCCAGCAGGGTGAACAGCGCGAAACTCTTTTTCATAGTTGATCCTGTTACAATTCGTCGGCACTCACGCACGAGGGTGGTGCTGTTGGTGTAGCTGCCGCAGGCGTTCCGTCGCGACATGGGTGTAAATTTGCGTCGTGGAAAGATCGCTATGTCCCAGCAGCATCTGCACCACGCGTAAATCCGCGCCGTGGTTGAGCAGATGCGTCGCGAAGGCATGACGCAATACGTGCGGCGATAGCTTTTCACTGTCGATACCGGCCAGTGTGGCGTAATGCTTGATGCGATGCCAGAACGTTTGCCGCGTCATCTGCTGTGCGCGCTGGCTCGGAAACAGAACGTCGATAGACGCGCCGTTGAGCAGCCACGGGCGACCGTGCTCCAGATACGTTTCCAGCCAGTAAACCGCCTCTTCGCCCAGCGGAACCAGCCTTTCCTTGTTTCCTTTACCGATGACGCGCACCACGCCCTGACGCAGGCTGATGTCGCTCATCGTCAGGCCAACCAGCTCCGAAACGCGCAGGCCGGTAGCATACAATAGCTCAAGCATGGCTTTATCGCGTAACTCCAGCGGCAGGTCAACAGCCGGTGACTGTAATAATCTCTCAACTTGTGCTTCGCTGAGATCTTTCGGCAGCCGCTGCGGGAGCTTAGGGGATGCCAGCAGCGCGCTGGGATCGTCTTCGCGGATCTTCTCACGGTAGAGATGCTGGAACAGCCGACGCATGGCGCTGAGCAAGCGTGCAGAGCTGGTGGCTTTGTATCCCCCTTCTACACGTTCACCGAGCAGCGCCTGCAGGTCGTCGCTTTGCGCGCTCGCCAGCGAGAGCTGCCGACGGGCCAGCCACTCCACCAGCATGGTAAGATCGCGCCGGTAGGCGCTGAGCGTATTCTCGGCCAGATTTTTTTCCAGCCACAGCGCGTCGAGAAACTGTTCAACGAGTGCGAGATCCTTTTCCACATCAGCCCCTTTGATTCTGCAGTCAGGCCATTATGCCTGATTGTGACCGGTTTCTGGTACACTACGCGCAAAGTCAAAGCATGAATTGAGATAGTTACGCGATGAATATTGGTCTGTTCTATGGTTCCAGCACCTGCTACACCGAAATGGCGGCAGAGAAAATTCGCGACATCATTGGCCCGGAACTGGTGACGTTGCATAACCTGAAAGATGACGCGGTCGCGCTGATGGAACAGTACGATGTGCTGATCCTGGGCATCCCAACCTGGGATTTTGGTGAGATACAGGAAGACTGGGAAGCCATCTGGGATCAACTCGATTCAGTCAATCTCGACGGCAAGATCATTGCCATGTACGGCATGGGAGATCAGCTGGGTTACGGGGAATGGTTCCTGGACGCACTCGGCATGCTGCACGACAAGCTCGCGCCGAAAGGGGTGTCGTTCATCGGCTACTGGCCAACCGAAGGTTACGAGTTCACCAGTAAAAAACCGATTATTGCCGACGGCGAGCTGTTTGTTGGGCTCGCGCTGGATGAAACCAACCAGTACGATCTTAGCGATGAACGTCTGCAGACCTGGTGCGAGCAGATTCTCGGCGAAATGGCAGAAAAGTTTAGCTAACGCGCATTACCCCTGCGTCGTCTGTTGCAATAGCATCCGGCGCAGGTCTCGCCACTCGGCAGCATCCATACTGTCAGCCGCCAGCCAAAGATGCTGGCAACGCCCGCCGTCCACCTTGCGTAGCCGTAACATCATGCCGCAGTTGAGCATCCAGGGCATACCGAGAATATCCCACTCTTTTCCCTGCCAGCGCAGGCGGGAATCCATCAGTAACTTGATCTCTCCCTGACGGGCATTAATGCGACGCTGGCTGCGTACGCTGTCAAAAACGACAAACGAAAGTAGCAGCAGCCACAGCGGCGTGTAGCTCAGCGGCCACGGCATCAGTAAAACAAAGGCCGCAACCAGGCCGTGGAGCAATAAAGACATCCACTGCGAGCGCCACGAGACGCGAAGATCAGATTGCCACAGGACCACGTTCCCGATTCCGTGTTTGAATTAATTGCACCATCCGTTGCAACTCGGTGTCGGCGGGTTTGCCGTGGTTCATCAGCCAGTTGAATAAATCCGGATCGTCAGACTCAAGCAGGCGGACAAACAGACGCTTATCGTCGTCGCTTAAGGTGTCATACTCATATTCGAAGAAAGGCATGATGGAAATATCAAGTTCACGCATGCCGCGACGGCACGCCCAGTGAATACGGGCCTTGTTGTTAATATCCATGTTCAGTTTCCTGCATTACGTTTGGCACAGTCGGTACCCCATTCGGTGTTCTTTATTTCTCTACGGGGACACCAGCTAGTGTAACGTGTTTTTGACCGTTTCATTACTGGAATATTGCGATCAACGAGCAGGCTTCCAGAATAATCCCTACAAACACAGCGGATTACACTATTTTGCGTGGCGCTACGCAGAACCGGTTTATGGCACAAATGGCCTGTTGAAAGCGCTTGCATTGCCTGCAGGCTCTTTTACCATTAGGCATTATCAAAGCGTTAAGCAATTCAGGATATCGTTATGGCCTTTACACCATTTTCTCCTCGCCAGCCCGCCGCCTCTGCGCGTCTGCCGCTGACGCTTATTTCTCTTGATGACTGGGCGCTGGCAACGCTCACCGGTGCCGACGCCGAAAAATATCTGCAGGGCCAGGTGACCGCCGACGTCAGCCAGATGACCGAACACCAGCACCTGCTGGCCGCCCATTGCGATCCAAAAGGCAAAATGTGGAGCAACCTGCGTCTGTTCCGCCGTCAGGACGGCTTTGCCTTTATTGAGCGCCGCAGCCTGCGAGACGCCCAGCTCAAAGAGCTGAAAAAATACGCGGTCTTTTCCAAAGTCACCATTGCCGCAGACGACGAACATGTCCTGCTGGGTGTGGCCGGCTTCCAGGCGCGTGCGGCGCTGAAAAACCTGTTCAGCAAACTGCCGGATGCCGAAAAGCAGCTCGTCAGCGAAGGCGCCACCTCAATCCTGTGGTTTGAACACCCGGCGGAGCGTTTCCTGTTAGTCACGGATGCGGCAACTGCCGAACGCGTCACCGAGGCGCTGCGCGGCGAAGCGCAGCTCAACAATAGTCAGCAGTGGCTGGCGCTGAACATCGAAGCGGGTCTGCCGATCATTGACGCTGCAAACAGCGCGCAGTTTATTCCTCAGGCAACGAACTTACAGGCGCTGGGCGGCATCAGCTTTAAAAAAGGCTGCTACACCGGCCAGGAGATGGTCGCGCGGGCAAAATTCCGCGGAGCAAACAAACGCGCGCTGTGGACGCTGGCGGGACATGCCAGCCGCGTCCCTGAAGCGAGTGAAGATTTAGAGCTGAAGATGGGTGAAAACTGGCGCCGTACCGGCACAGTATTAGCCGCCGTACAGCTGGAGGATGGACGTCTTCTGGTACAGGCCGTTATGAATAACGACATGGAAGCGGACAGCGTGTTCCGCGTGCGTGACGATGTGAACACACTGAGCATCGAGCCGCTGCCGTATTCTCTGGAAGAGTGATGCTGTATCGCCCGGTGGCGCTGCGCTTACCGGGCCTACTTATCCCGTAGGTCGGGTGAGGCGAAGCCGCCACCCGACGAAAAACTACACCTGCCCCACGTACAAATAAATCGCCAAAAAGTGGCACACGCTGCCGCCCAGCACAAAGCCGTGCCAGATGGCATGGTTGTAGGGAATGCGCTTGCAGACGTAGAAAATGACGCCGAGCGAGTACACCACGCCGCCTAAGGCCAGAAGCGTTACGCCCCCTATCGACAGTTTGATTGCCAGCTGGTACACCACGATCAGCGACAGCCAGCCCATGGTCAGATAGGTGACCAGCGACAGCACCTTAAACCGGTGCGCGATGGTGAGCTTAAACAGGATCCCGAGCAGCGCCAGGCTCCAGATAACGATCATCAGCCCGCGCGACAGCGGTGAGTTGAGCCCCACCAGCAGAAACGGCGTGTAGGTACCTGCAATGAGAAGGTAGATAGCGCAGTGGTCAAATTTCTTGAGCCACATCTTGGCCCGCTGATGCGGGATCGCGTGATACAGCGTCGAGGCCAGAAACAGCAGGATCATGCTCCCGCCATAGAGGCTGTAGCTGGTAATAGCCATCGCGCTGGCATTGGCATCTACCGCCTGCACCAGCAATAACACTAAACCGACAATCCCAAACACCAGGCCAATGCCGTGGCTGATGCTGTTGGCTATTTCCTCAGCCAGCGAATATCCCTGTGCGATTAATGGTCTGCTCACCATACAAAACTCCGGGAAAACAAAAGATGATTATTCATCGCATCACTATGCTAACTGAGAATGATTCCAGTGAACACCTGTTAGCTAAAATAATTTCACATCAGAATTTATGACTATAAATCATAGACATAAATAAATTTTTCACCTAACATTTGTTCACATTAAAATTTAACCATTAAGAATCAAGAGCATAAAAATGGATCCTGCCGTCTGGCCGCATGTTATGATGGATACATGAGGTCTGAATAAGAGTTATGCCATTGTGAGTATGTTCACCCACTCCGCCATTGCCAGTCTCAATAACCTGGAGATGATGGTCTACAACTATGTCATTAAAAACCGTGACAAAGTCATGTACATGACCATCCGCGAGCTGGCGGATGCGGCGGGTGTCTCGACGACCACTATCCTGCGCTTTTGCCGCAAGCTTAACTGCGAAGGCTACTCGGAGTTTCGCGTTCGCTTTAAGCTTTATCTTGAACAAAACGAGCCCCAGCAGGCGAATTTCGGCGCCAGCGAAATAATCAGCTTCTTTAAAAGCGTAAATAATGAAGAGTTCGACGCGTTATTAGATAGTGCGGTCGATATTATTTTATCGTCGGAACGCATTATATTTGTCGGCGCAGGGACATCAGGCTCGCTGGCAAAATATGGCGCACGTTTCTTTTCTAATATCGGAAAATTCAGTAACCATATTGATGACCCTTATTTCCCGGTCACCAATGACATGGCGAAAAATGCGCTGGCGATTGTGCTCTCCGTCTCGGGTGAGACCGAGGAGATCCTGCGCTTCGCCAGCCAGTTTAGCCTGCATCACTGCAAGGTGCTCTCCATTACCAGCCACGAGCACTCGCGCCTCGCAAAACTGGCGGACTTTAATCTCTCCTGGCACGTTCCCCAGACGCGTATTGCAGGCGTCTACGATATCACCACGCAAATTCCCGTCATCTATATTCTGGAATCTCTCGGCCGTAAGCTGGCGAAGAAACTTGCAGAATAAAACATCCTGTTTTTTGGATGTGACAAATCACATTATGCCCAATTTGTTATATCGTGACATTTAATTTCGCTTTGCTAGACTCGATGCCAATAAGCCATTTATTGAGAATAGCAGCGATGAAAAAATTGACCTTACCAAAAGATTTTTTATGGGGTGGCGCGGTTGCCGCTCACCAGGTTGAAGGCGGCTGGAACAAAGGCGGCAAAGGACCAAGCATTTGCGACGTATTAACCGGCGGCGCACACGGCGTGCCGCGCGAAATCACGCAGGACGTGGTGCCGGGAAAATACTATCCCAACCATGAGGCGATTGATTTCCACGGCCATTACAAAGAAGACATCAAGCTGTTTGCCGAGATGGGCTTCAAGTGTTTCCGCACCTCGATTGCCTGGACGCGTATCTTCCCGAACGGTGACGAAACGCAGCCAAACGAAGAAGGGCTGAAGTTTTACGACGACATGTTCGATGAGCTGCTGAAATACAACATCGAACCGGTGATCACCCTCTCCCACTTCGAAATGCCGCTGCACCTGGTGAAGGAGTACGGCAGCTGGACCAACCGTAAAGTGGTCGATTTCTTTGTACGCTTCGCGGAAGTGGTCTTCGAGCGCTACAAAAACAAGGTCAAATACTGGATGACCTTCAACGAAATCAACAACCAGCGTAACTGGCGCGCCCCGCTCTTCGGCTACTGCTGCTCGGGCGTGGTCTATACGGAACATGAAAATCCGGAAGAGACCATGTACCAGGTCCTGCATCATCAGTTTGTGGCCAGCGCCCTGGCGGTGAAGGCCGCGCGCCGCATCAACCCGGAGATGAAAGTCGGCTGCATGCTGGCGATGGTGGCGCTCTATCCGTTCTCCTGCAAACCGGAAGACGTGATGTTCGCCCAGGAATCGATGCGCGAGCGCTACGTCTTTACCGACGTCCAGCTGCGCGGCTACTACCCCTCCTACGTGCTGAACGAATGGGAGCGTCGTGGCTTCTCCATCAAAATGGAAGCGGGTGACGAGCAGATCCTGCGCGAAGGCACCTGCGACTACCTGGGCTTCAGCTACTACATGACCAACGCGGTGAAGGCGGAAGGCGGCACCGGCGATGCCATTTCCGGTTTCGAAGGCAGCGTGCCGAACCCGCACGTGAAGGCGTCCGACTGGGGCTGGCAGATTGACCCGGTGGGCCTGCGCTATTCCCTGTGCGAACTGTACGAGCGTTACCAGAAGCCGCTGTTTATCGTTGAAAACGGCTTCGGTGCCTACGACAAGGTGGAAGAAGACGGCAGCATCAACGATGACTATCGCATCGACTACCTGCGTGCCCACGTGGAGGAGATGATCAAAGCCGTCACCCACGATGGCGTCGATCTGATGGGCTATACGCCATGGGGCTGTATCGACTGCGTGTCGTTCACCACCGGCCAGTACAGCAAGCGCTACGGCTTTATCTACGTGAACAAGCACGACGACGGCACGGGCGACATGTCGCGTTCCCGCAAGAAGAGCTTCGAGTGGTATAAAGGCGTGATTGCCAGCAACGGCGAGGCGCTGTGATTTTTTGCCCGGTGGCACTGCGCTTACCGGGCCTACACGAATAGGAGGCCGGGCCGCCACCCGGCTTATTTCCCGCCCGCTAACTCAATAAAACTTCCCGTCACGTACGACGCCTTTTCGCTCAGCAGCCAGACAATCGCCTGGGCGACCTCTTCCGGCTGGCCGCCGCGCTGCATCGGCAGTAACGCTTTCACGCGATCCACTCGCCCCGGTTCTCCGCCGGAAGCATGAATATCGGTATAGATCAGGCCCGGACGGACGCAGTTGACGCGAATGCCCTGCGCCGCCACCTCCAGCGACAGCCCCGTGGTCAGCGAATCCACCGCCCCCTTGGACGCGGCGTAATCCACATATTCACCCGGTGCGCCCAGGCGGGACGCCGCGGAAGAGACATTCACTATCGCCCCGCCCTTGCCGCCATGTTTGAAGGACATGCGTTTTACCGCTTCCCGGCAGCAGAGGAAGTAGCCCGTAACGTTGGTCGCCAGGACGCGGTTAATGCGCTCGGCGGAGAGATTCTCGATGGTGGATTGCTCAAACAGAATCCCCGCATTATTGACCAGCGCGGTCAGCGGCTCGCCTTCACGATCGAGGCTTTCAAACATCGCCAGCACCTGAGCTTCATCACTGATGTCTGCCCGAACGGCAAAGGCTTTACCGCCCGCCTCAACAATCTGGTTGATCACATCCGTTGCGGCCTTAATGTTGTGATGATAGTTCACCGCCACGGTGTAGCCTTCGCGGGCCAGCTGCAGCGCAGTGGCCTTCCCTATGCCCCGGCTGGCGCCGGTCACAAGTGCAATGCCCATTTTCTTCTCCCAATAAAAAAGCCGGGTGGCGGCTTCGCCTTACCCGGCCTACGTTACTACATCAGCAATGTTACTGGTATTCGCTCATCGGCACGCAGGAGCAGAACAGGTTACGGTCGCCGTAGACGTCATCAAGACGCTTCACGGTCGGCCAGTATTTGTTCGCCACGCCCGCCGGGAAGACTGCCAGCTCGCGGGAATAGCCGTGGTTCCACTCGGCCACCAGCTCGTGCTGGGTGTGCGGAGCGTTGACCAGCGGGTTATCTTCCAGCGTCCACTCGCCGTCCTGCACGCGGTCAATTTCCATGCGGATGGCCAGCATCGCGTCGATAAAGCGGTCCAGCTCGGCTTTGCTTTCGGACTCCGTTGGCTCCACCATCAGCGTGCCCGCAACCGGGAACGACATGGTAGGCGCGTGGAAGCCGTAGTCGATCAGGCGTTTGGCAATATCCAGCTCGCTAATGCCGGTCTGCTCTTTCAGCGGACGAATATCGAGGATGCACTCGTGCGCCACGCGACCGTCGCGGCCGGTATAGAGCACCGGGAAGGCAGACTTCAGGCGCGTCGCAATGTAGTTGGCGTTCAGAATGGCCACCTGGCTCGCCTGCTTCAGCCCTTCCGCGCCCATCATGCGGATGTACATCCAGCTGATTGGCAGGATAGAGGCGCTACCGAACGGTGCCGCAGAGACCGCGCCCTGACGGGTCAGCATGCCTTCGATCTGCACAACGCTGTGGCCTGGGACAAACGGTGCCAGGTGCGCCTTCACGCCGATTGGGCCCATGCCCGGGCCGCCACCGCCGTGCGGGATGCAGAAGGTTTTGTGCAGGTTAAGGTGCGACACGTCCGCGCCGATAAAGCCCGGAGAGGTAATGCCCACCTGCGCGTTCATGTTCGCGCCATCGAGGTATACCTGACCGCCGAACTGGTGCACCACTTCGCACACTTCACGGATGGTCTCTTCGTACACGCCGTGGGTGGACGGATAGGTCACCATGATGCAGGAGAGCTTGTCGCCCGCCTGTTCGGCTTTCGCGCGCAGGTCAGCCAGGTCGATGTTGCCGTTCTTATCGCACGCGACCACCACGACTTCCATGCCCGCCATCTGGGCTGAAGCCGGGTTGGTGCCGTGGGCGGAGCTTGGGATCAGGCAGATATCGCGATGGCCTTCGTTGCGGCTTTCGTGATAGTGACGGATTGCCAGCAGGCCCGCATATTCACCCTGCGCGCCGGAGTTCGGCTGCATGCAGAGCGCGTCGTAACCGGTCAGCTTCACCAGCCAGTCGGAAAGCTGGTTAATCATCACGTGATAACCTTCCGCCTGCTCCGGCGGGCAGAACGGGTGCAGCTCGGAGAATTCAGGCCAGGTGATCGGGATCATCTCTGCCGCGGCGTTCAGCTTCATGGTGCAGGATCCCAGCGGGATCATCGCCTGGTTCAGCGCCAGATCCTTGCGCTCCAGAGAGTGCATGTAACGCATCATCTCGGTCTCGCTGTGGTAGCGATTGAAGACCGGGTGCGTCAGGATGGCGTCGTTACGCAGCATGCTGTCCTGAATGGAGCGGCTGTCGAGCGCAACGTCTTTGTCGAGTGCGTCAATGTCCAGACCGTGCGCGTCACCCAGCAGCACGCTGAACAGGTTCAGGATATCGTCGCGGGTGGTGCTTTCATCCAGCGTAATGCCGACGGCGTTGTGGATGTCGCTGCGCAGGTTGATCTTTGCCGCGTCCGCGCGTGCCAGCACGGCGGCTTTGTCCGCCACGTCCACGCACAGGGTATCGAAGTAGTGGGCATGGCGCAGCTTAAGACCTTTTTGCTGCAGGCCGCAGGCCAGGATATCGGCCAGGCGGTGAATGCGGCTGGCAATGCGTTTCAGGCCTGCCGGACCGTGGAACACGGCGTACAGGCTGGCGATGTTTGCCAGCAGCACCTGTGAGGTACAGATGTTGGAGTTCGCTTTCTCGCGGCGGATATGCTGCTCGCGGGTCTGCATCGCCATGCGCAGCGCGGTGTTACCGGCAGCATCTTTGGAGACGCCGATAATACGGCCTGGCATGGAACGTTTGAATTCATCTTTCGCGCCGAAGAACGCCGCGTGCGGGCCGCCGTAGCCCATCGGTACGCCGAAGCGCTGCGCAGAGCCGAATACGATATCCGCGCCCTGTTTGCCCGGCGCCGTCAGCAGCACCAGCGCCATAAAATCGGCGGCAACGCTCACAACCACCTTGCGGGATTTCAGCTCGGCAATCAGCGCGCCGTAGTCGTGAACTTCACCGGTGGTGCCCACCTGCTGCAGCAGCACGCCGAAGACGTCCTGGTGATCCAGCACTTTGTCAGCGTCATCGACGATCACGTCAAAGCCGAAGGTTTCCGCACGTGTGCGCACCACGTCCAGCGTCTGCGGATGCACGTCCGCCGCCACGAAGAAGCGGTTGGCATTTTTCAGCTTGCTCACGCGCTTCGCCATCGCCATCGCTTCGGCGGCGGCGGTCGCTTCATCGAGCAGAGACGCGGAGGCGATATCCATACCGGTCAGATCCAGCGTTACCTGCTGGAAGTTCAGCAGCGCTTCCAGGCGACCCTGGGACACTTCTGGCTGATACGGCGTATAGGCGGTGTACCAGCCCGGGTTTTCCAGCATGTTGCGCAGGATCACCGGCGGCAACTGCACGTTGGTGTAGCCCATGCCAATGTAAGACTTATAGCGCTTGTTCAGGCCGGCGATAGCCTTCAGCTCCGCCAGCGCGGCGAACTCCGTGGTGGCTTCCCCCACCTGAGGCGGCGTGGCTAGCTGGATGTCTTTTGGCACAATCTGGCCGATCAGTGCGTTTAATGAATCCGCGCCAACCGTCTTCAGCATCTCCTGCTGTTGCTGAGCATCCGGCCCAATGTGACGTTCAATGAAGGCGCCACGGTTTTCAAGCTGGCTTAAAGTCTGTGTCATGAGCGATGGTTCCTGAAACGTGCAGTGAATCGTAGTTATCTGTAACGCTGTTGCCCGGTGGCGCTAACGCTTACCGGGCCTACGTTGATCTCCAGGCCGGATAAGCGCAGCGCCATCCGGCACAACGTTATTCGTCTTCCAGTAGTGCTTCGTATGCGGTCGCATCCAGCAGCGCGGCAACCTGGGATTCGTCGCTGGCTTTGATCTTGAAGATCCAGCCGCCTTCATAAGGCTCGCTGTTGACCAGCTCCGGGGAGTCGCTCAGCGCGTCGTTGACCGCAACAATCTCACCGCTTACCGGTGCGTAGATGTCTGATGCCGCTTTTACGGACTCCGCCACGGCGCAGTCGTCGCCCGCGCTCACGGTCGTGCCCACGTCAGGTAGGTCAACAAACACCATGTCGCCCAGCAGCTCCTGCGCGTGCTCGGTGATCCCGACGGTGTAAGTGCCATCTGCCTCTTTACGCAGCCACTCGTGTTCTTTGCTGTATTTCAGTTCTGCTGGCACATTGCTCATTGAAGTTCTCCTGATAAAAATAGTTAGGCGACCGGCTTACCGGCGCGAACAAAAATCGGTTTGGTCACGTTGACCGGCATTTCGCGGTTGCGGATTTGCACCACCGCCGTTTCGCCAATGCCCGCCGGCACGCGTGCCAGTGCAATACTGTAGCCCAGCGTCGGTGAGAAGGTTCCGCTGGTGATCACGCCTTCGCGAGGATTGCCGTCTGCATCGGTAAAACGTACAGGCAGCTCGCCGCGCAGTACGCCTTTTTCCTTCATCACCAGGCCAACCAGCTGTTCAGTGCCCTTCTCGCGCTGCATCTCCAGCGCTTCACGGCCAATAAAGTCACGGTCAGCCGGTTCCCACGCGATGGTCCAGCCCATGTTGGCGGCCAGCGGAGAGACGCCTTCGTCCATCTCCTGACCGTAGAGGTTCATGCCCGCTTCCAGACGCAGCGTATCGCGCGCGCCCAGGCCCGCAGGCTTCACGCCCGCCTCCACCAGCGCACGCCAGAAATCAGCGGCCTTTTCGTTCGGCATCGCAATTTCGTAGCCCGCTTCACCGGTGTAGCCGGTGGTGGCGATAAACAGATCCCCCGCCTGCACGCCGAAGAACGGCTTCATGCCTTCGGTGGCTTTACGTTGCTCATCGTTGAACAGAGACGCGGCTTTCGCCTGCGCGTTTGGCCCCTGCACGGCGATCAGCGACAGGTCATCACGGACGGTGATGTCGATGGCATACGGTTCGGCGTGTTGGGTGATCCAGGAGAGGTCTTTTTCGCGGGTGGCAGAGTTTACAACGAGGCGGAAGAAATCTTCGGTGAAGTAGTAGACGATAAGGTCATCAATCACGCCGCCCGAGGCATTCAGCATGCCGGTATAGAGCGCTTTACCCGGCGTCTTCAGTTTGGCGACGTCGTTTGCCAGCAGATAACGCAAAAACTCCCGGGTGCGGCTACCGCGCAGATCGACAATCGTCATGTGGGACACGTCGAACATACCGGCATCGGTGCGCACCGCGTGGTGCTCATCAATCTGCGAGCCGTAGTGCAGCGGCATCATCCAGCCGTGGAAGTCCACCATGCGGGCGCCGCATAACACGTGTTGTTCGTACAAAGGAGTCTGTTGAGCCATCTTGTCCTCGTTGAAAAATTCACCGTGAAACCCGGTATCGGCCCCGCGTTCGGGCACCGACGCAAACGTTCTCTTTTACCTGAACTTACCACCGAAAACGGCGGTTAACCATAAGGCAAAACAGGTCATCACATTAGCTTATGACCAAAAAACGCTGAAAAGCCTACAGAGTTATCCACTGGAAAAATGCGATTAACCCCGCACAAAATTAACAATGATCTAACAGGATTTAGCACATGGTGATATTTCGTGCGGAAAAACGGGCCGAATTTCCGTAACGAGAAAAACACGACATTAGATTATCTAATGCGAAAAATGACGTGAAATTAGAATATTTCAAACGAGGGAATTTCCCCGGCGCAGAGGCCGGGAAAAGAAAGTGTGACAGGGGTCTACATTAACGTAGCCAGTCCGGCAGGTCGTTAAGACCCATCGCCTGACGGAGGAGTTGAGGTTTAACACCCGGAAGGGTGTCAGCAAGCTTAAGGCCAATGTCGCGCAGCAGTTTTTTCGCCGGATTGGCACCCGCAAACAGCTCGCGGAAGCCCTGCATGCCCGCCAGCATCATGGCCGCGCTGTGCTTGCGGCTGCGCTCGTAGCGACGCAGGTAGAGATGCTGGCCGATATCTTTGCCTTCACGATGCAGGCGACGCAGCTCTTCTACCAGCTCCGCCGCGTCCATAAAACCAAGGTTGACGCCCTGCCCGGCCAGCGGATGGATGGTATGCGCCGCATCGCCCACCAGCGCCAGACGGTGCGCCGCAAACTGGCGCGCGTAGCGGCCGGTTAACGGGAATACCTGACGCTCGCTTTCAAGCGTGCACAGGCCAAGGCGGTTATCAAAGGCCACGCACAGCGCCTGGTTAAAGGCCTCCGGCGTCGCCTCATGCATCTGCTGGGCTTTTTCCGGCACCAGGGACCAGACAATTGAGCACAGGTGCGGATCGGCAAGCGGCAGGAACGCCAGTATGCCATCGTTGTGGAAAATCTGGCGCGCGACGCCGCCGTGCGGCTCTTCGGTACGGATCGTCGCGACCAGAGCATGATGGCGGTAATCCCAGTACGTCAGCGGGATATCGGCTTTATTACGCAGCCAGGAGTTGGCACCGTCAGCACCGACTACCAGACGCGCGGTCAGCATGTCGCCACTCTGCAGGGTGATAAACGCCTCGTTTTCGCCCCACGCCACCTGCTGGATCTGCGCAGGCGCAATCAGCGTCACGTCGCCGCACTGCTGTGCTTTCTGCCAGAGCGCGTGGTGGATCACCGCGTTTTCAACGATGTGCCCCAGATGGCTATAGCCCATGCTTTCATCGTCAAAAGCAATATGACCAAAGCTGTCTTTATCCCACACTTCCATGCCGTGATAGCAGCTGGCGCGGTGCGCCACAATATCTGCCCAGACGCCAAGGTGCGTCAGCAGCTTTTCGCTGGCCGCATTGATCGCCGAGACGCGGAGTTCCGGCGGCGCATCCGGTGCAACGGGCTGAGGCTGCTTTTGCTCCAGCACCGCCACGCGCAGGCCGCTGCCCTGTAATCCGCAGGCCAATGCCAGTCCAACCATTCCGCCGCCAACGATGGCGACATCAACATTTTGCACGGTGATAACTCCTTAACGCGCGACCCAACCCAGGGTCCGCTGCGCCAGCACGTCACGTGCCGGAATGAATAATTCCATCGCCATCAGCCCAAGGTTGCGACCCGCAACCAGCGGTGCCCAGCGATTGGCAAAAAGATGGACCAGACCATCGGTCACACCGATGGTGGCCTCTTTATCCGCCTGTCGGCGCTTCTGGTAATGACTCAGCACCGAATACGCCCCACAGTCTTTTTGCTCGCCCCACGCCTGCGCCAGAGATTCGGCCAGGCTCATGACATCGCGTAAGCCAAGGTTGAAACCTTGCCCCGCGATGGGGTGCAGCGTCTGCGCAGCGTTACCGACAAGCGCCAGACGATGGGAGACAGACTGAGACGCCGTGGTCAGCGAAAGCGGGTAGACCGTCCGCTTGCCGGCATGGGTAATACGCCCCAGCCGCCAGCCAAAGGCTTTCTGCAGCTCGGTACAAAAACGTTCGTCGGACCAGGCCTTAACCTCTTCCGCCTTATCCTGCGGGTGACACCAGACCAGGGAACAGCGCCCGTCCGACATCGGCAGCATCGCCAGCGGGCCATGCTGCGTAAAGCGCTCAAAGGCCCTGCCGTTGTGGTCAGCTGCGGTAGCGACGTTCGCAATGACCGCCACCTGCCCGTAAGGCTGCTGGCGCCACTCCACGCCACACTGGGTGCCGAGCGACGAGCGCGAACCGTCCGCAGCGACCAGAAGCTGGCCTTCAAGGACGGTGCCGTTTTCCAGGGTCACGCTGACCGACGCGTCACTCCGACTCACGCTGGCCACGCGCGCGGGGCAATGCAGCGTGACGCCCGGCGCGTCCTGGAGCAGGCGGAACAGACGCAATCCGACGTCGTGCAGCTCAACAACCTGACCCAGGGCATCAATCCGGTAATCCTGCGCGTCCAGCGTGACAAAGCCTGCATGTCCGCGATCGCTGACGTGAACGGTCCCGATCGCCGTAGCACGGTCGGCAATCGCCTGCCAGATCCCAATGCGGGAAAGCTGCTGGCAGGTGCCCTGCGCCAGCGCAATGGCGCGGGCATCAAAACCGGGGTGGTTCGACGCCTCTGGCGCAACGGCTTCTACCAGGTGCACCGGAAGCTGGCCCTGCGTCATATGCGAAATGGCCAGCGCCAGCGTGGCCCCGGTCATGCCGCCGCCCACGATAATCACGCTCATGCGCGCGCCGCTGCCATCAGCGCCTCGATATCGTCAGCGTTTTTCACGACGCTGGCGGTCAGGTTTTCGTTACCGGTTTCGGTAATCACGATATCGTCTTCAATACGAATGCCAATCCCGCGGTATTCTTCTGGCACGTCGGCATCCGGCGCGATGTAGAGACCCGGCTCCACGGTTAACACCATGCCCGGCTCCAGCACGCGCGAACGGTCGGTGCCGTATGCGCCAACGTCATGCACATCCAGCCCCAGCCAGTGGCTCAGGCCGTGCATGAAATACGGTCGGTGCGCATTTTCAGCAATCAGGGTGTCGACATCCCCTTTCAGGATCCCGAGCCTGACCAGACCGGTAATCATGATGCGCACCACTTCGCCGGTCACTTCCTGCATGGAAGTCCCCGGACGATACAGTTTGAGCGCTGTCTCAAGGGATTCGAGAACAATGTCGTAAATCGCGCGCTGTGCCGGCGAGAATTTACCGTTCACCGGGAAGGTACGGGTGATGTCCCCCGCATAGCCCTGATATTCGCAACCGGCGTCAATCAGCACCAGATCGCCGTCGCGCAGCGCACTTTCGTTTTCGGTGTAGTGCAGAATGCAGCCGTTTTCCCCGCCGCCGACAATGGTGTTGTAGGAGGGATAGCGCGCGCCGTGGCGGTTAAATTCGTGGTGAATTTCGCCTTCCAGCTGGTATTCGAACATCCCGGGACGGCATTTCTCCATGGCGCGGGTGTGTGCCAGCGCGCTGATTTCGCCCGCGCGGCGCATCACATTTAGCTCTTCCTCAGACTTGAACAGGCGCATCTCATGCACCACCGGACGCCAGTCCGTCAGCGTGGCAGGTGCGGACAGGTTCTGGCGCGAGCCTTTGCGCAGCTTATCCAGCGCGGTGAAGACAATCTCATCGGCGTAGGCATATTCGCCCTGCGCGTGATAGAGCACGTCGAGGCCGTTAAGCAGCTGGTAGAGCTGCTGGTTGATTTCGCTAAACGCCAGCGCCCGGTCAACGCCCAGCTTCGCCGGCGCGGCCTCCTGGCCCAGGCGGCGGCCAAACCAGATTTCGGCCGTCAGGTCGCGCACGCGGTTGAAAATCACGCTGTGGTTGTGGGTGTCATTGCTTTTAATCAGCACCAGTACCGCTTCCGGCTCGTTAAAGCCGGTGAAGTACCAGAAATCGCTGCTCTGGCGATAGGGATATTCGCTGTCAGCGCTGCGCGTCACTTCAGGCGCAGCAAAAATTAGCGCGGCGCTGCCTGGCTGCATTTTCGCCAGCAGCGCCTGACGGCGGCGCGAATACTCTTGACTCGAGATAACCATGACACCCTCCTGTGCGTTATTTTTCTTAATGTAAGGTTGGCTTACGAACTTCCGGTGCGGTCGGCTGTGAGCGCGTAAAGTTGTCATGACACAGCAGTGCCGCCACGCGCACGTACTCGATGATCTCTTCGAGAGACATTTCCAGCTCTTCCTGGTCTTCGTCTTCATCGTAGCCAAGCTGGGCAATGTTGCGCAGGTCGTCGATCGCCTCACCCGCTTCGCCGGTCACTTTATCCAGTTTAGGCTGCGTGACGCCCAACCCCAGCAGATAGTGGTTTACCCAGCCGGCCAGCGCATCGGCGCGATCGAACACGCTGACGTCGTCGCCGTCAGGCAGATAAAGCTGAAAAAGGAAGCCATCGTCTTCCAGCGAATCGCTGATGGCGGCGTGCATTTTACGCAGCGCTTCCGCCAGCTCGTGACCAAACGCCAGCCCTTCATTCGTGAGGTCGTGGATCAGCGGCTGCCAGGAGCTGTCGCTGTTTCCGCCGCACAGCATGCCACTGATCAGACCGTGCATTTCGGCAGGGGTTAAACCGACTCCCTGCTGGTTCAGTAACTGGTTTAAATCCTTGTAACCAGGCATTTCGTTCTGTATAGACATGCGCATTCGTCATCATTGGGGGGAAGTTTCATGATATGCTACCACTTTGGACCCTGGTGATACCAGAAAAGGGCTTGTATCTTCACATCAGGGTAGCTATAGTGTCGCCCCTTCGCAGCCCCCGGGGCAGTAAGCGAAGGCAGCGCAGTCAATCAGCAGGAAGGTGGCATGTCTGCACAACCCGTCGATCTCCAGATTTTTGGCCGTTCACTGCGAGTGAATTGTCCGCCTGAACAAAGGGATGCTTTGAATCAGGCTGCGGACGATTTGAATCAGCGGTTGCAAGATCTAAAAGAACGCACTAGAGTCACAAATACTGAGCAGCTGGTTTTCATCGCCGCGTTGAACATCAGCTATGAACTGACTCAGGAAAAAGCGAAGACCCGCGACTACGCGGCAAGCATGGAGCAGCGCATAAAAATGCTCCAGCAGACCATAGAACAAGCATTGCTTGATCAAGGTCGCAATCCCGAAAGACCGGGACCCAAGTTTGAATAACACTTCTCAGTTGACTATGGTAGAGTAACTGTGAAGACAAAATTTCTCTGAGATGTTCGCAAGCGGGCCAGTCCCCTGAGCCGATATTTCATACCACAAGAATGTGGCGCTCCATGGTTGGTGAGCATGCTCGGTCCGTCCGAGAAGCCTTAAAACTATGACGACACATTCACCTTGAACCAAGGGTTCAAGGGTTACAGCCTGCGGCGGCATCTCGGAGATTCCCTCTCTTTTCTTCTACCGACTACCATGACTCAATTCCCTGAAGTTTCAGCTTCACGCCAGGACATTCGTCAGCTCATTCGTCAACGCCGTCGTGCGTTAACCCCAGAACAGCAAGCGCATTTTGCCCAGCAGGCCGCCGCCCGTATGATGGCGTATCCCCCTGTCGTGATGGCGCGCACGGTTGCCCTGTTTCTGTCGTTTGACGGCGAGCTGGACACCCAACCGCTGATAGAGCAACTCTGGCGCGCCGGGAAGAAGGTATACCTGCCGGTGCTGCACCCGTTCAGCGAAGGCAATCTGCTTTTTTTGCACTATCACCCGCACAGCGAGCTGGTGGTGAATCGTCTGAAAATCAGCGAGCCGAAACTCGACGTGCGCGACGTGCTTCCGCTGTCACAGCTGGATGTGCTGATTACGCCGCTGGTGGCGTTTGATGAGCAGGGACAGCGCCTGGGAATGGGCGGTGGTTTTTACGACAGAACGCTACAAAACTGGCAGCAGTATGGGTTGCAGCCGGTAGGCTACGCGCATGATTGCCAGGGCGTGGAGGCGTTGCCGGTGGAGAAATGGGATGTGCCGTTGCCGGCGGTGGTGACGCCCAGCAAAATATGGGTCTGGTAGGATAAAGCCGGGTAGCGGCTACGCCTTACCCGGCATACGTAAATCCTCAAACATTGTAGGTCGGGTAAGCGTCAGCGCCCCCCGACACCACAGACCGCACCATCAGTAAAGCAGACGCGCGCGAATCGTCCCCGGAATGGCCTTCATGCTCAGCAGCGCTTTCTCGGCCACATCGTCATCCGCTTCGATATCAATGACCACATAGCCCATCTGCGAGTTGGTCTGCAGATACTGCGCGGCAATGTTGACGCCCTGCTCGGCAAAGATCTGGTTGATCGCGGTGAGCACGCCTGGACGGTTTTCGTGGATGTGCAGCAGACGACGACCGCCGTGCAGCGGCAGAGACACTTCCGGGAAGTTCACCGCAGAGAGCGTAGAACCGTTGTCGGAGTATTTGCTCAGCTTACCTGCCACTTCCAGACCGATATTCTCCTGCGCTTCCTGCGTAGACCCACCGATGTGTGGCGTCAGGATCACGTTGTCGAACTCGCACAGCGGAGAGGTGAACGGATCGCTGTTGGTGGCGGGCTCCGTTGGGAAAACGTCGATGGCCGCCCCTGCCAGATGCTTACGCTTCAGCGCATCGCACAGCGCAGGGATATCGACCACCGTGCCGCGCGCGGCGTTAATCAGCAGTGAGCCCGGCTTCATCAGCGCCAGCTCTTCTGCGCCCATCATGTTTTTGGTGGAGGCATTTTCCGGCACGTGCAGGCTTACCACGTCACTCATGTTCAGCAGGTCAGACAGGTGTTGAACCTGGGTGGCATTGCCTAAAGGCAGCTTGCTTTCGATATCGTAAAAATAGACATGCATACCGAGAGATTCCGCCAGAATCCCCAGCTGGGTACCGATGTGACCATAGCCGATGATACCCAGTTTTTTCCCACGGGCTTCGTAGGAGCCCGCAGCCAGTTTGTTCCAGACGCCGCGGTGTGCTTTAGCGTTAGCCTCCGGAATGCCGCGCAGGAGCAGCAGCAGTTCGCCAATCACCAGCTCCGCCACGGAACGGGTGTTAGAGAACGGGGCGTTGAAGACAGGAATACCGCGTTTCGCAGCAGCATTCAGGTCAACCTGGTTGGTACCGATGCAGAAGCAGCCGATAGCCACCAGCTTTTCCGCCGCGGCAATCACATCTTCAGTCAGGTGAGTACGGGATCGCAGGCCAATGAAGTGGGCATCACGGATGGACGCTTTCAGCTCTTCGGTATCAAGCGCGCCTTTGTGAAATTCGATGTTGGTGTAACCTGCCGCACGAAGGCTATCGATTGCTTTTTGATGCACGCCCTCGACCAGCAGGAATTTAATCTTGTCTTTCTCCAGTGATACCTTTGCCATTTACCCGACCCTGTTTTTGTCTGAACTGATGTTGTGCTGGATATAAATCCGCTGTAGCCAACATATCAAAAAAAACTATTGCAGCAATATGAACGTTTGCGTCAGTACGCTGAAGGAAAGTCATACAGCGCAAAATGGCAGAGGAAAATGCTATGGAAATTTACAAACGCGGAAGGATCGGCAAAAGAGGCATAAAAACGTGACACAAGTCACCGAATTTAGCGTTTCAAAAATTTTTTAGCGGGGGGAGGACTCCCCCCGTCAGATCATTTTACGATGGTTTTCACGCCGTCAGCGGTGCCGATCAGCGCCACATCCGCGCCACGGTTGGCGAATAGCCCTACGGTCACTACGCCTGGAATGCCGTTGATGGCGTTTTCCAGCGCAATCGCGTCAAGAATTTCCAGACCGTGAACGTCGAGGATCACGTTGCCGTTGTCGGTCACTACGCCCTGACGATATTCCGGACGACCGCCCAGCTTGACCAGCTGACGGGCAACCGCGCTGCGGGCCATCGGGATCACTTCAACCGGCAGCGGGAAATTCCCCAGAATGTCCACCTGCTTGGAGGCGTCGGCGATGCAGATAAACTTGTCCGCAACGGAGGCGATGATTTTTTCGCGCGTCAGCGCCGCGCCGCCGCCTTTGATCATCTGCATGTGGCCGTTGATTTCATCCGCGCCATCAACGTAAATCCCCAGACGATCCACTTCGTTAAGATCGAAAACGGTAATGCCGAGGCTTTTCAGCTTTTCCGTGGAAGCATCAGAGCTGGAAACCGCGCCCTCGATCTGCCCCTTCATCGTGCCCAGCGCATCGATAAAGTGTGCCGCGGTTGATCCCGTACCGACACCGACAATGGTACCCGGCTGTACGTACTGGAGAGCGGCCCATCCTACTGCTTTTTTCAGTTCATCCTGCGTCATGATCGTTTTGCCTGTGGTGTGAAAACTCAGGGCGCATTATAGAACACGTCGAATGGAATTCGTCTGCCACAAAGGGAAAATTGTGTCATAGTGCAGAATAAGCAAAATTAAGGAGCCAGTCAGAGCAATGAAACGTCCGGACTACAGAACACTACAGGCACTTGATGCAGTTATTCGTGAACGAGGCTTTGAGCGCGCGGCGCAAAAGCTTTGCATCACGCAGTCCGCCGTCTCTCAGCGTATCAAACAGCTTGAAAACATGTTCGGCCAGCCGCTGCTGGTGCGTACCGTGCCGCCACGTCCAACAGAGCAAGGGCAAAAGCTCCTCGCTCTGCTGCGTCAGGTTGAACTGCTGGAAGACGAGTGGCTGGGTGACGAACAAACGGGCTCTACGCCGCTGCTGCTCTCTCTGGCGGTCAACGCCGACAGTCTGGCAACCTGGCTGCTGCCGGCCCTGGCGCCGGTCCTCGCGGACTCCCCTATCCGTCTGAATTTGCAGGTTGAAGACGAAACCCGCACCCAGGAACGCCTGCGTCGCGGTGAAGTGGTTGGGGCGGTCAGTATTCAGCCTCAGGCGCTGCCAAGCTGCCTTGTCGATCAGTTAGGCGCCCTGGACTATCTGTTTGTGGGTTCAAAAACCTTTGCGGAACGCTACTTCCCCAACGGCGTCACCCGCGCGGCGCTGCTGAAAGCCCCTGCCGTTGCCTTCGACCATCTGGACGATATGCATCAGGCATTCCTGCAGCAAAACTTCGACCTGCCGCCGGGCAGCGTGCCGTGCCATATCGTGAACTCGTCAGAAGCCTTCGTGCAGCTTGCACGCCAGGGCACGACCTGCTGCATGATCCCGCACCTGCAGATTGAGAAAGAGTTGAAAAGCGGTGAGCTGATTGACTTAACGCCGGGGCTGTATCAGCGTCGGATGCTCTACTGGCACCGTTTTGCGCCGGAAAGCCGCATGATGCGCAACGTCACTGACGCGCTGCTGGCGTACGGGCATAAGGTATTGAGACAGGATTAAAAAGAAAAGCCGGGTGGCGGCCACGCCTTACCCGGCCTACAGATTACTGAGCCGGTTTCGGCTGTGCTGCAACAGGTTCAAGCTGGAACACCACATCCACCTGATCGTCGAACTGGATCGTCGGCTGCTCGTAAGTTTCCTGAGCGGATACCGGCGCTGCGTCAGCCTTCATCATACGAACCATCGGGCTTGGCTGGTAGTTAGAGACGTGGTAACGCACGCTGTAAACCGGACCGAGCTTGCTCTTAAAGCCAGAAGCCAGCTGTTCCGCCTGGTGAATGGCATCATCGATCGCCGCTTTACGCGCTTCGTCTTTGTACTTCTCCGGTTGCGCAACGCCCAGCGACACGGAACGGATCTCGTTCAGGCCCGCCTTCAGCGCACCGTCCAGCAGCGAGTTAAGCTTATCCAGCTGACGCACGGTCACTTCAACGGTACGCACCGCACGGTAACCTTTCAGGATGCTTTTGCCATTCTGGTAGTCATAATCGGGTTGAGTACGCAGGTTCGCAGAGTTGATATCTTTTTTACCGACACCGTTCTGCTCGAGGAAAGAGAGGTATTGCGCAACGCGATCGTCAGCCTGCTTCTTGGCCGTCGCTGCATCTTTCGCCGCCACATTCACCTCAATTGCCAGGGTTGCAACATCGGGTACCGCGTCCACGCTTGCGGTGCCTGACGTGACGATGTGCGGGCCATCCGGCAATTCGCTTGCCTGCACCGACACCGCACCGAAACTCACTAATGCCGCCAGGGCCATCACTTTAAACTTCACTGTCATTCCTCCATGTTGCGAAGAGTGCCCCAATAACAGGGCGCATGCCAGCAAGCTTAGCGGGTCTTATTCAGTTGTCCATAAGACAAGGATTAGTTGAACAATTCCTGGACATGATGAATCCCCTCTTTCGCCAGCTGGAAAGCGATAAACCACATCACCAGGCCGACCAGGGTATTAATGATGCGCTGGGCTTTGGCCGTACGCAGGCGGGGCGCCAGCCATGCCGCCAGAATGGCGAGACCGAAGAACCACAGGAAAGAGGCGCTGACCGTACCGAGCGCAAACCAGCGTTTCGGCTCAACGTCCAGTTGACCGCCCAGGCTGCCCAGCACGACGAAGGTGTCGAGATACACATGCGGGTTAAGCCAGGTCACCGCCAGCATGGTGACGATAATCTTCCAGCGGCCCTGCTTCATAACCTCCGCGCTCGCCAGTTCGAGGTTGCTGCTCATCGCCGTTTTCAGCGCACCGAATCCGTACCAGAGCAGAAACGCCACGCCGCCCCAGGTGACCAGCGCCAGCAGCCACGGAGACTGCATCAGCAGCGCGCTGCCGCCAAAAATCCCGGCACAGATCAGCAGCAAATCGCTTACCGCGCACAGCAGGGCAATCATCAGATGGTACTGGCGGCGGATGCCCTGATTCATCACGAACGCATTTTGCGGGCCGAGGGGAAGGATCATGGCTGCACCTAAGGCAAGCCCTTGAAAATAATAAGATAGCATGATGATTTTCTCGCAGAGTTGTTCTGGAAGCTGACTATACTGCGCGAATCACATTAGATGAAATGGATAATATTAATTGGGTATTAGAGGAGCTTATGAAGGTAAAGCCCGGTGGCGCTAGCGATTACCGGGCCTACAACGTCGGGGGATTACTCGGCGGCTTTCTCGCGTTTAAGATTCACGTCCATCTGCGGATACGGGAAACTGATGCCGTTGGCGTCGAAGTCGCGCTTAATGCGTTCCAGCACGTCCCAGTACACGTTTTGCAGATCGCTGCTTTTACTCCAGATACGCACCACAAAGTTAATGGAGGAAGCGCCGAGTTCATTCAGGCGAACCGTCTGCTCTTTGTCTTTCAGAATGCGATCGTCAGAAGCAATGATGTTGGTAATCAGCGACTTCACCTGATCGATGTCGGAGTCGTATGCCACGCTGATAATCAGTTCGTTACGACGCACCGGCTCACGGGAGAAGTTGATGATGTTGCCCGCGATAATTTTCCCGTTCGGCACGACCACGATGCGGCCATCGACGGTACGCATAGTCGTTGAGAAAATCTGCACCTGCAGCACGGTTCCGGCAATGCCGCCAAGGTCAACGTATTCGCCGGAGCGGAACGGACGGAAGGTCACCAGCAGCACGCCTGCCGCCAGGTTTGAAAGCGAGCCCTGCAGTGCCAGACCAATGGCCAGACCGGCGGCACCGAGAACGGCAATGACGGAGGCGGTTTGCACCCCCACACGGCCCAGCGCGGCAATCAGCGTGAAGGCGATAATGCCGTAGCGCACCAGTGCGGAGAGGAAGTCTGCCACCGTGGCGTCAATGTGACGGGCCAGCATTACGCGGTTAACCGTATTCGAGACAATACGCGCCACGATCATCCCGACGATGATGATGGCAATCGCCGCGACGATGTTCACGGCATAGCTCAGCAGCAGGGCCTGGTTGCGCACCAGCCAGTTACCGGCGTTATTGATGCTGTCTACAACATCGAGTTGTTCCATTTATTCTTCCTTTTGTTAAACCAAAACACAAAATCCATCCCCCATGGAGACAGGCAGGTCAGTAAAGGGTAAACAAAAAGCACCGGCTTTGCCAAACAGATCACAAAAACAGGGCTGGCAGGGTATTGAAAAAGCATAAAAAAAGGCCCGCATTTGCGGGCCTTCTGATGCTGTTAGCAGCTCAAATTACAGAACGTCGATCGCGTTCAGTTCTTTGAAAGCCTGCTCCAGACGGGTCACCATGGACGTCTGCGCTGCGCGCAGCCATACGCGTGGATCGTAGTATTTCTTGTTCGGCTGGTCTTCGCCTTTCGGGTTGCCCAGCTGGCCCTGCAGGTAAGCTTCGTTCGCTTTGTAGTACTGCAGGATACCGTCCCAGGTTGCCCACTGGGTGTCGGTGTCGATGTTCATTTTCACAACGCCGTAGCTTACGGAGTCTTTGATTTCCTGTGCAGAAGAACCGGAACCGCCGTGGAAGACGAAGTTCAGGCTGTTGTGCGGCAGGTTGTGTTTCTTGGAAACGTATTCCTGAGAATCACGCAGGATGGTTGGAGTCAGAACCACGTTGCCTGGTTTGTAAACGCCGTGTACGTTACCGAAGGACGCTGCGATGGTGAAGCGTGGGCTGATTTTGCTCAGCTCGGTGTAAGCGTAATCAACGTCTTCTGGCTGGGTGTACAGTGCAGAAGCGTCCATGTGGCTGTTGTCCACGCCGTCTTCTTCACCGCCGGTGCAACCCAGTTCGATTTCCAGGGTCATGTCCATTTTGGCCATGCGCGCCAGGTACTTGGAGCAGATTTCGATGTTTTCGTGCAGTGACTCTTCAGACAGGTCGATCATGTGAGAAGAGAACAGTGGCTTACCGGTTGCCGCGAAGTGTTTTTCACCCGCGTCCAGCAGACCGTCGATCCACGGCAGCAGTTTCTTCGCGCAGTGGTCAGTGTGCAGGATAACTGGAACACCGTAGTGCTCAGCCATCTGGTGTACGTGGTGCGCCCCAGAGATAGCGCCCAGGATTGCAGCACCCTGAGGAATGTCAGTTTTCACGCCTTTACCTGCGATGAACGCAGCGCCGCCGTTAGAGAACTGAACGATAACTGGAGCTTTAACTTTAGCAGCAGTTTCCAGTACGGCGTTGATGGAGTCGGTACCCACGCAGTTAACTGCTGGCAGAGCGAAGTTGTTTTCTTTAGCTACCTGGAACACTTTCTGTACGTCATCACCAGTGATAACGCCAGGTTTTACGAAATCAAAAATTTTAGACATGTTGCTTAGTCCTGTATCTTCGGCCGTTAGAAAAGGTGCGAGCTCTTAAAAGCGCGCTGAAAATTGGGCAGGGTTCCCTGCCCTTGAATGGCTTACTTCTTAGCGCGCTCTTCGAGCATTGCTACTGCTGGCAGTACTTTGCCTTCCACGAATTCGAGGAATGCGCCGCCACCAGTGGAGATATAGGAGATCTTGTCAGCGATACCGAACAGGTCGATTGCTGCCAGGGTGTCACCACCGCCTGCGATAGAGAACGCTTCGCTGTCTGCGATTGCGTTAGCCACGATTTCAGTCCCTTTGCGGAAGTTCGGGAATTCGAACACGCCAACAGGACCGTTCCACAGGATAGTTTTTGCGTTTTTGAGGATTTCAGCCAGTTTCTGTGCAGAAACGTCGCCCAGGTCCAGAATCTGCTCTTCGTCTTTGATGTCGTTTACAGATTTCAGGGTCGCGGTTGCGGTTTCGGAGAACTCGGTCGCGACGCGAACGTCAGTTGGAACCGGGATATCACAGGTACCCAGCAGGCGTTTGGCTTCGTCAACCAGGTCTGCTTCGTACAGGGATTTACCGACGTTGTGGCCCTGAGCGGCAACGAAGGTGTTCGCGATACCACCGCCAACGATCAGCTGGTCAGCGATTTTAGACAGAGAATCCAGAACGGTCAGTTTGGTAGAAACTTTAGAACCACCAACGATAGCGACCATCGGACGAGCAGGCTCTTTCAGTGCTTTACCCAGCGCTTCCAGTTCGTCAGCCAGCAGAGGACCGGCACACGCTACGTCTGCGAATTTACCGATACCATGGGTAGACGCCTGAGCACGGTGAGCCGTACCGAATGCATCCATCACGAATACGTCGCACAGTGCAGCGTATTTTTTGGACAGGGTTTCGTCGTCTTTCTTCTCGCCTTTGTTGAAGCGAACGTTTTCCAGCACAACCAGTTCACCGGCTGCAACGTCAACGCCGTCCAGGTAATCTTTCACCAGGCGAACCGGGTTGGACAGTTTGTCTTTCAGGTAATTAACCACTGGCAGCAGAGAGAACTCTTCGTTGTACTCGCCTTCAGTTGGACGACCCAGGTGGGAGGTGACCATCACTTTCGCGCCCTGCTTCAGAGCCAGTTCGATGGTTGGCAGAGATGCACGGATACGCGCGTCGCTGGTCACTTTGCCATCTTTAACCGGTACGTTCAGATCGGCACGGATGAAAACGCGTTTACCAGCCAGATCCAGATCGGTCATCTTAATTACAGACATGGTGAATCCTCTCGTTGATTCTTAAAGTTTTGCAGACGCACGATGCGCCTTACCTGAAACCTTGAGCAGCCATTGCTAACGTGGTGTCGAGCATTCGGTTAGCAAAGCCCCATTCGTTATCACACCAGACCAGCGTCTTGATAAGGTGTGCGCCACTGACCCTCGTTTGCGTGCCATCGACGATGGCGCTGTGCGGGTCGTGGTTAAAATCTACTGAGACCAACGGTAATTCCGTATAGTCAACTATACCATGAAATGCCCCCTGTGCCGCTTTTTGCAGCAACAGGTTGACTTCACAGGCTTTTACCGGTTTTTTCACCGTCACGCTAAGGTCGATCGCGGTGACGTTGATCGTCGGGACGCGCACGGCAATCGCCTCAAAACGATCGTTGAACTGCGGAAAAATTCGGGTAATCCCAGCAGCCAGCTTTGTATCCACCGGAATGATTGACTGGCTCGCTGCACGCGTGCGCCGTAAATCCGGGTGGTAAGCGTCAATGACCTGTTGATCGTGCATGGCGGAGTGAATCGTGGTCACGGTGCCGGACTCAATGCCATACGCATCGTCTAACAGTTTGATGACCGGAATAATGCAGTTGGTGGTACAGGAGGCGTTGGAAACAATGCGATGTTCGGCTTGCAGCTCATGCTGGTTGACGCCAAACACGACGGTCGCGTCGAGGTCGTTACTGCCGGGATGAGAAAACAGGACTTTTTTCGCACCTGCAGAGAGATGCGCTTCGCCATGTTCGCGATTGCCATACACACCGGTACAGTCAAGCACCACATCCACACCCAGTTCACGCCAGGGTAGCCCGGAGATGCTGTTCTCATGCAGCACACGAATAGCGTCATCACCCACAAAAAGCTGATCTCTTTCCTGGCGCACATCCCAGGCAAAGCGTCCGTGGCTGGTGTCATACTTCAACAAATGCGCCATGCCCGCAGCATCCGCCAGTTCATTGATTGCCACCACGGTCATTTCCGCCCGACGTCCGGATTCATACAAAGCACGAACCACATTACGCCCGATGCGACCGAAGCCGTTAATCGCTACGCGTACGGTCATAGATCTCCTGCAAAGCAATCCCTGAGTTTGAGGTGGCTGAAAGAGTAATCCAGCTACGCCCGAAGGGGAATCCTTGCTGTCACAAACTGCGATTGATTGGTCATTTGTCGAACATTTAATCGACTGAAACGCTTCAGCAAGAATAAGCGAATCGGGGAATAAAAGGAATGTCTGTCCAGATGAATAAGCGAGCTATATGACTTGCGTCACATTTTAGGTGGAATAATGCTTACAAAAAAGCCGGGTGGCGCGCTAGCGCTTACCCGGCCTACTTTCGAGCCATTTGTAGGCCCGGTAAGCATAAGCGCCACCGGGCAAAATGGTGATTACAGCAGTTCTTTCGCCTTCGCGACAACGTTCTCAACGGTGAAGCCGAACTCTTCGAACAGCAGTTCTGCCGGAGCAGATTCACCGAAGGTGGTCATACCGACGATAGCGCCGTTCAGGCCCACATATTTGAACCAGTAGTCAGCGATACCCGCTTCCACTGCCACACGGGCGGAAACCGCTTTAGGCAGTACGGATTCACGGTAAGCCGCATCCTGCTTGTCGAACGCGTCGGTAGACGGCATGGAAACCACGCGCGCCTTCACGCCTTCGGCAGTCAGTTTTTCCCATGCAGCAACGGCCAGCTCAACTTCAGAACCGGTAGCGATGAAGATCAGCTCTGGCTGGCCCGCGCAATCTTTCAGCACATAACCGCCGCGCGCGATGTTCGCCAGCTGCTCTGGGGTACGTTCCTGCTGCGCCAGGTTCTGACGGGAGAGGATCAGCGCGGTAGGACCGTCCTGACGCTCAACGCCGTATTTCCACGCTACCGCGGATTCCACCTGGTCACACGGACGCCATGTGCTCATGTTCGGGGTCACGCGCAGGGAAGCCACCTGCTCTACCGGCTGGTGAGTTGGGCCGTCTTCGCCCAGACCGATGGAGTCGTGGGTATAGACCATCACCTGACGCTGTTTCATCAGCGCCGCCATACGCACGGCGTTACGCGCATATTCAACGAACATCAGGAAGGTAGAGGTGTACGGCAGGAAACCACCGTGCAGGGAGATACCGTTGGCAATCGCAGTCATACCGAATTCACGTACACCGTAATGGATGTAGTTACCGGCAGTGTCTTCGTTGATTGGCTTAGAACCGGACCACAGGGTCAGGTTAGATGGTGCCAGGTCAGCGGAGCCGCCGAGGAATTCAGGCAGCAGAGGACCGAACGCTTCAATGGCATTCTGAGACGCTTTACGGCTCGCGATTTTAGACGGGTTCGCCTGCAGCTTAGCGATGAATTCGTTCGCTTTCGCGTCGAAGTCAGACGGCATGTCACCTTTCATACGACGGGTGAATTCAGCCGCTTCCTGTGGGAAGGCTTTCGCGTAAGCAGCGAACTTCTCGTTCCATGCCGCTTCTTTTGCCTGGCCTACTTCTTTTGCATCCCACTGAGCATAGATCTCAGATGGGATTTCGAATGCAGGGTATTTCCAGCCCAGCGCTTCGCGGGTCAGTGCGATTTCCGCGTCGCCCAGCGGCGCGCCGTGGGAGTCGTGCGTACCCGCTTTGTTCGGAGAACCGAAGCCGATGATGGTTTTGCACATCAACAGGGACGGTTTGTCCGTCACTGCGCGCGCTTCTTCTACTGCACGTTTAATCGAGTCAGCATCGTGGCCATCAACGCCACGCACAACGTGCCAGCCGTAGGCTTCGAAACGTGCAGCGGTGTCGTCAGTGAACCAGCCTTCAACGTGACCGTCGATGGAGATACCGTTGTCGTCATAGAACGCAACCAGTTTACCCAGCTTCAGGGTACCTGCCAGGGAGCACACTTCGTGAGAAATGCCTTCCATCATGCAGCCATCGCCCATGAACGCGTAGGTGAAGTGGTCAACGATGTCGTGGCCAGGACGGTTGAACTGCGCCGCCAGGGTCTTCTCAGCAATCGCCATACCCACAGCGTTAGCAATACCCTGACCCAGCGGGCCGGTGGTTGTTTCTACGCCAGCGGTGTAACCCACTTCCGGGTGACCTGGAGTTTTGGAGTGCAGCTGACGGAAGTTTTTCAGCTCTTCGATAGGCAGATCGTAGCCGGTGAGGTGCAGCAGGCTATAGATCAGCATAGAGCCGTGGCCGTTTGACAGCACGAAGCGGTCGCGGTCAGCCCATGACGGGTTCTGCGGGTTGTGGTTCAGGAAATCGCGCCACAGAACTTCGGCGATATCAGCCATACCCATAGGGGCCCCTGGGTGGCCGGATTTGGCTTTCTGTACTGCGTCCATGCTCAGCGCACGAATAGCATTAGCAAGCTCTTTACGTGAGGACATTTTAACTCCAGATCGGACTGTTAAAGGCCATGCCCTTGACGACAGCGCGTTTTGGGCTACGCCGGAAAAAAGTGCCAACAATGTAACCCAAGCCGCAAGTCATGTACATGGAGCATTCTTTTGCTTGTTAAGAAATCTCTGGATCATGCTCGCATGTTGCGCAATCTGCTCGCCCGGCCCTGTAGATATTCCTTATACTTAGCCCAACACCGGCTTCGCTGACGGTGCACTTTTCGGATTTTATTCAGATTAACGAGTACGGAAGCAACCTCATGAAAATGCGTGCAATAGTGCTGGCCCTGGGTACAACGCTCCTGCTGAGCGGCTGTCAGAATATGGATTCTAACGGTCTGATGACGTCAGGCGCAGAGGCTTTTCAGGCCTATTCCCTGAGCGATGCGCAGGTAAAAGCGCTGAGCGACCAGGCCTGTAAAGATATGGACGGAAAAGCCACGCTTGCGCCGGCTAACAGTACCTACACGCAGCGTCTGAATAAGATTGCTTCCGCGCTGGGCGATAACATCAACGGCCAGCCGGTGAACTACAAGGTGTACATGGCGAAAGACGTCAACGCCTTCGCGATGGCAAACGGCTGTATCCGCGTTTACAGCGGGCTGATGGACATGATGACCGACAACGAAGTGGAAGCGGTTATCGGCCATGAAATGGGCCACGTTGCCCTGGGCCACGTGAAGAAAGGGATGCAGGTAGCCCTGGGCACCAATGCCATTCGCGCAGCGGCAGCCTCTGCAGGCGGTATCGTTGGCAGCCTGTCGCAGTCACAGCTGGGCGACGTAGGTGAAAAGCTGGTGAACTCTCAGTTCTCCCAGCGTCAGGAGTCCGAAGCGGATGACTACTCCTACGATCTGTTGCGCAAACGCGGCATTAATCCATCCGGTTTAGCCACCAGCTTCGAAAAACTGGCCAAGCTGGAAGCGGGACGTCAAAGCTCCATGTTTGACGATCACCCTGCCTCAGAAGAGCGCGCACAGCATATTCGCGACCGTATGGCCGCAGACGGAATTAAATAATTTCAGAAGGAGGCAGTTTTGCCTCCTTTTTATTTCGCATGAATTGTTAACTTAACAGCACGTATCGATAACACCCCTGAAAGCCCCGCCAAATCTGCCCTATCACATCGAAACACCTGGTCACATAATTATTGCAAAGGTCACTTTTTCCGGTAATTATCCCCCCTGCAGTTATTCAATTAATATATCCAGACAGAGACGTTCCCTCCGTGAAAAAAGAATTATCATTAATTGCTTTAAGTTTATTTGCCGCATTACCTGCCGCTGCAAGCCAGCAATCCGACAGCCAGGGTTTTATTGACGACAGCCATCTGGACCTGTTTTTACGCAATGCGTATATCAGCCGTGATTATCATCAGGGCCAGCAGGACAAAGCCGAATGGGGTCAGGGGATCATCGCCACGTTTGCATCCGGCTATACTGAAGGACCGGTTGGCTTTGGTGTGGACGGTATTGCTCAATACGGCGTGCGCCTGGACGGCGGCCGCGGCAAGAGCGGCGCGGGCGGCATCGACTTCTTTAAGCAGGAAAACGACGGCCGGGCAAAATCCGATCTGGCAAAGTTTGGCGCAACCGCCAAAATGCGCATCTCGAATACCGTACTGAGCTACGGGAATCAGCGACCAGAATTGCCTATCGTGAATGCCGACAGCTCCCGCCTGCTGTTTGAAAGCTATACCGGCACCATGCTGACCTCAAAAGAGATCGATGGTCTGGAAATCAACGCTGGTTATTTCACGGACGAGCAGCGTAAAAGTGACGACCGCCACGACAGCGGGCTGAAGAGCCTCTCCTTCGGCGGCGCGAGCTACCAGTTCAACGACCAGTTCAGCGGCGCGTTTTACGCCTCTCACAATGAAGAGGTGATGAACAAGCAATATCTGGGCCTGAACTTCAAACAGCCGTTCAGCACCGGGCAGCAGCTGGTGCTCGACTTCAACGGTTATAACTCCCGTCTGGACCAGAGTTATGCGGACAGCCTCGACACGGGCCGCAGCAACGCTATCTGGAGCCTGGCGGCGAGCTACATCTGGGATATTCACACGTTCAAAGTGGCGTACCAGCAGAGCAGCGGCAGCACCGGCTACAACTACGGCGGCTACCGCGACCAGGGCGGCGTGGGTGATGGCGGTAACACCATCTGGCTGGCAAACTCCTACTGGTCTGATTTTAACGGCGAAGATGAACGTTCCTGGCAGGCATCCTACGGTCTGGACTTTGGTGGCCTTGGCCTGCCGGGTCTCAGCTGGACCACCGCCTACGTGCGCGGGGACAACATCAAAACCGCAGAAACCAGCAACGGCAAAGAGCACGAGTGGTTTAATCAGATCCAGTACCAGGTGCAGGAAGGCCCGGCGAAGGATCTGAAACTGAAACTGCGCTATTCCGTACTGCGCGTCTCCAGCAACGCCAGCGATTATAACGTGGGTGGGGACGAGATCCGCGCTTACGTGGAATACCCGTTTAACGTGTTTTAAAGGCAATAAAAAACCTCTCCAGGGAGAGGTTTTTTTTACGCCAGAAGAGGCTTATTCGCCTTTTTTGGCTGCCTGGATGTAGAGCATTTCCAGTGCCAGGGTCGCTGCGGCCAGCGCAGTGATCTCGGACTGGTCATACGCAGGCGCCACTTCCACCACGTCCATCCCGACAATGTTGAGATCCTTCAGGCCGCGCACCAGCTTGATAGCACGGTCTGAGGTCAGGCCGCCGATCACCGGCGTACCGGTACCCGGTGCAAATGCCGGATCCAGGCAGTCGATGTCGAAGGTCAGATACACAGGCATATCACCCACGATCTGCTTCACCTGCGCGAGGATGTCATCAACACCGCGATCGTTAACCTGACCCGCATCCAGCACGGTGAAGCCGTTGTCTTTGTCGAATTCAGTGCGAATACCGATCTGCACGGAGTGGTTCGGGTCGATCAGACCTTCGTTCGGCGCGGTGAAGAACATGGTGCCGTGGTCAAACTCACAGCCGTTGGCGTAGGTGTCGGTGTGGGCATCGAAGTGCACCAGCGCCATTTTACCAAAGTGCTTCGCGTGGGCGCGCAGCAGCGGCAGGGTCACGAAGTGGTCGCCGCCGAAGGAGAGCATGCGCTTACCGGCAGCCAGCAGCTTCTCGGCGTGGGCCTGCAGCTTTTCGCTCATCTCACGCGCGTCGCCAAAGGCATACACCAGGTCACCGCAGTCCACAACGTTCAGGCGCTCGCGCATGTCGAAGTTCCACGGGAAACGGTTGTGCTCCCAGGCCAGGTTAGTGGAAACCTGACGGATCGCCGCCGGGCCATGACGCCCACCCGCACGGCCTGACGTTGCCATGTCGAACGGCACGCCGGTGATCACCCAGTCCGCATCACTGTCGTACGGCTGGAAGTTCATCGGAAGGCGTAAAAAACCAAAAGCGTTAGATACCAGAGAGTTATCGTACTGATGACCTAAAGTGCTCATGTCCTGACCTCTTTTAAAGTCGATACATTAAAAACAGATGAAAAAAATCCCCTCCGCGTCGTTAAACCCGACGAGGAAGGGATTGATTCGTAAATCGCTAATTGGGGCGAATTATCGCCGGTAATGCACACGGGTTCAAGAGAGTATAGCATTATGCCGGAAGGCGGCTTCGCCTTATCCGGCCTACATTCGTAGGCCCGGTAAGCGCAGCGCCACCGGGCATCAGCGACTATTCGTCTTCCAGGTACGTATAACCGTACAGACCCGCTTCAAACTCCTCCAGGAACTGCTGCTGCAGCGCATCGTCCAGCCCGGTGTTTTTCACCTGGTCGCGGAACTGCGTGAGCAGGGTTTTCGGATCCAGCTGAACGTATTCCAGCATGTCCGCCACGGTATCCCCTTCGTCAGACAGCTCAACTTCCACGCTGCCATCAGGGAAGACAAACACGTCGACCGCCTCGGTATCGCCGAACAGGTTGTGCATGTTGCCGAGGATCTCCTGATACGCGCCGACCATAAAGAAGCCCAGCATTGGCGGGTTCTCCGGGTCGTATTCCGGCATTGGCATCGTCGTGGCGATACCGTCGCCGTCCACGTAGTGGTCGATGGCGCCGTCAGAGTCGCAGGTGATGTCCAGCAGCACCGCGCGACGTTCCGGGGCATGATTCAATCCTTCCAGCGGCAGAACCGGGAACAGCTGATCGATACCCCAGGCATCCGGCATCGACTGGAACAGCGAGAAGTTGACGTAAATCTTATCCGCCATACGCTCCTGCAGCTCGTCGATTATCGGACGGTGGGCGCGGTTGCTCGGGTCGAGCTGCTTCTGCACTTCATGGCACATATTCAGATAGAGCTGCTCTGCCCACGCGCGCTCCTGCAGGCTGAAGGTGCCTGAAGAGTAGCCGACGTGAATGTCGTGCAGATCCATCTGGCTGTCGTGAAGCCATTCGCGCAGGGAACGACGCGTGCCGGGCTCGTGCATCTCCTGCCAGGTTTCCCACATGCTTTGCAGGGAACGCGGGGCATCGTCTGCCGGCGGCGTCGCTTCGGTGGTTTCGCTGCGCTCAACGCCGATAATGTTAGAGACCAGCACCGTATGGTGCGCGGTCACCGCGCGACCGGATTCGGTAATCACCGTCGGGTGCGGCAGGCCGTTCTCTTCACAGGCGTCGCCGATCGCCCAGATGATGTTGTTCGCGTATTCGTTCAGGCCGTAGTTCACGGAACAATCAGATTGTGAGCGGGTCCCTTCATAGTCCACGCCCAGGCCGCCGCCCACGTCGAAGCACTGAATATTCACGCCAAGCTTGTGCAGTTCAACGTAGAAACGCGCCGACTCTCGCACGCCGGTGGCGATATCACGAATGTTGGCCATCTGCGAGCCGAGGTGGAAGTGCAGCAGCTGAATGCTGTCCAGACGACCACGCTCGCGCAGAATTTCTACCAGCTGCAGCACCTGGTTGGCCGCCAGGCCGAACTTGGATTTTTCACCGCCGGAGGACTGCCATTTTCCGGAACCCTGTGACGCCAGACGCGCACGCACGCCAAGGCGCGGCACCACGTTCAGACGCTCGGCTTCTTCCAGCACGATGGCGATTTCAGTCATCTTCTCGATAACCAGATAGACCTTGTGGCCCATCTTCTCGCCAATCAGCGCCAGACGAATGTATTCACGGTCTTTATAGCCGTTACAGACGATCACTGAACGGGTCATCCCCGCATGCGCCAGCACGGCCATCAGTTCCGCTTTGGAACCTGCCTCCAGCCCCAGCGGCTCGCCGGAGTGGATCAGCGATTCAATCACGCGGCGGTGCTGGTTTACCTTGATCGGGTAAACCAGGAAGTAGTCGCCTTTATAGCCGTAGGATTCACGCGCGCGTTTGAACGCGGCGTTAATCGAACGCAGGCGATGTTGCAGGATCTGCGGAAAGCAGAACAGTGCAGGCAAACGCTGGCCCTGAGCCTCACGGGCTTTCACCAGTTTGGCGAGATCCACGCGCGCTTCAGGGACGTCCGGATCCGGGCAGACGCTGATGTGGCCCAGTTCGTTGACGTCGTAGTAGTTATTGCCCCACCAGGCAATATTGTAAGTGCGCAGCATCTTGCTGGCTTCCTCGGAGCTCATCGCAACCTCCTGCATAGAACGTAGTACACCCTGTTCGCCCGCTGACGAAGGCGAAAAAGAAGACATGTCGTCAGACATAGCGAACCTCAACTCTTTGTATTAAGTGTAAAACAGTTGACTACTATCGCAGCGTTATACGGCGATAACAACCCATAAACGGCTCCGTTTCCCAGCAGAGTATGCTGAAATCCAGACCGTGCGACCGGTTTCTTATTCATATCATTGTAAAACACGTATCCGAACTCTGTATGACAAGGTTCGGCGAAACCACGAGAAAACTCTTGTATTAACAAGAGCGCCCTTGTTCAGTTTTCACAAAGCGTGACCGGCCCTGGAATCCTGAGAAGCGCCGAGATGGGTATAACATCGGCAGGTTTGCAGACTAGAAATGCGGGTTGCGGGAATCAAATGCGCGCCAGAACGGCTGCGCTGAATTAGCGGAAAACGATGGTTCATTATCTCGTATCACCTCCACGGCCGCCTCTGCTGAAACGGACCCCAAGCCAAAGCTAAAAGTTCACTGCTTTACCCGGCTGGAAGTGGCGACACGATGAGTTCATCGAGCGCTTATTTTATATGAGCCGCGCGCCGCGTTTTATACCGAGAAGGGGGCTAAAAAGCAAAACAAAAATGCGCGTGTTGCCAGCACCGTCAGGAATTTTTGCCAGCAGCAATTTCAACTGAGTGAGAGATGAGTCAAAAAAAACTGGAAATCGGGTGAAGAAGTGACCTAAAATAGCCATCCAGATGTTAATCCATCTATACTGATTAACACTCATACTGCCAGTGTCAAAAACCTGCAGGCCTTGGTAGAATTATCTCCTTTGGCTATTCCACACAGCAGCTTGAGCTAACCAAATTCCTCTTAGGTGAAATAAAACATGGCAAAACACCTGTTTACGTCCGAGTCCGTATCAGAAGGACATCCTGATAAAATTGCTGACCAAATCTCCGATGCGGTGCTGGATGCGATCCTCGCGCAGGATCCAAAAGCGCGCGTCGCGTGTGAAACCTATGTCAAAACCGGCATGGTTCTGGTTGGCGGTGAGATCACCACCAGCGCATGGGTTGATATCGAAGAGATCACCCGTAACACGGTGCGTGAGATCGGTTATGTGCATTCTGATATGGGCTTTGATGCCAACTCCTGCGCGGTACTGAGCGCAATTGGCAAACAGTCTCCAGACATCAACCAGGGGGTTGACCGTGCCGATCCGCTGGAACAGGGCGCGGGCGACCAGGGCCTGATGTTCGGCTATGCAACCAACGAAACCGACGTGCTGATGCCAGCGCCGGTCACCTACGCACACCGTCTGGTGCAGCGTCAGGCTGAAGTGCGTAAAAACGGCACCCTGCCGTGGCTGCGCCCGGATGCGAAGAGCCAGGTCACCTTCCAGTACGACGACGGTAAAATTGTCGGTATTGACGCGGTGGTTCTGTCTACCCAGCATGCCGAAGATATAGATCAGAAATCCCTGCAGGAAGCAGTGATGGAAGAGATCATCAAGCCGGTTCTGCCAACCGAATGGCTGAGCAGCGCCACCAAATTCTTCATCAACCCAACCGGACGCTTTGTTATCGGCGGCCCAATGGGTGACTGCGGCCTGACCGGTCGTAAAATCATCGTTGATACCTACGGCGGCATGGCGCGTCACGGTGGCGGTGCATTCTCCGGTAAAGATCCATCAAAAGTGGACCGTTCTGCAGCGTACGCGGCACGTTATGTGGCGAAAAACATCGTGGCTGCCGGCCTGGCTGACCGCTGTGAAATTCAGGTTTCCTACGCTATCGGCGTGGCTGAACCCACCTCCATCATGGTGGAAACCTTTGGTACCGAGAAAGTGCCTTCAGAACAGCTGACCCTGCTGGTGCGCGAGTTCTTCGACCTGCGTCCATACGGCCTGATTCAGATGCTGGATCTGCTGCACCCAATCTACAAAGAAACCGCTGCATACGGTCACTTTGGTCGTGAACATTTCCCATGGGAAAAAACCGACAAAGCCGCCCTGCTGCGTGAAGCTGCCGGTCTGAAGTAATCGACTGTCATCGCTTTTAAAAGGCCAGCCTTCGGGCTGGCCTTTTGCATTTGTGCGATCATCCTTGCCCGGCGGCGCTTCGCTTGCACGGGCCTACGAGTTTTGGGCATTTGTAGGCCGGGTAAGGCGCAGCCGCCACCCGGCTGAAAGGTGTACCCTTTGGAACCGATTACACCGCACCGGTACCCCTCCGCTTTCAGACTATTCTCTTTGCATGATCGCCATTCTTCTGCTGTTACATTCCCTTTCAGTTAAGTCTGAAATATCTCCTTTCGCGATGCGCCTCACTTCATTTACCTCTATATTTTCAAAGCTTTAATTTTATTTACGGTTGCACACGAGTGTAACCGATTACACCTATGTGATTAATCTCACATATTTTTACGGGTCGCTCACCTACCCTTACCATCAATAAAACTGATAACCCAACTGGAGGGCATAATGCCTGACAATAAAAAACAGGGGCGTACGTCCAACAAGGCGATGACATTCTTCGTCTGTTTCCTCGCCGCCCTGGCAGGATTACTTTTTGGCCTGGATATCGGCGTGATTGCCGGTGCATTACCTTTCATCACTGACGAGTTTCAGATTAGCGCTCACACCCAGGAATGGGTGGTCAGCTCCATGATGTTCGGTGCGGCCGTTGGGGCCGTCGGCAGCGGCTGGCTCTCCTTCAAGCTCGGACGTAAAAAGAGCCTGATGATTGGCGCGATCCTGTTCGTGGCCGGCTCACTCTTCTCTGCCGCAGCGCCTAACGTTGAGGTTCTGCTGGTTTCCCGCGTGCTGCTCGGTCTGGCCGTGGGCGTGGCGTCCTATACCGCCCCGCTCTACCTGTCTGAAATCGCCCCGGAGAAAATCCGCGGCAGTATGATTTCGATGTACCAGCTCATGATCACCATCGGTATCCTGGGCGCGTACCTTTCCGATACGGCGTTTAGCTACAGCGGCGCATGGCGCTGGATGCTCGGCGTGATCATCATCCCTGCAGTTCTGCTGCTGATTGGCGTCTTCTTCCTGCCGGACAGCCCGCGCTGGTTTGCTGCAAAACGTCGCTTCCACGATGCCGAACGCGTGCTGATGCGCCTGCGCGATACCAGCGCGGAAGCGAAAAACGAGCTGGAAGAGATCCGCGAAAGCCTGAAGGTCAAACAGTCCGGCTGGGCGCTGTTTAAAGAGAACAGCAACTTCCGCCGGGCGGTGTTCCTCGGCGTGCTGCTCCAGGTGATGCAGCAGTTCACCGGGATGAACGTCATCATGTACTACGCGCCCAAAATCTTTGAGCTGGCGGGTTATACCAACACCACCGAGCAGATGTGGGGGACCGTCATCGTGGGTCTGACCAACGTGCTGGCGACCTCTATCGCCATCGGTCTGGTGGACCGCTGGGGACGTAAGCCAACCCTGACGCTGGGCTTCCTGGTGATGGCGGCCGGTATGGGCGTCCTCGGTACCATGATGCATGTGGGCATTCACTCCCCAACCGCCCAGTACTTTGCGGTAGGCATGCTGCTGATGTTTATCGTCGGGTTTGCGATGAGTGCCGGTCCGCTGATCTGGGTTCTGTGCTCTGAGATCCAGCCGCTGAAGGGGCGTGATTTTGGTATCACCTGCTCTACCGCAACCAACTGGATTGCCAACATGATCGTCGGCGCAACGTTCCTGACCATGCTCAACACTCTGGGTAATGCCAATACCTTCTGGGTCTACGCCGGTCTGAACATCTTCTTCATTGTGCTGACTATCTGGCTGGTTCCGGAAACCAAACACGTTTCGCTGGAACATATTGAACGTAACCTGATGAAAGGTCGCCCGCTGCGCGAAATCGGCGCTCACGACTGATCCTCTTGCGGGAGGCGCCTCTTGCGCCTCCCCGCTTCCCGCTTTATGCTCTGCCCCTATGAAAGCTCCCCGTCTCCCCATCGCCATTCAGCAAGCCGTTATGCGCAGCCTGCGGGAAAAACTCGCGCAGGCGAACCTGAAGCTTGGTCGCAATTACCCTGAACCCAAACTCGTCTACCAGCAGCGTGGCACCTCGGCCGGTACCGCCTGGCTGGAATCCTATGAGATCCGCCTGAACCCGGTTCTGATGATGGAAAACCAGCAGGCGTTTATTGATGAGGTGGTGCCGCACGAGCTGGCGCACCTGCTGGTGTGGAAACACTTCGGACGCGTCGCCCCCCACGGCAAGGAGTGGAAGTGGATGATGGAAGCGGTGCTCGGCGTTCCGGCGCGCAGAACCCATCAGTTCGAGCTGGAATCGGTGCGTCGCAATACCTTCCCCTACCGCTGCCAGTGTCAGCAACATCAGCTTACCGTCCGCCGCCATAATCGCGTGGTGCGCGGCGAGGCAACCTACCGCTGCGTGAAATGCGGCGAGCCGCTGATTGCGGAGTAATGACCTGAACTTTCAGGAACTTTCCTGATCTGACTGATTGCATACATGAACAACATTCGTTACGTTGCGGGCTCGTTTTGACACGGAGTGTAAGATGTCCCGTAATTTTTCTCTCGCGGTCGCCTTTCTGACGACGGCGCTCTCAGGCCACGCCCTGGCCGACGGTATCAACAGTTTCTCTCAGGCCAAAGCGGCCGGTGTAAAGGTCAACGCTGACGTACCGGGCGATTTCTACTGCGGCTGTAAAATTAACTGGCAGGGTAAAAAAGGGGTCGTAGACCTTGAGTCCTGCGGCTACAAGGTGCGTAAAAACGAAAACCGCGCCAGCCGTATTGAATGGGAACATGTCGTTCCGGCATGGCAGTTTGGCCACCAGCGCCAGTGCTGGCAGGATGGCGGACGTAAAAACTGCGCCAAAGATCCGGTATACCGCCAGATGGAAAGCGACATGCATAACCTGCAGCCCGCGGTGGGCGAAGTGAACGGCGATCGCGGCAACTTCATGTACAGCCAGTGGAACGGTGGCGAAGGTCAGTACGGCCAGTGCGGTATGAAGATTGATTTTAAAGAGAAAGTCGCCGAGCCCCCTGCCCGCGCGCGCGGCAGCATTGCCCGCACCTATTTCTATATGCGTGACCGTTACGATCTCAACCTCTCCCGCCAGCAGACCCAGTTGTTCAACGCCTGGGACAAGCAATACCCGGTGACGGAGTGGGAATGCCAGCGCGACGAGCGTATCGCCAGAGTCCAGGGGAATCACAACCCTTACGTCCAGCGGGCTTGCCAGGCGCAAAAGAGCTAACCTACACTACGGCAATTCGCTTATATCGCATGACACATGGAATTTCTGACTATGCGCATTCCCCGCATTTACCATCCTGAACTGATTACCGCAGGCCGTGAAATCGCCCTGTCTGATGACGCCGCCAACCACGTTGGCCGCGTGCTGCGCATGGGCGCCGGCCAGGCAATACAATTGTTCGACGGCTCTAACCAGGTTTTCGACGCGGAAATCACGAGGGCGGATAAAAAAAGCGTACACGTGAACGTCCTGCGCGGTGAAGTGGATGACCGGGAATCACCGCTGCATATCCATCTGGGCCAGGTGATGTCGCGCGGCGAGAAAATGGAGTTCACGATTCAGAAATCCATTGAACTGGGTGTAAGCCTCATTACGCCACTTTTTTCTGAGCGCTGTGGCGTTAAACTGGATGCGGAACGTCTGAACAAAAAGATCCAGCAGTGGCAGAAAATTGCCATCGCGGCTTGCGAACAGAGTGGCCGCAACCGTATTCCGGAGATCCGACCGGCGATGGATCTGGAGGAGTGGTGTGCAGAAGAGGACAGTGGGCTGAAGCTCAATCTTCATCCGCGCGCCAGCGCCAGCATCAATACGCTGCCGCTGCCCGTTGAGCGCGTTCGCCTGCTGATTGGCCCTGAAGGCGGCCTGTCGGCGGACGAAATTGCGATGACGGCACGTTACCAGTTTACTGATATTCTGTTGGGACCTCGCGTTCTGCGCACTGAGACAACGGCACTCACGGCCATTACCGCGCTACAGGTACGGTTTGGCGATCTGGGTTGACGCATTATTGGAGAGAAAGATGATCAAGCTCGGCATCGTGATGGACCCCATCGCAAACATCAACATCAAGAAAGATTCCAGCTTCGCCATGCTGCTGGAAGCGCAGCGTCGCGGCTATGAACTCCACTATATGGAGATGAACGATCTTTACCTGATCAACGGTGAAGCCCGCGCCCGCACCCGCATCGTTAACGTCGAGCAGAACTACGACAAATGGTATGAGTTCGGCACCGAGCAGGACATTGCCCTGGCCGATCTCAACGTCATTCTGATGCGTAAAGATCCGCCGTTCGACACCGAGTATATCTACTGCACCTATATCCTTGAACGTGCAGAAGAGAAGGGAACGCTGATCGTCAACAAGCCGCAGAGCCTGCGCGACTGTAACGAGAAGCTCTACACCGCCTGGTTCTCTGACCTGACGCCGGAAACCCTGGTGACCCGCAGCAAGGCGCAGTTGAAGGCATTCTGGCAGAAGCACGGCGACATCATCATGAAGCCGCTGGACGGGATGGGCGGCGCGTCGATTTTCCGCGTGAAAGAAGGCGACCCGAACATTGGCGTGATTGCCGAAACCCTGACCGAACTGGGCACCCGTTACTGCATGGCACAGAACTATATTCCGGCAATCAAGGACGGCGACAAACGCGTGCTGGTGGTGGATGGCGAACCGGTCCCTTACTGCCTGGCGCGTATCCCGCAGGGTGGCGAAACCCGTGGTAACCTGGCGGCCGGTGGCCGGGGTGAACCGCGTCCGTTGACCGAAAGCGACTGGGAAATTGCCCGCCGCGTAGGCCCGACGCTGAAAGCCAAAGGCCTGATCTTCGTCGGACTGGATATCATCGGCGATCGTCTGACCGAAGTGAACGTCACCAGCCCGACCTGCATTCGTGAAATTGAAGCGGAATTCCCGGTCTCGATCACCGGAATGCTGATGGACGCCATCGAAAAACGCCTGCAGAAATAACCCACCAATGAGTGACAGCGCCCGGGTTTCTCCGCATACTGGTCGCTGTCGCTTTTTAAACCAGGAAACAGTACCTCTGACAATGAATTTACAGCATCACTTTCTTATTGCCATGCCTGCTCTCCAGGACCCGATTTTTCGCCGCGCCGTGGTTTATATTTGTGAATACAATGAAGACGGCGCGATGGGTATTATCATTAATAAACCGCTGGAAAATCTTCAGGTTGAAGGGATTCTGGACAAGCTGAAAATCCCGGCTGAAGCGCGACTGCCGGAGATCCGGCTTGATAAGCCCGTGATGCTGGGTGGACCTCTTGCAGAAGATCGCGGCTTTATCCTGCATACGCCGCCGGTGTTCTCTTCCAGTATTCGCATTTCGGATAACACCGTCATCACCACCTCGCGTGACGTGCTCGAAACGCTGGGCACCGCAGAGCAGCCTTCTGAAGTGCTGGTGGCGCTGGGCTATTCGTCGTGGGAAAAAGGCCAGCTTGAGCAGGAGATCCTCGATAACGCCTGGCTCACCGCCCCTGCGGACATGAATATCCTGTTTAAAACGCCGATTGCCGATCGCTGGCGCGACGCGGCGAAGTTGATTGGCATTGATATCCTGACCATGCCTGGCGTAGCGGGGCACGCCTGATGAGCGGAACGCTTCTGGCCTTCGATTTTGGCACCAAAAGCATTGGCGTCGCCGTGGGGCAGCGCATCACCGGTACCGCGCGTCCGCTTACCGCCCTGAAGGCCAACGACGGTACGCCGGACTGGAATCTCATTGAGCGTCTGCTCAAAGAGTGGCAGCCGGATGACGTGATTGTCGGATTACCGCTCAACATGGACGGTACCGAACAGCCGCTGACTGCCCGGGCGCGTAAGTTCGCCAATAAAATCCATGGCCGCTTTGGCGTCTCCGTGAAGCTGCACGACGAGCGTCTCAGCACCGTCGAAGCGCGTGCGGGTCTGTTTGAGCACGGTGGCTTCCGCGCGCTCAATAAAGGCAGCGTGGACTCCGCTTCTGCCGTCATCATCCTCGAAAGCTATTTCGAGCAGGGCTTTTAAGCACAGGGGCCTACAGCCGCCCCTGCGCCCGTCTCTCCGCCAGGCTTTGGTCAAAGTTCTGCATGCCTGCCTGCTGTCCGGTTTGAATAATGCCGGGCAGCTGCCACGTTTTTCCTTCTCGTATCAGATTTGCCGCCGCCGCGGTATTCACCAGCAGCTCATACAGCGCGACGCGCCCGTCCTGTAAGTCAGGAACCAGCTTCTGCGCCAGCACCGCCCGCAGGCTGCCGGCCAGCTGGTTACGCACCGGATCTTTCTCCTGCGCCGGGAACGTATCGACCAGCCGCTCAATCGCCTGCGATGCCCCGCGCGTATGCAGCGTCGCCAGCACCAGATGCCCGGTCTCCGCTGCCGTTAGCGCCAGGCGGATCGTTTCGCTGTCGCGCAGCTCTCCCAGCAAAATCACGTCCGGATCCTGGCGTAAGGCACTGCGCAGCGCGTCGGCAAATGACGGGCTGTGCTGACCGATCTCCCGCTGCTGGATCAGGCAACGTGCGCTCTGATAGATAAACTCCACCGGATCTTCGAGCGTGAGAATATGGCCGTCAGTATGGTGGTTGAGAAAATCGACCATCGCCGCCAGCGTCGTGGATTTGCCGCTGCCGGTCGCCCCCGTCACCAGAATCAACCCGGACGCATTGGTTAACAGTTCCGGGATAACCCTCGGTGCGCCCAGCGAAGCGAGCTGCGGACAGGTACGCGGCAACAGCCGTAGCGTTACAGAGACTCCGCGCATCTGCTTAAAGGCACTGCCGCGCAGGCGCTGGCCTCCCGCCACCGTAGCGGCAAAATCCACCTGCCCGTTGGCCCACCATATCCCCTGCTGCTCATCGTTGAGCCACGCTTTTAACAACGCCCCGAGGTCCGGAGAAGGAAACGGTGCCGGTTCAAGGCGGCCCGTTCTGCGCCAGCGAGGTGGCGAATCACTGCACAGGTGTAGATCGGAGACGTTATGCTTTACACTAAGGGCCACAATTTCTTCCACATCCATAGACTACTCCTCGGAAAATGAACGACATTGCGCATAACCTGGCACAGGTCCGGGACAAAATCTCAGCCGCCGCAACGCGTTGCGGCCGGGCTTCAGAAGAAATTACGCTGCTTGCAGTCAGCAAAACCAAGCCTGCGAGCGCCATCGCAGAAGCCATTGACGCAGGCCAGCGGGCGTTTGGTGAAAACTACGTCCAGGAAGGCGTGGATAAAATTCGCTACTTCCAGGAACAGGGGAAGACGGATCTGCAGTGGCACTTTATCGGCCCACTGCAGTCGAACAAAAGCCGTCTGGTGGCGGAGCACTTCGACTGGTGCCATACCGTTGACCGTCTGCGCATTGCGACACGCCTGAACGACCAGCGTCCGGCAGAGATGCCAGCGCTTAACGTGCTGATTCAAATCAACATCAGCGATGAAAACAGCAAGTCCGGCATTGCGCTGAGCGAGCTGGATGCGCTGGCAGCCGAGGTGGCCGAACTGCCGCGCTTAAGCCTGCGTGGTTTGATGGCAATCCCGGCGCCTGAGTCAAGTTATGAAAGGCAGTTTGCCGTGGCACAGCAAATGGCTGTAGCATTTGAGGCGCTTAAAGCGCGCTATAACACGGTAGACACGCTTTCTCTGGGCATGTCGGATGATATGGAAGCCGCCATTGCGGCAGGCAGCACGATGGTGCGCATCGGCACGGCAATTTTCGGTGCGCGCGACTACTCAAAATAATAAGGAAACCTGAGGAACGCCATGAAGACGTTGACTTTCCTGCTCTCAACGGTCATTGAGCTGTACACGATGGCGCTTTTGCTGCGCGTCTGGATGCAGTGGGCCCGCTGTGATTTTTACAATCCGTTCTCGCAGTTTGTCGTGAAAATCACGCAACCCGTTGTCGGACCGCTGCGCCGTATTATCCCGGCCATGGGGCCCATCGACAGTTCGTCTCTGCTGGTGGCGTTTATTCTGAGCGTTATCAAAGCGATTGTGCTGTTTATGGTCTTCACCTTCCAGCCGATCATCTGGATTGTCGCCGTCCTGATTTTGATCAAAACCATCGGTCTGCTGATCTTCTGGGTGCTGCTGGTCATGGCGATCATGAGCTGGGTGAGCCAGGGCCGTAGCCCGGTGGAGTACGCCTTGATTCAGCTGACCGAGCCGCTGCTGCGCCCGATCCGTAACCTGCTTCCGTCTATGGGCGGCATCGATTTTTCGCCGATGATCCTGGTTCTGCTGCTCTATGTGATCAACATGGGGGTCGCTGAACTGCTGCAGTCCACGGGCGATATGCTGCTGCCGGGGCTGTGGATGGCGCTATGAGTGCCGTAAGCACCTGCGCTGACGGGCTGGTTTTACGGCTGTATATTCAGCCGAAAGCCAGCCGTGACGGTATTGTTGGACTGCATGGCGACGAGTTAAAAGTCGCCATCACTGCCCCGCCGGTTGACGGCCAGGCGAACGCGCATCTGACCAAATATCTGGCAAAACAGTTTCGCGTCGCCAAAAGCCAGGTCATCATTGAAAAAGGCGAACTGGGGCGACATAAACAGGTAAAAATCCTTAATCCGCAATCTATCCCGACGGAAGTCGCGGCTCTGACAGAACAGGACTAAACCATGCAGAAAGTTGTTCTCGCGACCGGCAACGCCGGTAAAGTGCGCGAGCTGGCCTCGCTATTAAATGATTTTGGTCTGGACGTGGTCGCCCAGACCGATCTTGGCGTGGATTCCGCCGAAGAGACGGGGCTGACGTTTATCGAAAACGCGATCATTAAAGCGCGCCACGCTGCGCAGGTAACTGGCCTCCCCGCGATTGCCGACGACTCCGGCCTGGCCGTAGACGCCCTCGGCGGCGCGCCGGGGATCTACTCTGCCCGCTATTCCGGCGTTGACGCTACCGACCAGCAGAATCTGGAAAAGCTGCTTGTCGCCCTGAAAGACGTCCCGGACGAACAGCGCACCGCGCAGTTCCACTGCGTGCTGGTCTATCTGCGTCACGCGGAAGACCCGACGCCGATCGTCTGCCACGGCAGCTGGCCGGGCGTGATTACCCGTGAAGCGGCTGGCAACGGCGGCTTTGGTTACGACCCGATTTTCTTTGTCCCTTCCGAGGGCAAAACCGCTGCGGAACTGACCCGCGAAGAAAAAAGCGCGATATCCCACCGCGGACGCGCGCTGAAACTGTTACTGGAAGCACTGCGTAATGGCTAATTTGCCACCTCTGAGTCTTTATATTCACATCCCGTGGTGCGTGCAAAAATGCCCGTACTGTGATTTCAACTCGCACGCGCTGAAGGGCGAAGTGCCGCACGATGACTACGTTGCGCATCTGCTGGCCGACCTGGATGCCGATGTACCTTACGCACAGGGACGTGAAGTTAAGACCATTTTCATTGGTGGCGGTACGCCGAGCCTGCTGTCAGGCCCGGCGATGCAAACGCTGCTGGACGGCGTGCGCGCGCGCCTGAACCTGGCAGCGGATGCTGAAATTACGATGGAAGCCAACCCCGGCACTGTTGAGGCCGACCGTTTTGTCGACTACCAGCGCGCGGGCGTGAACCGCATCTCCATCGGCGTGCAGAGCTTCAGCGAGCCGAAGCTGAAGCGCCTGGGGCGTATTCACGGCCCGGAAGAGGCGAAACGCGCGGCAAACCTGGCGACCGGTCTTAATCTTCGCAGCTTTAACCTCGATCTGATGCACGGCCTGCCGGATCAGTCTCTGGAAGAGGCGCTGGACGATTTGCGCCAGGCCATTGCGCTGAATCCCCCTCATCTGTCGTGGTACCAGCTCACCATCGAGCCCAACACCCTGTTTGGCTCGCGTCCGCCGGTGCTGCCGGATGACGACGCGCTGTGGGATATCTTCGAGCAGGGTCACCAGCTGTTAACCGCTGCGGGCTATCAGCAGTACGAAACGTCGGCATATGCAAAGCCGGGCTATCAGTGTCAGCACAACCTGAACTACTGGCGCTTTGGCGACTATCTGGGCATCGGCTGCGGCGCGCACGGCAAGGTGACCTTCCCGGACGGGCGTATTCTGCGTACTGCCAAAACCCGCCACCCTCGCGGGTATATGGAAGGCCGCTACCTGGAGCGTCAGCACGACGTCGAGGCGGCGGATAAGCCGTTTGAGTTCTTTATGAACCGCTTCCGTCTGCTGGAAGCCGCGCCGCGCGCTGAGTTTGCGCTGTACACCGGGCTGCCGGAGTCGGTGATTCGCCCGCAGATCGACGAAGCGCTGGCGCAGGGGTATCTCACGGAATGTGAGGAATACTGGCAGATCACCGAGCACGGCAAACTGTTCCTCAATTCCCTTCTTGAGCTGTTCCTCGCCGAAGAAGCTGAAGGCTGATTCAGGATTTTGCATCCCGTTCTGCCGGCTGAGGGAAAGGCTGGCAGAGTGTGGAGATGATCGACCTGAAGAAACAGTCGATCACCATGGGTAAAGGATGTTAAAAAGCGTTCACCATGTCCCCGGACCGTACACCCTAAAAGGGAGAGGGTTAGGGTTAGGGGACCTTACTTCAGCGTCCCCACCAGCGCCTTCCGGCTATCTTCCAGCGACACCACGCGCTTACACACGTCTTTGCCGAACTGCTGGAAATCATCTTCCTGGTTTTTCCACTCGTTCTGAATGGAAGTTTGCAGGCCGCCCAGACTGCCCAGCACGCCCTGCAGCGGGTTACCGCCGCCTTTCAGCACCGCTTTGGCACCCATCTCGTTGATGCTGTCCTGCAGGATGCCGCCCATCGCCTGGTTCACCAGCTGCTGCCCGTCGGCACGGACCTGATCGATCGCCTTGTAGTGGAACGTCAGGCCGTCGGAGCGCGTCTCAATAATCCGGTTCATCTGTTCTTTAAGCTGCTTGTCCAGCTTCGTCAGGCGGGTGCGCATGTTGCTGCTCTCCCCCACCTCTTTGGTGATGATCTTATCCAGCGCCACGCGGCTCTTTTCGACGCGCGTCAGGGCACCTTCATTAATCCACGGCAGCGCGGTACGCAATTCGGACTGGTAGTCTTTCGCCTGCTCGCGCTGTGCGGCAGTCAGGTTGTACTGTTTGCCGTTATAGGTGACGTTCCCTTCTGGCGTAATCACCAGATTGCCGTTCTCGCCTTTGACCTGCACGGTTTGCGGGCTTAACACCACGTCATCACGCGGGGTGACGCTACATTGATAATCCGCATGGGCGGTGAATCCGGTTGCCATCAAAGCAACAGCCAGCAACGTTTTGCGCATCTTAAACACTCCCTCAGACAAAATGGGCCAGCTAATGCTGGCCCTTGACTGCTTTATTAGTCCCACCAAACGTCGAAAAGTTCGCTGACGCGGACATCTTCGAGCTTGTGGTCTTCAAGCCATTTACGGACCAGGGCCTGATGTTCTTCGGTGCATTTACCCACTTCCTGGGTGCAGATCAGACCTTCCCAGGCCAGATAGCCGCTACCGTCGAAGGCCAGTTTGTTTGGCTCGATCACCTCGTTGATGAACGCATCCACGTCCTGATCGATCTGCTCAACGCTGGTGCCTTCCGGGAAACGCCACGCAACGGAGAAGCCCACTTCCTGGAATTCTTCGATGTGCATCTTTTTACGCAGACGACGGCTACGATTCTTTGCCATTATTTCACCCTCTCGAACATTAAGTCCCATACACCGTGACCAAGACGATGGCCACGCTGTTCAAATTTCGTTACCGGACGCGATTCCGGACGCGGTACATAGTCGTTATTCGCAGACTGGTTTTTATAACCGTCGAGCGACGACATCACTTCCAGCATATGTTCCGCATACGGTTCCCAGTCGGTCGCCATATGGAAGACACCGCCCAGCTTCAGCTTGCTTTTAACCAGCTCGGCAAACGGCGCCTGAACGATACGGCGTTTATTATGACGCGCTTTATGCCACGGGTCAGGGAAAAAGAGCTGAACCATGGTTAAAGAATTGTCAGGAATCATTTTGTGCAGCACTTCCACCGCGTCGTGACACATCACGCGCAGGTTCTCAACGCCCTCTTCATGGGCCGTTGCCAGACACGCACCGACGCCCGGGGAGTGGACTTCGATACCGAGGAAGTTCTGCTCCGGGCGCGCTTTCGCCATGGTCACCAGCGAGGCGCCCATACCGAAGCCAATTTCCAGCGTGACCGGCGCGTCGCGGCCAAACAGCTCGCTGAAATCCAGAGGCTGCTCGCTGAACTCAACGCCCATCACCGGCCAGTAGTTGTCCAGCGCGTGTTGCTGACCTTTTGTCAGGCGGCCCTGACGACGGACAAAGCTGCGAATACGGCGCAGCGGGCGACCGTTTTCATCAAATTCCGGTGAAATGACGTCGTTTTTCATAAAAGAGTTGTCTGCTTGTGAGAATGTTCGGGAAACGGGCATTATCCAAAGTTAAGGCTTCTATGCAAGCATGGGAAAGATCCGGTTTACAGCAGATTGACGCTGTGCTGCAATCTGCGTCCCTGATTATGCGAATCGATGACCATGCAAGCCTCTCAATTTTCAGCCCAGGTGCTGGACTGGTACGACAAATACGGGCGTAAAACCCTGCCCTGGCAAATTGAAAAAACGCCTTACAAAGTATGGCTCTCCGAGGTGATGTTGCAACAAACGCAGGTCGCCACGGTAATCCCTTACTTCGAGCGTTTTATGGCGCGCTTCCCGACGGTCACCGATCTGGCGAACGCCCCGCTTGACGAGGTGCTGCACCTGTGGACCGGGCTGGGCTATTACGCCCGCGCGCGCAACTTGCACAAGGCCGCACAGCAGGTCGCGACGCGCCACAACGGGAAATTCCCGGAAACCTTCGATGAGGTGGCCGATCTCCCCGGCGTGGGACGCTCAACCGCAGGCGCTATTCTCTCCCTGTCTTTAGGCAAGCATTTCCCGATCCTCGACGGCAACGTGAAGCGCGTGCTGGCACGCTGCTATGCCGTTGACGGCTGGCCGGGGAAGAAGGATGTTGAAAAACGCCTTTGGGAAATCACTGAAGCGGTTACCCCAGCCAACGGCGTCGAGCGTTTCAACCAGGCGATGATGGATCTCGGCGCCATGGTCTGCACGCGCTCAAAACCTAAATGCGAGCTCTGCCCGGTGAATAATCTTTGCGTGGCGTATGCCAACCATTCCTGGGCGCAGTATCCGGGCAAGAAACCCAAACAGACGCTGCCGGAGCGCACCGGCTATATGCTGCTGATGCAGCACGGCGATGAGGTCTTCCTCGCCCAGCGTCCGCCGAGCGGTCTGTGGGGTGGTCTATACTGCTTCCCACAGTTTGAAGATGAAGACTTGCTGCGTGAATGGCTTAAACAGCGCGGGATTGCTGCCGATAACCTGACGCAGCTGACCGCGTTTCGCCATACCTTCAGCCATTTCCATCTGGATATTGTGCCGATGTGGCTTCCCGTGTCCTCCGTCGCCTCGTGCATGGATGAAGGCACCGCTCTCTGGTATAACTTAGCGCAACCGCCATCAGTCGGACTGGCGGCTCCCGTGGAGCGCCTGTTACAGCAATTACGTGCCGGTGCAATGGTTTAGCATCGACAAGAAAAAGAGGAATGAGTATGGCCAGAACGATTTTTTGTACTTTCCTGCAGCGTGACGCTGAGGGCCAGGATTTCCAGCTTTATCCGGGCGAGCTGGGTAAACGCATCTACAATGAAATCTCCAAAGAAGCCTGGGGACAGTGGCAGAAAAAGCAGACCATGCTGATCAACGAGAAGAAACTCAGCATGATGAACCCGGAACACCGCAAGCTGCTGGAGCAGGAGATGGTGAGCTTCCTGTTCGAAGGTAAAGACGTACACATCGAAGGCTATACGCCACCGGAAAAATAACATCGAGCGGCTGTTGCCCGGCGGCGCTTCGCTTGCACGGGCCTACGGTTTTGTAGGCCGGGTAAGCGCAGCGCCACCCGGCGAAAGCAACGACTAAGCAAACACAACACGCACTCCCGGAATGATGAAAAAACTTTTAGCGCTAGCCCTTGTTGCGCCGTTGCTTGTCTCGTGTTCGTCAAAAAAAGGCGATGATTACAACGAAGCCTGGATCAAGGACACCAACGGTTTTGACATTTTGATGGGGCAGTTTGCCCACAACATCGAGAACATATGGGGATTTAACGAAGTTCTTATTGCCGGACCTAAGGACTACGTTAAGTACACCGACGCCTATCTGACCCGTAGCCACATCAACTTTGATGAGGGGACGATCACGATTGAGACCATCGCAGGCACAGACCCTGCGGCTCGACTCCGTCAGGCCATTATCAAAACCCTGCTGATGGGTGACGATCCGGGCTCAATCGATCTCTACTCCGATGCCGACGATATCACCATCTCGAAAGAGCCGTTCCTGTACGGTCAGGTCGTCGATCAGACCGGCCAGCCGATCCGCTGGGAAGGTCGCGCCACGAAATTTGCCGACTACCTGCTGCAAACGCGCCTGAAGAGCCGCTCTAACGGTCTGAAGATTATCTACAGCGTCACCATCAACCTCGTCCCGAACCACCTCGACAAGCGTGCGCATAAGTATCTGGGCATGGTGCGTCAGGCCTCGCGTAAATACGGCGTGGATGAGTCGCTGATCCTGGCGATTATGCAGACCGAATCCTCGTTTAACCCGTATGCGGTAAGCCGTTCCGACGCCCTGGGGCTGATGCAGGTGGTGCAGCACAGCGCCGGTAAAGACGTGTTCCGCGCGCAGGGCAAATCCGGCACGCCGAGCCGCAGCTATCTGTTCGACCCGCAGAGCAACATTGATACCGGCACGGCCTATCTGGCGATGCTGAACAATGTCTACCTCGGCGGCATCGACAACCCGACGTCGCGTCGCTATGCGGTGATCACCGCCTATAACGGCGGCGCGGGCAGCGTGCTGCGCGTCTTCTCAAATGACAAAGTGCAGGCCGCAAACATCATCAACAGCATGGCGCCAGGGGATGTCTACGCCACCCTGACCACCCGCCACCCGTCCGCGGAATCCCGTCGTTATCTGTATAAGGTGAATACGGCGCAGAAGAACTACCGTCGCCGGTGATCCGCACACCTTCTCCTGCAAGGAGAAGGTGTTCTGCTTCTCCCCACCCATACGAAAATGTTATTTGCATCACAATCCAAACTGCAAATTAATGTGGATTGCATTTTTTTGCGGGAGGTAACAAAACATATCGTTGCCAACTGATAGAATTGCATCAAATAACAACCCTGAATGTTTCTATAACAACATATCTCCCGCTCACTTGTGAGGAAAGTAACATGAACCTTAAGCTGCAGCTTAAAATATTGTCGTTTCTGCAGTTCTGCCTGTGGGGTAGCTGGCTGACTACACTCGGCTCCTATATGTTTGTGACGCTCAAGTTCGATGGTGCGTCAATCGGTGCCGTCTACAGCTCGCTCGGTATTGCGGCTGTCTTCATGCCAACGCTGCTGGGGATCGTGGCGGATAAATGGTTAAGCGCCAAATGGCTGTACATGCTTTGCCACCTGGTGGGCGCGGGGACGCTGTTTATGGCAGCCCAGGTGACCACGCCGGGGGCGATGTTCATGGTGATTCTGCTCAACTCGCTGGCCTATATGCCAACGCTTGGGCTGATCAACACCATCTCCTACTACCGCCTGAAGTCCGCGGATATGGATATCGTGACCGATTTCCCGCCAATCCGTATCTGGGGCACCATCGGCTTTATCATGGCGATGTGGGGCGTAAGCTTCGCGGGCTTCGAACTGAGCCATATGCAGCTCTATATCGGTGCGGCGCTCTCCGTATTGCTGGCGATCTTCACCCTGACGCTGCCAACCATTCCGGTGTCTAACCAGCAGAAAAACCAGAGCTGGAGCACCATGCTCGGCCTGGATGCCTTCGCGCTGTTCAAAAACAAACGCATGGCGATCTTCTTCATCTTCTCCATGCTGCTGGGCGCGGAGCTGCAGATCACCAACATGTTCGGCAACACCTTCCTGCACAGCTTCGATAACAACCCGCTGTTCTCCGGCAGCTTTATCGTTGAGCATGCGTCGGTGATGATGTCCATCTCTCAGATCTCTGAGACGCTGTTCATCCTGACCATCCCGTTCTTCCTGAGCCGCTACGGCATCAAGAACGTCATGCTGATCAGTATCGCGGCGTGGATGCTGCGCTTCGGTCTGTTCGCCTACGGCGACCCAAGCCCGTTCGGCACCGTGCTGCTGGTGCTGTCGATGATTGTTTACGGCTGCGCCTTCGACTTCTTCAACATCTCCGGCTCGGTGTTTGTGGAAAAAGAGGTTAAACCTGAAATCCGCGCCAGCGCGCAGGGTATGTTCCTGATGATGACCAACGGCTTCGGCTGTATTCTGGGCGGCGTGGTGAGCGGTAAAGTGGTTGAGATGTACACCACTAACGGCATCACCAACTGGCAGCCGGTGTGGCTGATCTTCGCGGCGTACTCGCTGGTGCTGTTCTTCGCGTTCATCGCGCTGTTCAAGTACAAGCACGTGCGTGAGCCGCACGGTGCGCAGCCAATAGCGCATTGATTGTTGTGCCCGGTGGCGCTGCGCTTACCGGGCCTACAAAACCAGACCGTAGGCCGGGTAAGGCGAAGCCGCCACCCGGCTATTTTATTGCAGAGAGCACCCACCCCACCGACAGCAAATCCGCGCTGCCGCCCGGGCTCAGATTTCGTTCAATCAGTGCGTTATCCATTCTGATCAACGCCTCGCGGTCCCAGCCGTTATCCAGCAGTTCCCGCGCGTAGCCCTGAACATAGCGCAAACCTTCCATGCCGCCGCGCGACACGAGATTACTGTCCTGATTGACCGCCATCAGGCGTAACAGCAGGCCGTAAAGCGACCGTCCGTTCCACTGCGCCAGCGCCTTACGCGCCGTCGCAAAGCCGCTCTCCGCCTCACCGCGCGCGCCGGTTAAGCCGTACTGCTTAAACTGCCGCTCGCCCGCCGTCGCCTGTCCGCTGCGTGCGGCCAGCTCCCGCGACACCAGCCCGCGGCAGATGTTACTCACCTCACAGCAGAGGCTCTCTGCGGAGACATTTTTCACACGCCCGGCGGCGAAGCACAGTAACCCCAGGGCAAAAATGCCGCCCTTGTGGGTGTTTACTCCGTTCGTCGCAGCATACATCGCCTGCTCGCAGGCCAGCCCCATCGGGCGGAGAAGCCGTAGCTGTTCCCCAGCCGGTTTATCCGCATGCGCGCTGCCCAGCTCGGCAAAGCGCGAAAACCACGGCGTAATCGCCACGATGCTGCGGACAAACAGCGCGTGGTCCATATCGCGATGGGAACCGTTGTTGAGCTTATCCACCAGCCCCGGCTTGGGCGTGAGATCCAGCTCCTGCCACAGCGCCGCTTCGGCAAGCGCGGGCACGTCAGCCGGGCGCGGTTTAGTCGCGAGCAAACCAGTCATCGATCGTCTTCTCCACGCGGGAAACCACCTGCTCAACGGGGTGATTGCGCGAACGGGAACAGGCGTGGGCGGGCGCGTCGCAGATCAGGCAGCGCCTGAGATTCCCCCCCAGCGACTGACGCCCGACGTGGCCGTGCTGAGGGCAAATCACGTCCAGATCCCACAGCCTGCCGAGCGGGTGCGTCTGCTCCAGATCCGCACAGTGCGCTTTGATTTCCACCGCCGGATGGGCCACGCACCAGAGGGCTTCAGGTCCGGTCGGGAGCCACAGTACCTGGCGGTCCAGCACCTGCCAGCGGTTTTCCCACAGCAGCTGGTCGCACATCTGCAGCGCTACGCCCATGGTATTGCGGTAGCGCAGGCTGTCCTTGATTTCCCCCGGCGTGACCAGCGTGAGGGAGATCACCGGTTGTTGATAGTGCTCAAGCATGTCAGCCTGGCGCGCTGCGCGGCGCTCTTTCGCCGCCAGCAGTTCGTCAAGGCTGACACCCGCCCGCACGGGTGTCGCTAAAGTCATACGTCCTCCTTCACCTGTCGCACGGTGTCGATCACGCTGCCGTCGCGGTAGCGGATAACCCCGACGATTTTGTCCGTAAATTCAATCGGTTTCGGGACACCGGTCAGGGAGATCGCTCGCTCGTACAGCGCGTTGATATCCACAACCTTCAGCCCGGCTTCCAGCAGCCGCTCGCGGATCTCCGGGCGCGCCGGGTTGACTGCAATACCGTGATCGGTGACCAGCACGTCGATGCTTTCGCCCGGCGTGAGGCGCGTGGTAACGCGCTTCACCACCGTCGGAATGCGGCTGCGCAGCAGCGGCGCGACCACAATGGTCAGGTTCGCCGCGGCGGCCACGTCACAGTGCCCGCCGGACGCGCCGCGCATCACGCCGTCGGAGCCGGTGATGACGTTGACGTTGAACTCGACGTCAATTTCCAGGGCGCTGAGGATCACCACGTCGAGCTGGTCGCAGCTTGCCGCCTTGCTGCCGGGGTTGGCGTAGACGTTGGTGGAGATCTCCACGTGGTTCGGGTTACGCGCCAGCGAGGCCGCCGCCTGACCGTCAAAGCACTGGGTATCGAGCAGCTTTTCGATGAGCCCCTTCTCGTGCAGATCCACCAGGCTTCCGGTGATGCCGCCGAGAGCAAAGCGCGCCTTCACGCCGCTGCGCTCCATCTTCTCTTCCATAAAGCGGGTGCAGGCCGTTGCCGCCGCGCCGGAGCCGGTCTGCATCGAGAAGCCCGGCTTGAAGTAGCCGGAGTGTTCAATCACGTCCGCCGCATAGCGGGCGATCATCAGCTCGCGCGGGTTGCTGGTGACGCGCGCTGCGCCGACGCTGATTTTCGCCGGGTCGCCTACGCTCTCCACCTGCACGATGTAGTCCACCTGGTCCTGCACCAGGCTGGCGGGCATATTGGGGAACGGCACCAGCTCTTCGGTCAGCAGCACCACCTTGCGGGCAAAGTGGGCGTCCACCATGGCGTAGCCCAGCGAGCCGCAGCACGATTTGCCGTGCGTCCCGTTGGCGTTGCCAAACTCATCGCTGCACGGCACGCCGAGAAACGCCACGTCGATATTCAGCTCGCCGTCCTGGAGCAGCTTCACGCGCCCACCGTGGGAGTGAATTTGCACCGGCTCGTCCATCAGCCCGTGGGAGATGGCGTCTGCCAGCCTGCCGCGCATGCCCGAGGTGTAAATCCGGGTGATGACGCCGCTTTCAATATGCTCGATCAGCGCGTCGTTGCAGGTCATCAGCGAGCTGGAGGCCAGCGTCAGGTTTTTGAAGCCCATCCGCGCCAGCAGCGCCACGACGGTATTAATCACCCGGTCGCCTTCGCGAAACGCGTGGTGGAAGGAGATGGTCATCCCGTCCTGCAGGCCGCAGCGCTTAACCGCCTCTTCAATGGAGGCGCAGAGCTTGCGGCTGTGCTTCGCATCGCTGTCCGCCAGCCACGGCGTGGCGCTGTGGGCGGTATCAAACGGTTTTAAGTCCCGCAGATGGGGAAAATTCACGTGAAGAAGTTCAGTCTGATTCATTGTCTTATCCTTACCGACGCACGCCGGAGGCCGCCGCGCGCTCCAGCACCACCTGCGCGTGGTTAATAATCGGTGCATCCACCATTTTGCCGTTGAGCGACACCACGCCCAGGCCGTTACGCTCGCCCTCTTCTGCCGCCTCAATCACCCTTCTGGCGTGATCCACCTCTTCCTGGGTTGGCGCATAGGCGTTATGCAGCAGGTCTATCTGGCGCGGGTTGATCAGCGATTTGCCGTTAAAGCCCATCTTGCGGATCAGATCGACCTCGCGCAGGAACCCGGCCTCGTCGTTAACGTCTGACCACACCACGTCGAAGGCGTCGATGCCTGCCGCGCGGGCGGCGTGCAGCACGGCGCAGCGGGCGTAGAACAGCTCGGTGCCGTCGCCACGCTCGGTCTGCATATCCATCACGTAGTCAAAGGCGGCCAGCGCAATGCCGATGAGGCGCGGAGAGCTGCGGGCAATCGCCACGGCGTTGATGACGCCAATGGCCGATTCAATCGCCGCCATCACGCGGGTGGAGCCGACCTCGCGGCCGCACGCCTGCTCGATGCGCTCGAGGTGACCCTCCAGCTCGTAAATGTCGTCCGGGGTATCGGTTTTCGGCAGACGGATCACGTCCACGCCGGCCCGCACGGCGGCTTCCAGATCCAGCAGACCAAACGGCGTGCTCAGCGGGTTAATGCGCACCACGGTTTCGATATCCTGATACATCGGGTGCTGCAGCGCGTGGAACACCAGCATGCGCGCCGTATCCTTCTCACGCAGGGCAACGGCGTCCTCAAGGTCAAACATGATGGCGTCGGGACGGTAGATAAAGGCGGTGGAGAGCATGGCGGCGTTAGCGCCCGGCAGGAACAGCATACTGCGGCGGAGTTTGCTCATTTCAGCGCTCCCCAGTTGATGGCCTGTTCATCGGCGGCACGCATCAGCGCGCTTTGCAGGCGGGCGCGGATCACACAGTCCAGCGCCCCTTTGTCTTCAATAATGATTAATCCCTGGTGCACGTTCATGGCGCGCAATGTGTCGTTGACCACCTGGCGAATCTGCTCGCCAAACTGCTTAATCACTTCGCTGTGGATGACGATCTCCAGCTCGCCGTGAGCGGGAGCAATTTTCACCATCAGGTCGCTGGACTCCTGCGTTCCGGCCAGCGCCTCCCTTACAATTTTCATGATAAATTCCTGGTAGTTAAGCGACTTCGGCACTCGCACGGTAATGCGTTTCGAGGTGCGCGAAGGTGGAGTCCGGGACAATCTCCCGGATCCGGGAAAACTGCTGTGTCTTCAGTAATCGGCGCACTTCGGACGCCGATATGGCGTTACCGGTGGCCTTGATGCGCGGCATTTCCACCACCTCGATATGCGAGGCCAGCAGGTCGTGCAGCGTCTGGTTGTACTGGCGGGTGATGTCGCAGAACGGCTCCGAGCCGATGAAGCGGTGCGTGATGCCGAGCGCCGGGGCGATGAAGTCCCGGAAGATCAGCACGTCGATCTCGCTCCACGCCTGCTGCACCTTGCCGGTCTCCTTCAGGAAGTAGGCCGGAAACGTGGCGCGGGAAATGATGTACTGCGAGCCTTCATGCACCACCACGTTCGGCAGATGCGCCACCCCCGCGCGCACCATCTCGAGACGCGCGCTGAACGGGAAGAACGACGCGTCTTCACGCACCACGAACAGATGCAGGGCGTCACACCGCGCCGCCGCCTGCTCCACCAGATGGCGGTGGCCGAGGGTAAACGGATTGGCGTTCATCACGATGGCGCCAATCTTCTCCCCACATTTGCGGCTCGCGCGAAGAGAACGGCAGTAGCGCGCGATCCCCTGCGGGGTGTTCTCCATCAGCACCGCGTTGTTCCCGCTCTGGGCGATAGGCCAGAAGCCGCTGCGGGCAAAGCGCTCCCGGTTGCACGGCCGGGTGCAGAGGAAGAGGTGAAAATGGCCGCGCTCCAGCGCCGCATTTTGCACCTCCGCCAGCAGCCGCGCGCTGAGGTTCTCGCCGCGAAGCTGCTCGTTGACCGCCACGCACTTGATGACGTTGGCGGCAAGCCCTGCGCACCCCACCAGCTGCGAGCCGGACCAGGCTTCGACGAACAGCGTGATGTCGTTGTCCAGGCCAAGGCCGCTGTCTGCCAGCAGATAACGGATCTGACTCAAGCGTTCCGGGTGTTTCGCCACCAGCGTGTGGCGAAAATCGATGGGTTGCGAATGCATGCTGCCGCCTTACTTAATGTGCTGCCGCAAGCCCGACGGCTGGCGCTTCCACGATCACGTTGCTGAGATGACCGATATGCTCGATCTCCACCTCAATGCGATCGCCCTCTTTCATAAACAGCGGCGGATTGCGCTTTTTACCCACCCCGCCCGGGGATCCGGTGATGATCACATCACCAGGACTTAAGCGGGTGAAGGTGCTGATGTACTCGATCAGCTCCGCCACCTTGTGGATCATGCTGCTGGTGTTGTCTTCCTGCACCATGCGGCCATTCAGCCAGGTGCGGATTGCCAGTTGGTGCGGATCCGGGATCTCGTCCGCCGTCGCCATCCACGGGCCAAACGCGCCGGTTTTGCGCCAGTTTTTACCGGCGGTAAACCAGGTGTGCTGCCAGTCGCGGGCGGAGCCGTCCATGTAGCAGCTGTAGCCGGCCACGTGGCGCAGGGCGTCGTCGCGGCTGATGTTCTCCCCGCCTTTACCGATGATCACCGCCAGCTCGCCTTCGTAGTCGAATTCGCTGGAGTGGCGCGGCTTCAGCACCGGCTCGTTGTGGCCGGTCTGTGAGTCCGGGAAGCGGACAAACAGCGTCGGGGCCGGGTTGTGCTGGTCAAACTCCTTGCGCTTGTCGGCGTAGTTCATGCCCACACAGAGGATTTTTTCCGGCTGCTCAATCACCGGTAAGAAGGTGATGGCGCTCATCGGCACGTCCACGGCATCGTTCAGGTAGCGGGTGGCCTGCGCCAGCCCGTTGCCCTGCAGCAGCGCCTTAAGGTCGCTGTAGCGGTCGCCCAGACGGCGGCCCAAATCAATCACGCCGTCGGCCTGGACGATGCCGTAGCTGCGTTTTCCCTGGTATAAAAAGCTTGCGAGTTTCATTGTTCTTTCCTGAAAACTTAAACGAGGAAGTTGCCCAGAATCAGCAGTGAGATGGAGACGTTAATCGCCCCGCCGATACGGGTAGCAATCTGGGCGAACGGCATCAGGCTCATGCGGTTGCCTGCGGTCAGGATCGCCACGTCGCCGGTACCGCCCTGGCCGCTCTGGCAGCAGGAGACGATGGCGACATCAATCGGGTGCATGCCAATCTTTTTGCCGACGAAGAACCCGGTCGCCACGAGCGCGGAGACGGTGCTGATAATCACCAGCAGGTTGGTCAGCGTGAAGGCGGCCACCAGTTCATGCCATGGGGTGATGGCCACGCCAACGGCAAAGAGAATCGGGTAGGTCACAGAGGTCTGGAAGAATTTGTACACCACCTGCGAGCCTTCCAGCAGACGTGGAGAAGCACCGTTGCAAAGCTTCACCAGCACCGCCATAAACAGCATGCCGACCGGCGCAGGCAGGCCAATCAGCTTGTGGCCGAGCATGCCCAGCATGTAGAGCAGCACCGCCAGCAGCGCGCCGGAGGCGATGGTGGTCACATCCGCTTTGCCGGAGAACGCAGGCTGAGAGACGGTGGCATCGGCATTGGCGCGGTTAGGCATCAGCTGGCCTTCACCGGTCAGGTGCGGATAACGCTTGCCCAGCTGGTTCAGGCAGCCGGAGATGATGATGGCAGTCAGACCGCCGAGCATGACCATCGGCAGCACGCGTCCGAGCGCCACGCCCTGGTCCATATGCAGCAGGGTGGCATAGCCGATGGAAAGCGGGATTGCCCCTTCCCCGACGCCGCCCGCCATGATCGGCAGGATGATAAAGAAGAAGATCTGGAATGGCTCAAGACCCAGCGCCAGGCCGACGCCCATCCCCACCAGCATGCCGACGATTTCGCCGCACAGCATCGGGAAGAAGATGCGCAGGAAGCCCTGAATCAGCACCGTGCGGTTCATGCTCATGATGCTGCCGACAATAATGCAGCAGATATAGAGGTAGAGAATGTTGGTGGATTTGTAGAACTTGGTCGTAGACTCGACCACCACGTCCGGCAGCAGGCCATAATAGACCAGCGCGGAAGGGATAAAGGTGGCGCAAATCGCCGCCGCGCCGAGCTTGCCGACAATCGGCAGGCGTTTGCCAAACTCACCGCAGGCAAAGCCGAAGAAGGCCAGCGTCGCCACCATCACCACGATATCGCTCGGCAGTTTTCCGCCCAGGCAATCAATGGCGATCAGCGCGCCCGCCAGAACGAACAGCGGCAGAGGAATAATCCCGATTTTCCAGGTATCCATAATATGCCACCAGCGCTCTTTAAGCGAAGGTCGCTGAATTTCAATCGGGTCGTGGGTAACAGAGAAAGAATCGTCAGTTGTGCTCATAATAAGCCCCTTGGTTATTTTGTGCGTTCAGCTTAGAGTCACAAAGGCTTACTTTATGTGAGGAATGGCATATTAAAAGCGAAGTTTTAATGGCAGCTATGGTTTTAATGGTTCCTTTTATTTAATGTGATTTACGCCTTATTTATGGCCGTGGTTTTTATGGTTTCTTTTCTGAATTGAACAAACAAATAACATTTATTCGTGCAGCCAGAGGCCACCCGTCTTTGGGATAACGCTTTTACAACGCCCGCTGTGCAAGGGATCACAAGTTTTCTGCAAAGCGGACGTCCGCGCGAAAAAAGATGATATATTGGCGTTCTTTGTCGCTACCTTGCGTGAGAGTTATGAAAGTCTCTTTTCAGATAAAGCTGTTTATTTCGCTGGTTGCCTTTTTCTCAGTGCTTTTTGCGTTACTGGGCGGATATTATTATGCCGATGTCGGGAAACAGCTTTATCAGGAAATGAGTACGCGCGCCAAAATACAGGCTGAAGAGATTGCGCTTATTCCAACATTGCGACATGAAGTTGAACAAAAGAATATCGCCGCCATCCATGATTTTATGCAGAAGATTTCTGCGCACAGTGACGCCAGCTTTATTGTGATTGGTGATAATAAGGGCCAGCATCTTTTTCACTCCGTCTTCGCCGACAGAGTGGGCACCACGCTGGTAGGCGGTGACAACGAAGCCGTATTGCAGGGTAAAAGCACCACCACCATCCGCAAAGGCGGGTTGGGTATTTCGCTGCGCAGTAAGGCCCCCATCTTCAACGCTGCCGGACAGGTGGTCGGCATTGTTTCGGTCGGCTATCTCACCAGCTACCTGGACACCATTACCGTCAGTAAAGTGGTCAATATCCTGATTGCCGCGGTGCTGCTGCTGATTGCTCTCTTTATCTTCTCCTGGTTCTTTACCCGCAGTATTAAGAAGCAGATCTTCTCCCTCGAGCCGCGAGAGATCGGCCTGCTGGTGCGCCAGCAGAAGGCGTTGATGGAGTCTATTTATGAAGGCGTAATTGCCATTGACGATCAAAGGCGGATTGAAGTCATCAACCAGGCGGCGCGCAAGCTGCTGGGGCTGAGCCAGCCGGCCCGCGAGCTTCGCGGGCAGCTGATAAGCCAGGTGATCGATCCGGTCCCGTTCTTCGACACGCAGACGATGCTGGCGAAAGATACCCATGATGAGATTTGCCGTTTTAACGATCTCACGGTGATTGCCAGCCGGGTCCACATCATGCTTGAGGGATCGCTGCAGGGCTGGGTGATCACCTTCCGCGATCGCAACGAGATCGACTCGCTGAGCGCCCAGCTCAGCCAGGTCAAACGCTACGTCGATAACCTTCGCATCATGCGTCATGAGCAGTTAAACCGGATGACCACCCTCTCCGGTCTGCTGCATATGGGCCGCTATGAGGAGGCGATTGGCTACATTCAGGCGCAGTCTGAACACGCTCAGGAGCTGCTGGACTTTATCTCTTCGCGCTTCAGCTCCCCGACCCTGTGCGGCCTGCTGCTGGGGAAAGCCGCCCGCGCGCGGGAGAAAGGGGTCGAGCTGAGTTTCGACCCGGCCTGTCGGCTGGACAGGCCGTTCCTGCCGTTGGGGGAGCAAGAGCTGATTTCGATTATTGGCAACCTGCTGGATAACGCTATCGAAGCGACGCAGCGGTCGCCGCTTCCCCACGCGCCGGTGGAGGTGCTGATAAAGCTCAGCGACCAGGAGCTGATTATTGAAGTGGCCGACCAGGGCGTTGGCATCAAGCCGGAGATCCGTGAGCGGATCTTTGAGCGCGGCATCACCACCAAAACGCGCGGCGATCATGGGATTGGTCTGTATCTGATCGAAAGCTATGTCACACAGGCTGGCGGCGCGATAGAAGTTGCCGATAATATCCCGCGCGGCGCCATTTTCTCCCTGTTTATCCCGGCCACGGGAACCGCCCGGCAACTGGAAGACACCGACTATGCAACATGAACTTATCGACGTACTGATTGTTGAAGACGAGAACGAGCTGGCGCAACTGCACGCGGAGCTGATAAGCAAGCATCCGCGTCTGAGGCTGGTGGGCATTGCCTCGTCGCTGGCTGCGGCCCAGGCAGAGCTTGCAAGCAAACAGCCGCAGCTGGTGCTGCTGGATAACTATCTGCCGGACGGCAAAGGGATCTCGCTGATCAATAACCCCATGCTGGCCCGCGCCAACTGCTCGGTCATTTTTATTACTGCCGCCAGCGATATGGACACCTGCAGCCAGGCGATCCGCAACGGCGCGTTCGACTACATCCTCAAACCCGTCTCCTGGAAGCGGCTCAGCCAGTCGCTGGAGCGGTTTGTGCAGTTTGCCGAACAGCAGCGCGTCTGGAAGATTGTCGACCAGCAGAACGTCGATTCGCTCTATCAGCTTCAGGCGAAAAACTACCGCCAGGACAACGGCAGCAAGGGCATTGAGGAAAACACGCTGGCGCGGGTGCAGTCGCTGTTTAACGACAAGGCAACGCACTGCTTTACCGTGGATGAGGTGGTGAGCGAGACGGGATTGAGTAAAACCACCACCCGTCGCTATCTGGAGCACTGCGTGGAGGCGGGTTTTCTGACGGTGGAGATGCTGTACGGCAAGATTGGGCATCCAAGGAGGATGTACCGCCGCGCAGAAGCCTGAAGCGATATTGTTGGCCCGGTAAGCTTGCGCCACCGGGCAAATCGCCGGGTGGCGCTAACGCTTACCCGGCCTACGTTCGGGGGAGAGTCTACTTCAACACATATCCATATAGCCGCTTAATCCCGTCGGCATCCTTCTCGCTGTAAACGCCCTGCAGCTCCGGCGAGAAGCCCGGCAGCAGGTTGATGCCCTCCTCCAGCGCCAGGAAGTAACGCTGTACCGCCCCGCCCCAGACTTCACCCGGCACCACGCACAGCACGCCCGGCGGATAGGGCAGCGCCCCTTCGGCAGCTATACGCCCTTCGGCATCCCGTATGCGAACCAGCTCCACGTTCCCGCGAATATACGCCTGATTGGCATCCTGCGGGTTCATCACCACCTCAGGCAGGCTCTCCTTGCGGAACATCGCCTTCTGCAAATCCTTCACGTCGAAGCTGACGTAGAGATCGTGCATCTCCTGACACAGCTGGCGAAGGGTATAATCCCGATAGCGCACCGGGTATTTCTGGAAGATCGTCGGCAGCACGTCGGCCAGCGGGGTGTCGTCTTCAATATGTTGTTCAAACTGTCCCAGCATTGCCACCAGCTGCGCCAGCTTCTCGCTGCTTTCGGCAGGCGTCAGCAGGAACAGGATCGAGTTAAGGTCGCATTTTTCCGGCACGATGCCGTTTTCACGCAGGTAGTGCGCCAGAATCGTCGCCGGGATCCCGAAATCGGTGTACTCCCCGGTTTCGGCATCAATGCCCGGCGTGGTCAGCAGCAGCTTGCACGGGTCAACAAAGTACTGCTCGCTCGCATAGCCCTCAAATCCGTGCCATTTGGCCCCCGGCTCGAAGCTGAAGAAGCGCAGCTCGCTGGCAATGGCGTGCGTCGGATGATCCTGCCACGGCCGCCCCGCCACCACCGGTGGGATAAACGGCTTGATCTTATGACAGTTGGCGATGATGGCCTTGCGCGCCTCAATGCCCAGCTCCACACACTCGGCCCACAGCCTGCGCCCGCTTTCCCCTTCGTGGATCTTGGCATTCACATCCAGCGCCGCGAACAGCGGGTAAAACGGGCTGGTGGAGGCATGCAGCATAAAGGCGTTGTTCAGCCGCTTGTGCGGGCAGAAACGCGCCTGGCCGCGGATATGGTTATCCTTTTTATGGATCTGCGAGGTTTGCGAGAACCCGGCCTGCTGTTTGTGCACCGACTGGGTCACGAAAATGCCCGGATCGTTCTCGTTCAGTTCCAGCAACAGCGGGGACGTTTCCGCCATCATCGGAATAAACTGCTCGTAGCCTACCCAGGCGGAGTCAAAGAGAATGTAGTCGCACAGATGGCCGATCTTGTCGATCACCTGACGGGCGTTGTAGATCGTCCCGTCGTAGGTGCCAAGCTGAATGATCGCCAGGCGGAACGGACGCGGCTCGTCGGCCTTCTCCGGCGCCGCCTCGCGGATCAGGTCCCGCAGATACGCGTCGTCAAAGCAGTGGTCGTCAATCCCGCCAATAAAGCCAAACGGGTTACGTGCGGCCTCAAGGTAAACCGGCGTGGCGCCCGCCTGGATCAGCGCCCCGTGGTGGTTAGATTTATGGTTGTTGCGGTCGAACAGCACCAGATCGCCGCGGGTGAGCAGCGCGTTGGTCACCACCTTGTTGGCCGCCGACGTGCCGTTCAGCACGAAGTAGGTTTTATCCGCGTTGAAGACTTTCGCGGCGAATTTTTGTGCGTGCTTGGCGGACCCTTCGTGGATCAGCAGATCGCCCAGCTTCACGTCGGCATTGCACATGTCGGCGCGGAACACGTTCTCACCGAAGAAATCATAGAACTGCCGCCCTGCCGGATGCTTTTTGAAAAACGCGCCGTGCTGGTGGCCCGGACAGGCGAAAGTGCTGTTGCCCATCTCCACATACTGACTCAGGGTGTCGAAAAACGGCGGCAGCAGGTTCTCTTCGTAACGGCTGGCAGCAGTCTCCAGTTCCAGGAACTCCTGAGCTTTACCCGAGATGACCGCGGTGGCGCCGTCAGGCACCTCCGTCGGCTCCTGAGAGAAAATAAACACCGGTAAATGAAAGCCCGTGCGTTTCAGCAAGGCAAGGATGCCGCTGCGACTCTCTGTCGTCGTCATGACGACGGCTGCCACATCGGTGAAATCCGTGCTGTCCAGCGTCACCTTTTCGCGATGCGTAGACACCGTTGAGAGCAGCTCGCGGCTGACGGCGATTTTCATGGTTTTCATAAGCGCAATTACCCTCACCGAACGGTGAGACAGGGAGGAGAAAATTCGCGCAATAATGTCACCTTTTATTTTGAGGTGCAAGAAGGAATCAGTATGCACTAATATCACCCAAAGCTAAGGCCCGCGCAGCGCTGACGTGCCATAATAATGCAATATCAATGATTAAATAACAGGAGTTAAGCGTGGTTATCGGGCCATTTATCAACGCAGGAGCCGTATTGCTGGGCGGCGTACTCGGCGCAGTGCTGAGCCAGCGGCTGCCGGAGCGTATCCGCTCATCCATGCCCTCGATATTCGGCCTGGCCTCGTTAGGGATCGGTATTCTGCTAGTGGTCAAATGCGCCAACCTGCCGGTGATGGTGTTGGCCACCCTGCTCGGCGCGCTGATTGGCGAGTTTTGCTATCTGGAAAAAGGCATCAATAATGCGGTAGGCAAAGCCAAAAACCTGATAGCCCGACCGGGCAAGGCGAAGCACGGCACGCACGAGACGTTTATTCAGAACTACGTCGCCATCATTATTCTGTTTTGCGCCAGCGGCACCGGAATTTTCGGTTCGATGCAGGAAGGGATGACGGGCGACCCGAGCATTTTGATTGCAAAAGCGTTTCTGGATTTCTTCACCGCCACTATTTTTGCCACCACGCTCGGCATTGCCGTCGCGGCGATTTGCGTGCCGATGCTGCTTATCCAGCTGGCACTGGCTACCTGCGCCACGTTAATTCTCCCGCTCACTACGCCGGCGATGATGGCAGACTTTACCGCCGTCGGCGGCCTGCTGCTGCTGGCAACAGGGCTGCGCATCTGTGGGATCAAGATGTTTGCCGTGGTGAACATGCTGCCCGCGCTGCTGCTCGCCATGCCCCTCTCCGCGCTCTGGACGCACTTTTTCGCTTAAGGATGCGGCGAAATGGTGAGAGATTGCGCAGTCCGTAACGAAAACAACATTTTTCGTTGACGACACCGGGCAGATCGGGTTTAATGCGCCCCGTTGCCCGGATAGCTCAGTCGGTAGAGCAGGGGATTGAAAATCCCCGTGTCCTTGGTTCGATTCCGAGTCCGGGCACCACTATTTAGAAAACCCGCCCTCGTGGCGGGTTTTTGCTTTTGAATTCCTGACAACTTTAGGGATCGTTCCCACCTGCGCCCAGCAGTTTGTTTTTGAAGATAAACAAACACGCCTCGTTGAAGTTCTCCGCCCCCAGTCGTTCCGAGAGCGCCATTCGTTTGCGATAGAGACTTTTCACCGACGTATTCAGCTCGCCTGCAATCTCCTCCATTGACATCCCTGCTCTCAGCAACCGCAACATGATCGTTTCATGCGTGCTCAGCCGTAAATTCAGCAGCCACTTCGTGGTCAGGCGACGGCCCTTCATATTGAGCACCAGGTTAAACAGCGAGGCCATGTCCGGCGCCGTCAGCGACGTATTCATAAACAGCTTCATACTGAGCAGATTCTCCTCGCGGTGGCGCATATCAAGCATAACGCAGCAAATCGTTTTTTTCGTTCTGGCCGGATGGCGTATCAGGTAATCATATAAACGGAGCGGCGCACGACTATCAATCAATACAGAATATTCATCTGCACCGTTATCAAATATGTTTCTGTCAATCGAATCGAGCAGGATAATATCCGGAAAAAATATCCGCATCCCCCTGACAAGGTAGCGATCCTGAGTCACTAACACTATTGAAGTTGCCACTAACCATCCCTTTTAGATTAAAGCAAGAACGATCCTGCGAAAAGAAGACCGCCTTCGTTTTATAGCGCTGTTATATTAACGATAGATGTATTCTGGCTTTAGACATCCCTCAATACACACATTGATGAGTAAGACTTCCTGTAGACTATCATTCAATGTCTGTCTTTAATTATAAATAAAAAACAATCGCAGAAAAGTCACTTCTCTAAACATTAAGAATTTTTGTCATGAAACTTCCCAAACATGCACCAGAAAGTACTTTAATTGAGGCTGACAAGCGTCATTAAAAATATATACAAAACTGTCACAATAAAAATAAAATCATTATATTTCAATTAGTTGTAATTAATCACTCAATTCAAAACAAACTCAAAAAACTGCTCATTACAGAATTATCTCAAAACGACACAGCCGCTTTTCAGCATATTTATCGGGCAACATATCGGGTGTACATTACCTCCCATCCAGTCCACTAAGATGAGGCGCCATAATTACCTTTAAGTAAGTACCCCGTAACGTTACTGCATTCAGATTTAATGTTCTCATTTATGGCCTTTAACGCAGAGTTAAAAGGCAGCCGTGTTATGCAATGGATTCATGATAAACAAATGGCAAATAGATATGGAAAGATCGCTTCGCTTCAGTACATTATTCTTTTATCGCACCCCAACATTATTGTTTCTGTTATTACTCTTTCCTGTTCTGGTTCAGGCGACGGAATCCGTTTATGAGCAACAGATTCAACAGGCGCGTAACGGTAATTACACGTCGTTTCTCGATTATCTTCAGCGTTATCAGCAGCAGCATGCCCTGACGCCTGAGCACGTTGCGGACTGGTTACAGGTGGCGGCCTGGGCAGGCCATGATGACGAGGTTATTCAGGTCTGGCAGCGCTACAGCATTTATATGCCGCTGCCCGCCCGCGGCGTTGCGGCTGTTGCGCAGGCCAGACGAAATCAGAAAGCGTGGCAGCCCGCTCTGGCGCTCTGGAAAGAAGCGCGCAGCCTTGCGCCGGATAACGACGATTATCGTATCGGCTATATCAAAACCCTGGCCGATGCCCGTAAAGATACGCTTGCCCTGCAGGAAGCCCGACGGCTGGTCGCGGAGGATCCCTCTCAGGCGCATCTTCAGACGCTGGCGTATGTCTGGTTACGCCTGGGAAAAAGCTGGGATCGGCTTTTAGCCGACACGCGCGCGCTGTATGTCACGCCAGAAAATCACGCGCTTCTCCGCGAGCGGGTCGACGCGCTAACGGATAACCGGGTCAATACCCCCGCGCTCCTGCTTTCACAAAAGGTGGCGCTAGCCCCCGCGGAGCGTCGTCGTCTTGAGCTGAATGCCGCCGCCGAAAGCGTTCGCCTTGCAGACGTGCCGGGCAGAACAGAAAAGGAGCGCCTGCAGCTTGCGCAATCCGCGCTGAATCGTTACGACGCGCTGCTGTCTCGCTGGCAGAGCGAGCCGCAGGCCGCGGAAGACGTCGTGCTTGCGCGTATCGACCGGCTCGGCGCGCTGTATGCCCATGCCGATTACCCACAGGTCATCAGCGAATATCAGGATCTGACGGCAGCCCGGCATCCGGTGCCGGGCTGGGCAATCGGCTGGGTGATCTCCGCATATCTGCAGGAGAAAAACGCTGCCGCCGCCTTCGCGCTTCTGCAACGCTATCCGCAGTACGCATCCGATCCGCAGGACGAGGAGCACGCGCTTTTCTACGCCTGGCTGGATACGGGAGAGTATCCGTCCGCCCGCCGGTATGTAGAGCGCCACACCCGCAACGTTCCCTGGACCCGTTACGATTTCGGTTCCCCTACCCCTCAGCCGAACGATCGGTGGCTTACCGGTCAGTCGCTCCGTTTTAACTATTTGCTGGCGACGAATGCCCTGCCGGAAGCCGAAAAGCTGGCGCGACGTCTGGCAGCAACCGCGCCGGGCAATCAGGGATTGCAGATTGACTACGCCACCCTGCTTCAGGCGCGAGGCCTGCCGCGCGCGGCCGAGCAAACGCTGAAAATGGCGGAGGCGCTGGAGCCCTCGAATCTGGAGCTTGAGCAGCAGCAGGCTTACGTCGCCATGGATCTGCAGGAGTGGCGGCAGATGGATTTACTGGCCGACGACGTCGTTGCCCGCGCGCCGCGCGATCGCAGCGCCAGGCGTCTGGACAGGCTCCGCACCGTCCACCATATGTCCGAGCTGCGCCTCAACGCGAGCAAGGGTTTGCACTCCGATAACCCCGTCAGCGGGACGCACGACCTCAACTGGGACGCCACGCTCTATGGCCCGCCCGTAGCGGATAACTGGCGGCTGTTTGCCGGCACCCGCTATGCAGAGGGCAATTTCGATGAAGGCAAAGGCTCCAGCCGTCACCTGTTGGGCGGCATCGAATGGCGGCCACGCGATCTCCAGCTCGAAGCCGAGCTCTCCAGCAACCGCTATCACGGGGCAAACAAACCGGGGGCTCGCCTCTCAACGACGTACAGCCTCACCGATAGCTGGCAGGTCAGCGGCAGCCTTGAGCGCCTGTCGCGCACCACGCCCCTGCGGGCGTTACGCAACGGGATCAGCGCCAACCGGGGGGAAGGCGGGGTGCGCTGGTATCAAAACGAGCGCCGTGAGTACCAGTTCAGCGCCGCCGTCAGCCGCTTCTCGGACCATAACCGCCGACAGGAATACACCCTCACGGGTAAGGAGCGTCTCTGGCAGACCCCGTCCCTGACGCTGGATCTCGAGCCGGGGATCGCCGCCAGCAAAAACAGCCTGCGGGACACCCTCTATTACAACCCGGCGCGGGATCTCTCCGTGACGGCCGCCCTGTCCGTCGACCATGAGATGTATCGCCATTACGACACCCTCTGGAGCCAGCAGTTCGCGGCGGGAGGCGGCCGCTACTGGCAGAAAAATCAGTCCGCTGGTGCCATCACCCTGCTGGGTTACGGACAACGCGTTCAGTGGAACAACGTCATGGACGCCGGCGTGATGCTGAACTGGGACAAGCGCCCTTACGACGGCAAACGCGAGAGCAACCTCTCCGTCACGTTTGATGCGACTTTACGCTTTTAAGGATGATGAAGATGAACACACGTTTTTCCGCGAGCCTGATACTCATCGGCTGGCTCTGCCTCAGCGCGAGCGTCTGCGCGCAGGCACTCTCGTTTATTGCGCCCAGCGCGCGGCCACAGCTGGAGGCGAGCAAACCCTGGCCGCAGAACCAGTTTCTGGTGCTGGCCTACCACGACGTCGAAGACGATGCCGCCGATCAGCGCTACCTCTCCGTGCGCACCAGCGCGCTAAACGAGCAGATCGGCTGGCTGCTGCACAACGGTTATCACGTCATCAGCGTGCAGGACATTCTGGATGCCCATGACGGAAAAAAAACGCTGCCGCCCAAAGCCGTTCTGCTCAGCTTTGACGACGGCTACAGCAGCTTTTACACCCGCGTCTGGCCACTGCTTCAGGCGTGGAACGTCCCTGCGCTCTGGGCGCCGGTGGGCAGCTGGGTGGATACGCCGGAAAATCAAAAAGTTAACTTCGGCGGTCTGATGACGGCCCGCGATCGTTTCGCGACGTGGGACATGGTGCGCGAGCTCAGCCGGTCTCCACTGATTGAGATCGGTTCGCACACCTGGGCCTCGCATTACGGCATTGTTGCCAACCCGCAGGGCAGCCGCGAACCCGCCATCGCCAACCGCTTTTACGATAAAGCGACGGGCCGCTATGAAACCGATCGGCAGTTCAACCAGCGGATCGGCGATGACGTTCGCAAAGTGACTGAAAAAATCACGCAGGTGACGGGCAAGGCGCCGCGCGCCTGGGTCTGGCCCTATGGCGCCGCCAACGGCACGTCGCTCGCCATCGCCAGACAGCAGGGTTATCAGCTGGCCTTTACCCTTGAGGACGGGCTGGGGAACGTGCAGGAGCTGGGAAACATCCCCCGTCTGCTGATTGCTGGCAATCCCTCGCTCAAGGCGTTTGCCAGTACGGTCAGCCAGGTTCAGGAGCGCGAGCCCGTGCGCGTCATGCACGTCGATCTCGACTACGTTTACGATCCCAATCCAGCCCAGCAGACGCAAAATATCAACAGGCTGATCCAGCGGGTCTACGACATGAAAATTAGCCATGTTTTCCTGCAGGCGTTTGCCGACCCGCAGGGCGACGGCAGGATCAGGGCGCTCTATTTCCCCAACCGCCAGCTGCCGGTCCGGGCCGATCTCTTTAATTTTGTCTCCTGGCAGCTGCAAACCCGGGCGGGCGTGAAAGTCTTCGCGTGGATGCCGGTGCTCTCGTTCGATCTCGCTCCTGCCCTGCCGCGCGTGCAGCGTCGGGACCGCTCGTCAGGCCAGCTGCGCGAAGCCACCGATCCCTATATCCGGCTCTCCCCGTGGGACCCGCAGGTGCGCCAGCAGGTGACGGACATCTATGAAGATCTGGCCCTCTATGCCAGCTTCAACGGGATCTTATTCCATGACGATGCGGTGCTGACGGACGTGGACGATGGCCCTCAGAGCACAACACGTCAGAAAAGCCAGACGCTTATCGGGTTTACCCACGCCCTGAGCCTCGCGGTGAAGCATATCCGTGGCCCGCAGATAAAAACCGCGCGCAACATGTTCGCCTTGCCCATACTGCAGCCCGAAAGCGAAGCGTGGTTCGCCCAGAATCTTGATGACTTTCTGGCGGAGTACGACTGGACGGTGCCGATGGCTATGCCGCTGATGGAGTCCGTCCCGGCAGACGAAAGTGATGCCTGGCTGACGCGTCTGGTTAAAGCGGTCGCCGCGCGCCCCGGCGCGCTCGATAAAACCATTTTCGAGCTGCAGGCCAGGGACTGGGATGGGAAACCGCAGCGCGCCGTTTCCGACAGCCAGCTGGCACAGTGGATGCGCGTGCTCCAGCTGAACGGCGTCAAAAACTACGGCTACTACCCCGACGATTTCATCAACAACCAACCTGATATCTCACGCATCAGGCCTGTATTTTCTTCGTACTGGTACCCTGACAATGACTGATCGCATTATCGCCTTTTCCATTTTATGTCTGGTATTCGGGTTGCCGTTAGGCGTGGCCGCCCTCTTTACCGGCGAGCTGATTCTGGATTTTGTGTTCTTCTGGCCGCTGTTCATGTCCGTGCTCTGGATAACCGGCGGGCTCTATTTCTGGTTTCAGCTTGAACGCCACTGGTCGTGGGAGAAAGAGACGCCCGCCCCGACGCTCGCCGGTGAGCCGCTCATCTCCATTCTTATCCCCTGCTTCAACGAGGGAAGGAATGCCCGGGAGACCATCAGCGCCGCGCTGGATCAGCGGTATGAAAATATCGAAGTTATCGCCATCAACGACGGCTCGTCTGACAACACCGCGCAGGTGCTGCAGGCGCTGGCGCAGGAGCAGCCGCGCCTGCGGGTGATTAATCTTGCGGAAAACCAGGGGAAAGCGCTGGCGCTCAAAGCCGGGGCAGCGGCGGCCCGGGGCGATCTGCTGGTCTGCATTGACGGCGACGCCCTGCTCGACCGCGATACGGCAGCGTATCTGGTGGCGCCGCTGATTCAGTATCCCCACGTCGGGGCGGTCACCGGGAATCCGCGTATTCGCACGCGCTCCACGCTGATCGGCCGCATTCAGGTGGGCGAGTTCTCATCGATTATCGGGCTCATCAAGCGGACGCAGCGGATCTATGGCCGAGTCTTTACCGTCTCGGGCGTTATCGCCGCCTTTCGCCGACAGGCGCTGGCGGACGTCGGGTACTGGAGCCCGGACATGATCACCGAAGACATTGACATCAGCTGGAAGCTCCAGTTGCGCCACTGGGATATCTTTTTCGAGCCGCGGGCGCTGTGCTGGATCCTGATGCCGGAGACGCTCAAGGGCCTGTGGAAACAGCGTCTGCGCTGGGCCCAGGGCGGCGCGGAGGTGTTTCTGGTCAACCTGCGTAGGATTGTGCGCTGGGAGCATCACCGCATGTGGCCCCTGTTTCTTGAGTATGCCCTGTCAACGCTGTGGGCCTTCGCCTACGCCATGACGGTGCTGTTATTTATCCTCAGCCATATCACGCCGATTCCCGCCAGGCTGACCGTGGAGAGCCTCTTTCCACCGGAGTTTACCGGGCTGCTGCTGGGCGTGATGTGCCTGCTGCAGTTCCTGGTCAGCCTGTTCATTGAGCGGCGCTATGAACGGAAGGTGGCCAGCTCGCTTTTCTGGGTGATCTGGTTCCCGATGGTGTACTGGATGATCGGCCTGTTCACCACCCTCGTCGCGTTTCCAAAAGTCATGCTTAAACGCCAGCGCGCCCGCGCGCGCTGGATCAGTCCGGACCGGGGAAAAGGACGCATTTAATGAACGAAAATACCTTAATTCTGACCGAACATCGGCTGTTGCCACGTCTTTTCGATGCCGCGTTAACGCTGGTGGCGTGGGGAGGCTTTCTGTTTTTCCTGTATGCCCGGCTCTGGATGCAGCTCACCGAGGAGAGCGACCACCGCTGGAGCGTGATTATTGCGTCCTTTAATACGGTGTTGCTCTACCTGCTGTTCGCCGCGCTCAACGGCTGGCTGCTGATTTTGTGGTATCAGTACAATCGCCGTCGGGCCCACGCGAGGCGGCGTCAGCCGGGCTATATTCACCAGGAAGAGCTGGCCCGCAGCTTTAATGTTTCACCGCAGATCATCTCTGAGATGAGCCAGTACAACCTGCTGACGGTCTATCATGACCAGATTGGCCGCATCATCGATCTGAAGATCAACGGGCAGGAAGAGGAAGAACAGTAACAAAAAGCCCCCGCAGGATACCCTGCGGGGGCGTTTTTATTGCGGGTAAGAGCTACTTATCTTTAACCACGATCAGCGGCTCAATATCGCTCTCTTTCTTCACCACCAGCGAGTCATCGCCGCGCAGGCAGGTCCCACCGTAGTTCCCGCCCACGGTAAAGGTACAGACCTGTATGTACTTGCCGTCGACCTTCGGCAGGCACCACAGCTGCTGGTAGATGTTTTTACGGTCGACAAACTTGCCGCTGGATTTATCCAGCAGTTCGTCCTGGGCGCTAATCAGGTCGATATTGCTGCCGCAGCGTCCGGCAATCGGCTTGACGGCGTATCCGGTCTGCTTCAGCAGATCGTTGACCTCAAAATCGGTGTCGAGCAGGTAACGGTGATTCGGGAACAGTTGCCACAGCACCGGAAGAATCGCCTTGTTGCCGGGAATAACGGTCCACAGGGGTTCAAAGACCAGCACCTCCGGGCGCAGCAGGACGTCAATCAGGCGCACTTCGCCTTCAGGATGCCCGGTGCGGATCGGCACCGCCGCGTATTCGGTTTCGCTGACCTCGCGGATCTGCTCAATCGCCGTCTCCCACGCCCAGGTTTTCCACACGCAGTTGACGTGGCGGCCTTCGTCGTCAATTAGCTGTCCGGCGGCATCCCAGCTGAGCGCCCCCAGCCCGTGGAGGATTTTGGTCTCGAACCCGGCCTGCAGCAGAGAACGCTGGATAAAGAGCGCGTGATAATCCTCTTCGACATCGTTGTCCTGCATGATGTGGACGAACGGCCGCGCGTGGCTGTGCTTCCAGGCGCCGGTCAGCTCTTCCAGCAGGCCTTCTGCCGGGTTATGCCCGTTGCCGCGATAGCCGTTTTTGACCCACTCTTCGAGAATCAGCCCGCCCTCGGTATGGCAGGAGGCGGAGTCGGCATTGTACTCGTAGACCTTGATGCCGCGCTCATCCATGCAGAAATCCATACGACCGGTGATCATATGGTGACGACGCCACTGCCAGGAGAGGCGCAGGCGCGGCCAGAGGATTTTCGGGATGTCGAAAAGCGCCAGCAGGCTGTCGTCTTTCAGCACCTTGTCCGTGGCGTGCAGGTACATCAGGTGCAGCTCGTTGGTGGCTTTGATCAGCTCCTGTTCGGCGCTTTCGGTAATGGTGAAGTACTGGCAGGGATCTTTGTTGATCACGTGACCGTTGGCGCGAATATACGCCTGCTGCAATGCGTCATTTTCGTTGAGCCATTTCCCGTCGAACTGACGTGTGTTTTTCAGCCGCGCGCCGCTGATTTTCAGCAGTTCGCCGTCGATTTCCGGCTGCGGAATGCTGTGTTCCGTGTCGTCGGTCTGGATCATCCAGCCGAGGATCTCCGTGTCGCTGAAGGTGTCATGGATCGTATAACGCCCGTTCTCCACGCTCAGACGCAGCTCGCGCGTCCACTGCTGCCCGAGCGGCAGCGGGGAGTGAATCACGTTCTGCTCGGCGATACGCACCTTATCGTCCAGAAGCTGGGTGATCACCGCCACGTGCCCGGTCTCGTGAAACTCGCCGCCCTTTTGCCAGATCAGCAGCGCCCCGGCGCGCGGCGCGCGTTTTGAGCCGTTGGCAAACGCCTGAAGGGGCAGAATGTTATCGTTCACCACCTGACGCAAAAAGCGCAGAGAGAAAATTTCCCACGCCATACCGACGTCGGTAAACACGAAGCCATAGTTGAGGAACAGGAAACGGCGGGCAAACTCAACGCACTGCCACTTGTGGCCCATGTATTCGTTGCCGATATAGCTGCGGAAATCCGCATCTTCCGGATAGTTTCGCGGGTCCAGACTGCCGTAATTTGAAGAGTAAATCGCCACGCCACCGGGCGCATAGCCTAACAATGTCCCGAATGGCGCATCACTGCTTAACGTTCCTTTACGCATGTATCCAACCTAAAACAGGCAGGCGGCAATTTTTATGGGTTGTCGTCGTCTGCACGTTGTAATTAACCTGACAGAGGAGCGTTTATCATACACCTGCGTGGTAAATAATTCGCCTTACCCGGCCGACAAAACGCAAAACCCTGTAGGTCGGGTAAGCGAAGCGCCACCCGACACGTTTAAGGCTCACATCTTAAACAGCCAGCACGCCGCGAAATGCCCTGGCGCGATCTCCTGCATGGCAGGCTCCTGCGTCTGGCAAACCGGCATGGCGTGCGGGCAGCGGCTGCAGAACTTACAGCCCGGCAGCGCGGACGTAGGGACGGGCATTTCGCCGCGCAGGGTTGCGTCTTCGAGGTTGCGAATCCGCGGGTCGGGCTGGGGAACCGCCGCCAGCAGCGCGCGGGTATAAGGGTGCGCCGGACGCTGATACAGCTCATTCGCCGGGGCCACCTCCACCAGCTTACCGAGGTACATCACCCCAATGCGGCTGGAGATATGGCGCACCATCGAGAGATCGTGGGCGATGAACAGATAGGTCAGCCCCAGCTCCTGCTGCAGGTCCTGCAGAATATTCACCACCTGCGCCTGCACCGAGACGTCCAGCGCCGAGAGCGGCTCATCGCACAGCACAAATTCGGGACGCACGGACAACGCGCGGGCAATACTGATGCGCTGGCGCTGCCCGCCGCTGAACTCATGCGGGAACCGCTCAAGGTGCTCCTGCTTGAGCCCCACTTTGTAGAGCAGCGTTTCCGTTCGTTCGCGCTGTTCTTCACGGCTGTAGCCGTGGATCTGCATCGGCTCGGCCACCAGCTGTCGCACGGTCATACCGGGGTTGAGCGAGGAGTAAGGATCCTGAAAAATCGCCTGCATCCGCTTACGCAGCGGCTTGAGCTCTTTTTCGCGGGCGTGGGCAATCGCCTGTCCGGCAAAGTGGATCTCGCCCGCGGTGATATCGAAAAGGCGCAGGATGGCGCGCCCGAGGGTGGATTTCCCGCAGCCGGACTCACCCACCAGGCCAAACGTCTCGCCGGGCTGGATATCAAAGCTCACGCCATCAACCGCCTTCACCGCCGCGCCTTTACGCAGCAAACCGCCGTTAAGCGCATAGTGTTTGCGCAGATCGCGCACGCTTACTAAAGGGGCCTGTTGTTCACTCATGCCTGAATCTCCTTATCGGCCCCTAGCCAGCAGGCGGCGCGATGGCCTTCACCCATGGCGTAAAAAGCGGGCTGCCGCTCACACTGGGGCATGCGTTTCGGGCAGCGTTCGGCGAACGGACAGCCCGGCGGCGGGTTAAGCAGGCCAGGCGGCGCGCCCTCAATGGGCGATAAACGTTGGTTGACCTCATCCGGGCGCGGCAGCGAGGCCAGCAGCCCCTGGGTATAAGGATGCGCAGGGCGATAAAAAATGTCTTCCACGCTCCCCTCCTCCATCACCAGCCCGCCGTACATCACCACCACGCGGCTGCAGACCTGCGCCACCACGCCGAGATCGTGGGTGATCAGCAGAATCGCGGTTTGGGTCTGCTGTTGCAGGCTTTTCAGCAGACGCAGGATCTGCGCCTGAATGGTGACGTCCAGCGCGGTGGTCGGCTCATCGGCAATAAGCAGCTTCGGGTTGCAGGAGAGCGCAATGGCGATCATCACCCGCTGGCGCATCCCGCCGCTGAACTCGTGGAGATACTGGTCGTATCGGCGTTCCGCCTCGGCAATCCCCACCTGTTCCAGCATGGCGATCGCCGCCGCTTTGGCCGCTCTTTTGGTGAGCCCTTTATTGCGCATCAGGATCTCTGCCATCTGTTTACCGATGGTCAGCACCGGATTCAGGGCGGTCATTGGATCCTGGAAAATCATCGCGATCTCGTTGCCGCGAATGGCGCGCATCTGCGCGGGCGTTTTCTGCGCCAGATCGTCATTCTGGAAGCGAATGCTGCCGCCGGTTATCCGTCCGTTGCTCCCCAGAAGCTGAATGATCGACTTACAGGTGACGCTTTTCCCGCAGCCCGACTCGCCGACGATGCCGACGAGTTCCCCCGGCTGCACCTGAAAGCTCACGCCGCGCACCGCGTGAACCTCGCCCTCGCGGGTGCGGAAGGTGGTTTGCAGATTCTCCAGCGCTAATAAGCTACTCATCGCGATTCGCTCCTGGCTCAAAGGCGGTACGGAACACATCGCCCAGCACGTTAAAGCTGAACACCGTCAGCAGGATCAGAATGCCGGGGAACATCGCCAGCCACGACGCTTCGCCAATATAAGACTGGGCGTTGTTGAGCATGCTTCCCCACGACGCCGCCGGTGCCTGTACGCCCAGCCCTAAGAAGCTGAGCGTCGACTCCATCAGAATGGCCGAGGCGATATTGAGCGTGGCGGCCACGATAATGGTCGGCAGCACGCCGGGAATAATGTGGCGCACGATAATGCGCAGCGGGTGTTCCCCCGACGCGCGGGCATAAAGCACATACTCGCGCTCTTTCACCGACAGGGTTTCTGCGCGCACCAGCCGCGACATGTTCATCCACGTCAGCAGGCTGATGATCAGAATGATGTTATCCACGCCCGGCTTGAGGTACGCATTCACCACCAGCAGCAGGAAGAAGGCCGGAATGGCCATCAGGATATCCACGGCGCGCATCATCAGGTTGTCCAGCCAACCGCCAAAGTAGCCGCTCACCGTTCCCACCACCGTACCGATAAGCGTGGAAAAGAGCATGGCGAGAAAACCGACCATCAGGGAGATCTGCCCGCCATACAGCGCGCGGGTGAAGTAGTCGCGCCCGTACTCGTCGGTGCCGAACCAGTGTGCGGCATCCGGCGGCAGCGTGCGTGCGCCGAGCGCCATCCGATCCGGATCGTACGGACTCAAGCCCGCACAGAGCGCGGCGATAACAAATATAAAAAGCACAAACAGGGAGAACTGCGCCGGACGGTTGCGGCGCAGCTGGTGACGAACCTGCTGCCAGCGTCTGCTCATGCGGGTTACCTCAGCGTACGAATGCGGGGATCGGCGAAGCGATAAAGCAGATCGGCGATCAGGTTACCGACGATCAGCATCATCGACGAGAGCATGATGATCGCCATGATCAGCGGGTAGTCCAGCGAGGCGATCGACTGGATCCCGAGCAGCCCCATCCCCGGCCAGGAGAAGACGCTTTCCGTCACGTAGGCCCCCACAATCAGCTCACCGAACGACAATCCGAACAGGGTGATCACCGGCAGCAGCACGTTTTTCAGCACGTGGCGGAACAGAATGCTGGAACGCGTGGCGCCGTAGGCCAGCTGGGTCTGCACATAGTCGGCAGAGAGCTGCGAGATGGTGTTGGAGCGGATGTAGCGCACGTAGCTGGAGAGGTTGTAGAACGTGAGGGCAATGCACGGCAGCACGCCGTGGCGCAGCACGTCCAGCACATTATCCTCCATGCCGATGGTGCGCATTCCCATGCTGGGGAACCAGTTAAGCTGCACGGCAAAGACCGTAATGAGCAAAATGCCGAACCAGAAAATCGGCACCGAGATGCCGATATAGGCGAACAGGTTCAGCAGGTGATCCAGCCCGCGGTGCTTAAATGCCCCGGCCAGCAGGCCCAGCGGGATGGCCAGCACGATCGCCAGCAGCAGCGACGCGCCCATCAGCCCCAGGGTGGCCGGAATGCGTTCGCCGATCATCTCCAGCACCGGGCGGTGGTAAATCAGCGAATAGCCGAGATCGCCCTGCAGGACGTTTTTCAGCCACAGGACGTACTGCGTGACCAGCGGCTTATCCAGCCCCAGGCTCTGGCGAATACGTTCGATATCTTCCGGAGCCATGCGCGGTGTGATGTACGCCGCCACCGGATCGCCGGGCGCGAGCTTGACCAGCAAAAACGCCACCAGCGAAATGAAGAAAAGCATCGGCAGCAGCTGCAGCAGCCGACGCGTGAGGAGTGTGTTCACGACGTGCCCTTACCAAGGCCCCGACCCAACGGCCGGGGCAATCGCTTATTTCTGATAGATTTTTGACAGATCCTGGAACAGATAGACCGGTTTCGGCTCCGCTTCCTCGGTACCGCCGAAACGCTTGTCTACCGCGACGGTCGCATTGGTATAGGCGATCGGGTAGTACGTCATGTCGTTCGCCACGGTCTGCTGAATTTGCTTGTAGATATCGGCACGTTTTGCGGCGTCGGTTTCCACGGCGCCTTTATCCCACAGGGCATCAAACTGCGGATTTTTGTAGTGCGCGTAGTTATAGGCTTCGTTGCTCATGAACAGCGATTTGTAGCCGTCCGGCTCTGAGCCCATGATGTAGCCGCCCAGGTTCAGCTCCCACGCGGTGTTGTTCATATCGAGGCTGCGCTGAGACATGGCGTTGGAGTCCAGCGGCATCAGCTCCACGTTCACCCCAATGCCCTTCAGCGCCTGCTGAATGTAGAGCGCCATGCTCTCCTGGGTTTTGTTGGTATTCACATACGCCAGGCGCAGCTTGAGGTTGTCCGGGGCGCCGGACGCTTTAAGCCGCTCTTTAGCTTTTTGCAGGTCGAAATTGTATTGCTCGACGTCATCCGTCTTGTAAAGCGTATCGGGCGTCAGGAAGGACGTCGCGGGTTTGGCGTAGTCCAGCGAGGTAAAGGCGGTCTGGGTCAGCTCGTCTTTGTTGATGGCGTAAGCAATGGCCTGACGCAATTCTTTGCTCTTCATTACCGGCACGTTCTGGTTGAACGTCATATAGGCCAGACGGCCTTCCGGATAGACCACGAAGTCAAACTTACCGGTATTTTTCAGGCGGTTCACATCCTGCGGGTCAACCATCTTGAGGTTGATTTCACCGTTTTGCAGCGCAAGGTTGGCGGCGTTACTGTCTTTGGCGAAACGGTAGGTCACCGAATCTAGCTTCGCTTTGCCGTTCCAGTAATCGTCAAAACGGGTCAGGGCATAATATTGTCCGGCGCGGTACTCTTTAAATTTGAACGGCCCGGAGCCGACCGGTGCATCGTTTTTGCTGCTCTTTTCCAGGTCGCCTTCGCCGGCGAACACGTGCTGCGGGATCGGGTAGATCTGTACCAGCGTGCCGGTAAAGGCCGCGCTGACCTGCGGTAAGGTGAACTTAACGGTGCGGTCGTCAACCTTGCTTACCTGTACCGGCTTATCGCCGTAGGTGAACATGCTGCGGAAGAAGCTGTGCTGTTTGGCATCGAGCAGCTTGTTGAACGTAAAGACCACGTCGTCCGCCGTCAGCGGCTGGCCGTCCTGCCATTTCAGGTTGGGTTTTAACGTCAGGGTGTAGCTCAGGTTGTCGGCGGAGGGCGTCAGGCTTTCCGCCAGGCCCCATTCGATCTTACCGTTGTTGAAGCTATAGAGCGGGGCATAGAGCGCCTGCATGATCGTCAACGTGGTACGGTCGCTGGCGTAGAGCGGATTTACAGCTAACGGGTCGCCGGAGGTAATACCGATAATCAGCGAACCGCCCGCTTTTGGCGCATCGCTTTTTGCCGCTGAGGGCGTATTTGTCTCTTTATTTTTCGCATCATCACAGCCCGCCAGGCCTAACGCGAGCGAAACAACCACTGCCGATAACAGAAGCTTGCGCATCTCACTAACTCCTTGCCTTATAAAGTGTTTATGACTGCATCTTTTATTTATGTTGAAGCATCATATGCAGCTTTATCCGTTTACGCATTAATTATGAAAATGCGATTTTCGATTAAGCTTATACCTGATTTGATATATATAAGCGCCGGAAGGAATAGCGGCAGATCGATTACGCTCAGTTCGTTAAACGCTTCACAAATCTCCTGCTACACTGCCTCAACACATCACTCAAAAGGCAGGCCAACATGTCAGACAACACGTATCAGCCACCCAAAGTGTGGGAATGGAAAAAGAACAACGGCGGCGCGTTTGCCAACATCAACCGCCCCATTTCCGGCGCGACCCATGAGAAAGATCTTCCTGTCGGTTCGCACCCGCTGCAGCTCTACTCGCTGGGCACACCGAACGGACAGAAAGTGACGATCATGCTCGAAGAGCTGCTGGCGCTGGGCGTAACGGGCGCGGAGTACGACGCGTGGTTGATCCGCATCGGCGAGGGCGACCAGTTCTCCAGCGGCTTCGTTGAGGTGAACCCGAACTCGAAAATCCCGGCGCTGCGTGACCACTCCACGAACCCGCCAACGCGCGTCTTTGAATCCGGCAATATCCTGCTCTATCTGGCGGAGAAATTCGGCCACTTCCTGCCGAAAGATCCGGCGGGACGCACCGAGACGCTGAACTGGCTGTTCTGGCTGCAGGGCGCGGCGCCGTTCCTCGGCGGCGGCTTTGGCCACTTCTATAACTATGCCCCGGTGAAAATTGAGTACGCGATTGACCGCTTTACCATGGAAGCCAAACGCCTGTTCGACGTGCTGGATAAACAGCTGGCGCGCGGTCGCTACGTGGCGGGTGAGGAGTACACCATTGCCGATATCGCCATCTGGCCATGGTTCGGCTGCGTGGCGCTGGGCAACGTGTACAACGCCGCTGAGTTCCTCGACGCAGAAAAGTACACCAACGTGCAGCGCTGGGCGAAAGACGTGGCGAACCGCCATGCCGTTAAGCGCGGACGCATCGTTAACCGCACCAGCGGCGAGCTGAACGAGCAGCTTCACGAACGCCACGCGGCGAGCGACTTCGAGACCAATACGGAAGATAAGCGTCAGGCGTAATGTTCTGCCGGGCGGATCGCCGCCCGGCAACCGAGATCCTTTCGCAGGGCATGATTGGCCTAAAGGTTGAGCCGGTATTGCTGGCACTATCTGTGCGTTTTTCTCACCTCAGAGTGAGAAGCGACGTATCAACCGACAGCAGTCACAAAGGATCTGTTATGAAACTGATTAAAACAACGCTGGTTATCAGCGCCCTCATTTTTTCCACCTCGGGAATGGCCATCGATAAAACCGCCGCTGGCGCGGTAGCAGGCGCTGCCATTGGCGCGGCCACGGGCAAAGATCTGAAATCCACTGTTGGCGGTGCCGTTGTTGGCGCAGGCACGGGTGCCATGTTCAAAAACGGCGACAAAGGTAAAGCCGCGCGTAAAGGCGGCGCCGTAGGGGCTGCCGTGGGTGCAGGCGCCGCGGCGGTTACCGGCAAGAGCGTGCTGAAAGGTGCAGCCGTTGGCGCGGGTACGGGCGCGCTGATTGGTGAAGCGACGCACTGATAAACTTCGCCGGGCGTCGCAGCGCGTGCCCGGCCTCATGGCTGTTCAGTAATAACCCCGCACCCAATCTCGCATTTTTGCGAGCCGCTTTTCGAAATAGCATTTCCCCTCTGTCGCAGCGATGTTAACAATTGCCAGTCGTAGCCTGAAGATTACAATGCATTTGCTTATCGTAAACTACAGGCTACAATAATGGCTAAGGTTAAACACTACATCACAGCTGATGGGTATGACCCTTTTGATGCATATCTAAGAAGTGTGAAAGATCCCATAGCAAAAGCCATGATTGCCACGCGTGTCGCCAGAATGTCAACGGGTAACTATGGTGATTGTAAACCATGCAGAGAGAGCGTTTCAGAGCTCAGAATTAACCAGGGGCCGGGTTACCGTGTCTATTTCAGCGAAGTCTCCGATCCGGCAGATGGCGCAGTGAGTCTGGTGCTACTGACTGGAACGAAAAAAAAGCAAAGTGCAGATATTGAAAGAGCCGTTGAGTACCTCAACGACTACAAGCGCAGGATATAAAAGGAAATCGCAATGGCTAAATCAGTACTCCATGATGACGCAATGGTACAACTCCTGAAAGATTCTCCGGATTTCGCGCCCGTATATCTTCATCAGGCTTTCATTGAAATTGACGAGCCCGGAGGCTATGAGGCATTCATGCTGGCTTTACGACATGTTATAGAAGCCTCCGGCGGGATGACTGTCATTGCAAAACGCGCAGGCATTTCTCGCGAATCACTCTACAAATCACTTTCACCAAACGGTAATCCCTCATTTAAGCGTATCGCCGAAGTGGCATCTGCAACGGGATACCCAATATCCCGAATTGCAACAGCAGGATTAAACACAACAGCGTGAGAGCCACTCCAAAATAGGCCCGGATATGCGACCCGGGCAATACATCAATGGTGATCGTCATACTGATGCTCAATCACCATTCCTTCCGCCACGCTCGCCACATGGCGTGCACGCGGATGATAGACCGGAGCAGGGGCGGCATACGTTGTTTGTACAGGTGCAGGCGCAACGCTTACCGCCTCAGGAACCGTGGCTGACTGCGGAACAATCACGACCTTATACCCGGCAGGAACATCGACCGTGACGCTCTGGGCCATCGCTGTATTGACCACGGCAAAACCTGCCAGGGCAGCAAATAAAATAATACGGTTTTTCATAAATTGAATTATTTCCTGTATCAAGAAGATAATTCATTATGTCGACTGAATCTTAAGACAATATTAATTTTCATGTTCTGAAATGTGCAGAAAATGCCAAATATATTGTTACAAGCGAATATTTTAATATTTGAAATATATTGACTTACGCTTTTTAGAAAGGCGGCAAGAAACATGCTCGCATGCCGCCTCGCCTGTTATGTTAATACTTTATATTCCGCGCTTTTTGCCGTCCGGCCTGTTTCATCTGACGCTTGTCCTGGCGGCAGTCGTGATTACTCTGGTTATTGTTCGCCACGCAGGTCTGTTTCACCTGCCGTGACGCGTCGCGGGTTTCCTGCCTGACATCACGCGCCACGCGCCGCTCCTGCGCCTGCTGGGTCGCACTGGTGGAAACCGAGAAAAGCGTCAGAAAAATGAGAGAAAGGACAGGGATAAAAGATAACGATCTGTTCATAGCAACACCTCGTAGAAGAGAGTCCAGAACGTCAGGGGTTAGCAAAAGAATAGCAGTTTCAGAGCACGCGGAATGGGGAAGGCGTTAATAATGTAAGGCCGCTCAAGGCGGCCTTATCACGTTGCGTTATGCCGTCAGGCGGAACTTCTGCACCGAGCGCTGAAGATCTTCGGTCTGACGCTCCAGCGCCGAAGCCGCCGCGGAAACCTCCTCCACCAGCGAGGCGTTTTGCTGGGTGACGCCGTCCATCTGGGTAATGGCGATACCGACCTGCGAAATGCCCTTACTCTGCTCCTCAGAGGCAGAGGCGATTTGCTTCATAATGGTCGTCACTTCCGTCACGTCCCGCAAAATCGCATCCATGGTCGTACCCGTGTCGCTTACCAGCTTTGCCCCCTGCTCGACGCGCGAAACGGAATCGGTAATCAGCCCCTCAATCTCTTTCGCCGCGTTGGCGCTGCGGCTTGCCAGGTTGCGGACCTCGCCCGCGACGACGGCGAAGCCGCGCCCCTGTTCGCCCGCGCGCGCTGCTTCAACCGCCGCGTTAAGTGCCAGAATATTGGTCTGGAAGGCAATGCTGTTAATGACGTTGGTGATTTCAGCAATTTTCTTCGAGCTTTCCGAAATACCGCTCATGGTGCTTACCACCTCTTCCACCAGCGAACCGCCGCGGCTGGCGGTGGTTGAGGCCACATCGGCCAGCTGGCTTGCCTGACGGGCGCTCTCCGCGTTCAGTTTCACCGTAGCGGTCAGCTGTTCCATGCTGGCTGCCGTCTCTTCCAGCGCCGCCGCCTGCTCTTCGGTACGGGAGGAGAGATCGTTGTTACCGCTGGAAATCTCCGTCGCCCCGCGCCAGATATTTTCACTGCCGGAGCGGATCGTGCTGACCGCCTCGCGCAGGCTGTCCTGCATGGCGCTCAGCAGCGGCACCAGCTGTCCCACGCAGTTGCGGCCGAACGGTTCAATGGGCTGGCTGAGATCGCCCTGAGCAATCTGGCGGAACTGCTGGCGAATGCGGTCGAGCGGTTTGACCAGCATCGCGACCAGGTAACGGTCGGTGAAGAGCAGGATCAGCAGACCGACGATCGTGGCGACGATAATCACCGTACGGGTCATGCTGGTCAGGCCGTCCACCACCACGCGGGTGCTGTCGAGCGACTTCGCGGCAGCATTGTTGAACTCTTCAGCCGCCGCGCCGAACGCGCGGCTCAGCGTTGGCGTGACGTTATTAGCCTGCTGACGATAGCCGTCCAGCGCGCCCAGTTTCGCCTGCTGCATTTGCGGCGTCACGCCCTGTTCGAGCAGCGCCTGCCAGGCACCGATCACCCGGGAAGAGACCTGGGGGTCCATTGGGCCTGGGGAGATCGCTTTCATCTCTGCCAGCTTCTTGCCCATGTTATCCAGCGCCTGCTGGGCAGAGGCCAGATCCGGCGTGCCGCCTGCGGCTTTGACTTCCATTGCGCGGCTCAGACGGGTCACAAAGCGGAAATACTGATCGTTGCCCTGGCTGAGCACCGTCATCTGCTTGACCAGCTGGCGGTCCACCTCGTTGCCATCTGAAACGCGAGACAGAGACCAGGAGCTGTACAGCCCAACACCCGCCCACATTAAACAAAAGATCCCGAGAATCGCCAGCATGACGAAACGGATCGTGAAATTACGGAGCATATTCATAAGTCTTCCTTGCCGTGAGGGTGAATTCGCCCAGAGGCGAGTCTTACCCTCGTTATCGGCAGAAACTGACGAAGTTATACTATTTCGCGCGTAATTTTATAAAAATCTTCGCTACCCTGCCGTTCGCCGGAAAAGGATAATCACTGCGGGGAAAATCTTACTGCTCAATACATGTTTTCATATTTCAGCAGCCGTCGAAATGTAAAACAGACAAACAGTTAATTAACCTCACAACCCGAAAGGATGAATACCCTGATGAATGAGCCGGTCAAAGAACCGCACGACCGGTCAAGAAACCCTTTAATTTGTATGCAAATCATTCCAAAGCATTTAGCTCATGAATTAAATTAAATTTATTAATCAGATTTAATTATTTAAACGCTAATTATTGTGCAGGATATTTTTTTAGATTTCATTACATCCTTACCTGCTGAGGAAGTTCTTATTTTAAATAAATTCATTTAAAAAGAGCCGGACAATTTTCGACTCATCCAGAGAACTTCAAATGCGCAAATTAATGAATCGTACATTGCTTTCGCAATGTGTATTAGTGGCTTTAACGTCATTTGGCGCCCAGGCTAACGTAACACCCGCTACGCCCTGCCAGCCGGGCGTGACATCGCAGACCTGCGGCTTAACGAAATATGTAGATAATAGTTTTTATGAAGATCCCGGCGTGACTAATGCCATTATGGCCGACACCACCGCAAATAATATCTTTATGGATGGAAGCCGTGAATCAGGGGATACCCAGTCATTAACCGTTTCTGGTACCGACATGTCCGGCCATTATATTCAGGGCAGCAACGGGGGGACGGCTAATATTACGGTGAATAACGGCGCCACCGTCGATATGATCGAAGTGGGCAATACCGGTGCAACCACCAATACGACGGTGACCATCGATGACGCCACGCTGAATGGCGAAAATGACGCCGGAAGCTACGAGGGCAAGAAAGCCTATATGATGGGTTCCGCCATTTATCTCGACCCCATGGATAAAGGTTACCACACCGTCAACGTTGAGGACGGCAGCATGCTGCACGGCAGTATTCTCAGTGCGGGAGCCGGTGCACAAAATATTGCCATCAGCAACAGCACGATGGATAAAGGCGGTATTTACGCGGGTAGCGATAAATCTGATACCAATATTACGCTGACTAACGCTTCCGTGGATGCCTCGCAGAGCGAAATCGCGCAGAACATCGACACGCTGGCGGTAAAACTGAGCGGATACAAGCCATTCAGCGACATCAACCTGGATGCCTTTGGCGATGTCGCCATCGCGATGTACGGAACGAAGGCTGATTCGCTGGCGCTGGATAACAGTACGGTCACCGGCGACATTGGGGCCTTTAACGAAAACGGCACCACGCTGATTTCATTGACCAATAACAGCGTGGTAAATGGCAATGTGACCGTCGATGGTAACGCCGCAAATTCCGTTCTGGTGGATAACAGCACCGTGAATGGCGAGATAAATACCAGCCAGAGTACGGGCAATAGCACAATTACGCTGCAGAACAACGCGACCGTCAACGGTGATATTACAACGGGTGCAGGTGATGATACGGTCGTGCTGACCAATGATTCACATGTCAATGGCAATGTTAACGGTGGTGACGGCAGCGATACCCTGTCAATGGATGCGGGCAGTTCTATATCCGGACAAATAAGCCAGTTTGAAACGGTAAATACCACCAGTGATAACAGCATTGCCATTGATAAAATTAACGATGCAACCAGCTGGAGTTTGCAAAACGGTTCAACCCTGATTGCCAACACCACCGGCAGCAATGCGCTGGTTACCATGAGCACCGACAGCTACGTGAATTTCGGTAATATTACCGGCGCCAATAACGCCGTGGTGGTGAACAGCATTACGCCGTCAGCGCAAAATCAGCAGGGAATAGTCCTGGGGACCTTCACCACGTCGGGCAGCAGTGCGCCGCAGAATTATGCAGCAGCCACGTTTACCAACGGCGACCAGACCGTGGAGAACCGTAGCGGCGCGTATAACTACAACAACAGTCTGAATATTGTTGCGGCCGACAGCGCGCCTCAGGCTCAGCTGACTGCAGATAATAGCCAGAGCTGGAATATTGAATTTAACAGCCAGAAGGGCAACCTTGCGAGCGACGTTCAGGGGCTGGTAGCCGGCCTGGATGCAGCGGAACAGGCCGGGCATCAGGTAGCGGATGACATCAGCAACCACATGAACCAGGTGCATCTGGCAAACCTGCTGGGAGAACAGCAGGACGGTGCGCAGGTCTGGGGCGATTTCCTTTATCAGAACGGTAATTTCAGCAACGACGTCGACTATAAAAGCATCACTCAGGGTGCGCAGGGCGGCGTAGACTGGACGGCACATCTGGACAACGGCGACAGCGTCACCGGCGGTATCGCGCTGGCGTGGACGCGCAGCCGCGTGCAGGACACCAGCGACGGCGCGGATAGCTTCAAAGACAGCGTTTACGGTAACTACTACAGCCTGTATGGCGGCTGGCAGCAGGCGCTGAACGGCCGAACCTGGGGTCTGTTTGCTGACGGCAGCTTCAGCTACGGCGATATGCGTTACTCGCTGTCTGCCAACAACGTGACGGGCGATACCAGCGGCATGACGGAAGCGCTGCACGGCTCCACCGATGGCAGTCTGTATCTGGCGCAGGCCCGCACCGGGGTGAACGTGTTGCTGCCAGGCGAAACGCTGCTGCAACCCTACGCCACTCTTGGCTGGGATCAGACCAAAGCGAACGGCTTCTCTGACAGCGAAGTCACCTTTGCCGACAGCCAGGTCTCTTCCTGGAACGGCGGTGCGGGCGTGAGGCTCACCACCACCCTTCGCGATTTGAACAAGAACGTGAAGGTGATGCCGTGGATCGACGCTCGCTTCCAGAAAGAGTTCAGCGATGACACCGACATTCAGGCGGCGGATTATCACAACACCTCCGGTCACAACAACACCATGGGCATCTTTGGGGCAGGTATCAACGCCACCATCGCCCATAACTTCACCCTGACTACCGGCGTCTATGTCGGTACTGGCGATGTGGATAACGATGCCAGCGTACAGGCGGGGATGAGCTATAGCTTCTGATTGTCGTCTGATTGCCCGGTGACCTGCGTGTACCGGGCAGTGCGGGACTCAACGTCTGACGCATCCCGGGGAAAATTGCTGGCAGGGAGTTCTGCCATCGCTTCTCCCCGGGATTTGTGTTTTGATAAGGACAGAATGAAAACGCCGTTTCAAAAATTCATCGATAAGAAAAGGAGACATCATGTCCTGGTACCCTGCCCCTGACCGCTACGAGAATATGCAGTACCGCCACTGTGGCAAAAGCGGCCTTCGCCTGCCCGCGCTGTCGCTTGGCCTGTGGCATAGCTTCGGCCATATTCAGCCTCTTGATGCCCAGCGGGCGCTGCTGCGTAAAGCCTTTGACCTCGGCATTACCCATTTCGACCTTGCCAACAACTACGGCCCGCCAGCAGGCAGCGCAGAAGAGAATTTTGGCCGTCTGCTGCGGGAGGACTTTGCCGCGTATCGCGACGAGCTGGTTATCTCCACCAAGGCGGGTTACGACATGTGGGCCGGGCCATACGGCTCAGGCGGATCGCGCAAATATCTGCTCGCCAGCCTCGATCAGAGCCTGAAACGCCTGGGCGTCGAATACGTGGATATTTTCTATTCCCACCGCGTGGATGAAACCACGCCGATGGAAGAGACGGCCTCTGCGCTTGCCCACGCCGTGCAGAGCGGCAAAGCGCTGTATGTAGGCATTTCCTCCTATTCAACCGAGCGCACGCAAAAAATGGCCGAGCTGCTGCGCGAGTGGAAGATCCCCCTGCTGATCCACCAGCCGTCCTATAACCTGCTCAACCGCTGGGTCGATAAGACCGGTTTGCTGGATGCGCTGGCGGCCAACGGTACCGGGTGCATCGCCTTTACCCCGCTGGCGCAGGGGCTGCTGACCGGAAAATACCTGAACGGTATTCCTGAAGATTCACGCATGCAGCGTGAAGGCAAGAAAGTCCGCGGTCTGAACGAAAAAATGCTGACCGAAGCCAACCTGAACAGCCTGCGTTTGCTGAGTGAAATGGCGCAGGCGCGGGGTCAGACTATGGCGCAGATGGCGTTGAGCTGGCTGCTGAAAGACGCGCGCGTGACGTCAGTGCTGATTGGCGCAAGCCGCCCGGAACAGATTGAGGAGAACGTTCGGGCGCTGGATAACGTGTACTTCAGTGAGGACGAACTCAAGCGGATTGAGCAGCATGTTGCGGATGGGGAGTTGAACCTGTGGCAGGCGTCGTCTGATAAATAAGGCCGCACCGAGCAGTCCCCTCTCCCCTTTGGGGAGAGGGTTAGGGTGAGGGGTAAGGCGTACTTTACTTCTTACTGATCTTATCCAGATACCCCATCACAAACGCAGACAGCACAAACGTCAGATGGATAATGACGTACCACATCAGTTTGTTATCCGGCACGTTCTTCGCGTCCATAAACACGCGTAGCAGGTGGATAGAAGAGATCGCCACAATCGACGCGGCCACTTTATTCTTCAGCGACGAGGCATCCATTTTGCCCAACCAGCTGAGCTTCTCTTTGCGCTCGTCGATATCCAGCTGAGAGACGAAATTCTCGTAGCCGGAGAACATCACCATTACCAGCAGCCCGCCCACCAGGGTCATATCCACCAGCGACAGCAGAACCAGAATCAAATCCGCCTCGGCAATGGAAAAGATATTCGGCAGAACGTGCAGGATTTCCTGAAAGAACTTAATCGTCAGCGCGATAAGCGCCAGCGAAAGGCCAAAATAGACGGGGGCCAGTATCCAGCGAGAGGCGTACATGGCATTTTCAAAAAAGCGTTCCATAAAGTCCTGTTTGCAAAAGAAACCAGCGCCCAGTATATCCCAATGGCGCTGACTGTTTGCAATAGCTCACCAGTATGGTCACTCAGACGTTGTCGGGGTTAACCTCGGGACGGGCGTATTCCGGCCAGACCAGCACCACCAGCTCCGGGTAGGCTTCCAGGCTGAACTCACGAAAACACTGACGCAAATTTAATACGTCCAGATCGGAATAAGAGACCTTCTCGCCGTTAAGGCAGCGTTTTTTGATATTGTCATAATATTTATACACGGCTGAATTGAGATCGCTACAGCGACGCTGCGCTTCAAACAGTCCGGGCGTGTCATTAATTTCCGACATTTTCATGCGCTTAATTGTCGCGTGTAAAAAGTCGATATATTCATGGTTCACCCGCCAGTACCAGACAGGCGTAACGGAGTTCATCAATACAGAGAAATGGTCTTCCCCTTCCTCTTTTGTCATGAGTTCCGGTTGCGGCGGTTCACTGGTGTCTTTCGACACTTTCGTTTTATTGAACTCCTGCATCAATAAAAGCACACCAGCGGTCAGTAATAGTAATGTGATGACCGTAAAAAAGATGCTGTTCATGGGTAGGCTCCATTTTTTTTGATTTTAAATTTGCCTCATGATATTGTCAACGAATCTCACGCCTTTACCAACCCCACCCTGTTGAAATTAAAGGAAATTAAAAATGCTGCCCGACTATCTCGTCCCGGCTAAGTACCACATTACGCCTGTGGAACAGCAACCGACGGAAGCAGAAAAAGAGGTCAGTTTCACTCAGGGGAAAAGAAAGCTCTCTGATTTCGAGCCTGATATATTAATTGGTGTTTCCCGTACCGGCAAATCCCGTAATATGTTGCTGGAAGAGCACGATCGTCATATAAAAGACCGCTTATTTCGCGCCATAAAAATTGAAGCCTTTGTCCACCTGCTGAATGATCTGCAGGCCGAAGGTGAAATAGATGCCCAGAAACTAAGTCAAATATTGGCCGAAAAAACCAAAGAAATTAACGAAGCGGGCAATGAAATTTGGCTTAACTTAATTACGCGCGAAAAAAACAACCCAATTTTTTATAGCCTGGGGGAGGATTAACGTGAAGGAAGTTAAAAATAACGACGTTTATTTGACTTTGGATGATAAAAAAAGTGATGAATTTATCTTAAAGCAAAATCTCGACGCGCTGCGAAACACAAAAAATGACGGGATGACGCGCATTACACAGGACCTGGTATCGATTCCGGCGACGCTGGTGCGGCTGAAATGGCAGAATCGCCGTGAGATTTATCCGCTGCAGGTCAAAGAAGAAATTTACGGTGCCGTGATGAACGCCATCATGGAACAGCGGCCAGAGCTAAAAGAGAAGCTTCTGGGACGCCTTGAGGCCAACTACCAGTATCTGCTTGCCAGAGAGATCGCCACCCTGCGTCTGACGCGCAAACTGTCAGACGGCGAGTACCGTACCTCAAACGTCACCTGCGTTGCGCTTGATGAGGACGCGCTGGCAACCCCCTCTACCGCACCGACGGAAAATAAGAACGCATAAACCCAACAGGCATAAAAAAAGCCGGCTTTCGCCAGCTTCTTTATCACTTCGCGGCCGCTTTCTCTTCGCCGACCAGCCCAATCTTCAGATAACCCGCCTGATGCAGCGTGTCCATTACCTTCATCATGGTTTCATAATCCACGGTTTTATCCGCACGGAAGAAGACCGTGGTATCTTTTTTACCGCCGGTAAGCTGATCCAGCGCCGGGATAACAGAGTCGGCCGTTACCGGGTCGTTCCCGAGGAACATCGATTTATCGGCCTTCACGGACAGATAGACAGGCTTTTCCGGGCGCGGCTGCGGCTGGCTGGACGAGGCTGGCAGATTCACCTTCACGTCCACCGTCGCCAGCGGCGCGGCCACCATGAAGATGATCAGCAGAACCAGCATGACGTCGATAAACGGCGTCACGTTGATCTCATGCATTTCGCCGTTATCGTCCAGATTTTCGTTTAGACGCATCGCCATAATATCAACCCACGCGCAGTTTGGACGCCGCGTGCACCGGCTTAACGGCGCTGGCATTCAGGTCGAGATCGCGGCTCTGCAGCAGCAGAACCTGCGCGGCAACGTCACCGAGGGTGGCTTTGTAGCTGCCAATCATCCGCGCGAAGATGTTGTAGATAACCACCGCCGGAATCGCCGCGACCAGACCAATCGCCGTCGCCAGCAGCGCTTCTGCGATACCCGGCGCAACGACCGCCAGGTTGGTGGTTTGGGTCTGCGCGATACCGATAAAGCTGTTCATGATGCCCCAGACCGTACCGAAAAGACCGATGAACGGCGAAATCGCGCCGATGGTGGCCAGATAACCATTGCCGCGCCCCATGTGTCGGCCAACGGCCGCCACGCGACGTTCCAGACGGAAACCGGTACGCTCCTTGATGCCTTCGTTATCTTCACTGCCCGCGGAGAGTTCCAGCTCGTTCTGTGCTTCATTCACGAGCAGGGTAGTCAGGCTTTTCGCGTGGAAGGATGAGGTCATATCTAAGGCCTGATCCAGAGAGCGGGCTTCTGCCAACTGCTGCTGTTCCCGCTTGAGGCGACGCTTCTGCGAAAGCAGCTCGGCGCTCTTGCTGAAGAAGATAGCCCAGGTGACAACGGACGCCAGAATCAGGCCGATCATCACAATCTTAACCACGATGTCAGCATGCTGATACATGCCCCAAACGGAGAGATCCGCCTGCATCAAATTATTACCCACTCTGTATCTCCAGGACGCAAATCACAAAATCTGAACGTAATAATATCAAAACATCGTCGAATTGATAGTAGTTCTCATTAGTATTTGCATAGTGCCGCAATTTTCGTTCACTTTCCTTGCGCTTACGCAGTAAAAATTTCTTATGCGCTTTTTTGCTAATATTTTCTGCTTATTCGATAAGCCTGCGGGTGCAGTTTTTTCCAATCGTGGTAGTCTGGACGTCCAGACGTATAAAAACAGGGTTAGCGAACATGACAACGAAGCATCTTGATACCACGCTGGTACAGGCAGGACGCAGCAAAAAATATACTCAGGGATCGGTCAACAGCGTGATTCAACGCGCCTCCTCGCTGGTGTTTGACACCGTTGAGGAGAAAAAAAACGCCACGCGCAACCGCGCAAAAGGCGGGCTGTTTTATGGCCGTCGCGGCACGCTAACCCATTTTTCTTTACAGGAAGCGATGTGCGAGCTGGAAGGCGGCGCAGGCTGCGCGCTGTTCCCGTGCGGCGCGGCGGCGGTCGCCAACACCATTCTGGCGTTTGTGGAACAGGGCGACCATATCCTGATGACCAACACCGCCTATGAACCCAGCCAGGACTTCTGTACCAAAATCCTCAGCAAGCTCGGCGTGACGACCGGCTGGTTCGACCCGCTGATTGGTGAAGGTATTGCCGAACTTATTCAGCCAAACACGCGCATTGTGTTCCTGGAATCGCCGGGGTCGCTCACCATGGAAGTTCACGACGTGCCGGCTATCGTCAAGGCCGTGCGCAGCAAAGCGCCAGAGGCGATCATTATGATCGACAACACCTGGGCGGCAGGCGTGCTGTTCAAAGCGCTGGAATTCGACATTGATATTTCCATCCAGGCGGCGACGAAATACCTGATTGGCCACTCTGACGGCATGATTGGTACTGCGGTTTCCAACGCGCGCTGCTGGGATCAGCTGCGTGAAAACGCCTATCTGATGGGCCAGATGGTGGATGCCGACACGGCGTACATGACCAGCCGCGGAATCCGCACGCTGGGCGTTCGCCTGCGTCAGCACCACGAAAGCAGCCTGAAGGTGGCCGAATGGCTGGCGCAGCATCCGCAGGTTGAGCGCGTAAACCATCCGGCGCTGCCGGGCAGTAAGGGGCATGAATTCTGGCAACGTGACTTTACGGGCAGCAGCGGTTTGTTCTCGTTTGTGCTGAAAAAACGGCTGAATAATGACGAGCTGGCAAGCTATCTGGATAATTTTAGCCTCTTCAGCATGGCCTACTCCTGGGGCGGTTTTGAATCCCTGATCCTGGCTAACCAGCCGGAGCAGATCGCGGCCCTGCGCCCAGGTGGTGAAGTGGACTTCAGCGGTACCCTAATACGACTGCATATCGGTTTAGAAAATGTTGACGATCTGATTGCGGATTTAGCAGCAGGGTTCGAGCGTATCGTGTAGAGTGCTGGCTGAAAATGTACTCTCTGGACGCTTTTGTGGACACCGCAAGCAGAAAAGTCTGCATGAGTTGCGCCCGGGATCAAACCCGACGGGCGAATTAGGGAGTACAATAGCGCTATATCTGCTGTTCCACAGGAAAGTCCATGGCTGTTATTCAAGATATTATCGCGGCGCTCTGGCAACATGATTTTGCCGCCCTGGCGGATCCTCACGTCATAGGCGTCGTCTATTTCGTGATGTTCGCAACGCTGTTTCTGGAAAATGGATTACTGCCAGCCTCGTTTTTACCCGGTGACAGTCTGCTTTTGCTTGCCGGGGCGTTGATCGGCAAAGGCGTCATGGACTTTACGCCCACGATGGTTATCCTCACTTCCGCAGCCAGCCTGGGCTGCTGGCTGAGCTATCTGCAGGGCCGCTGGCTCGGCAACACGCGCGTGGTCAAAAGCTGGCTGGCGCAGTTACCCCATAAATACCATCAGCGTGCAACCTGCATGTTTGACCGACACGGCCTGCTTGCGCTGCTGGCCGGACGTTTTCTGGCGTTCGTTCGCACCCTTCTGCCGACGATGGCGGGCATTTCCGGTTTGTCGAACCGCCGCTTCCAGTTCTTCAACTGGCTGAGCGCCCTGCTTTGGGTTGGCGTGGTGACGACATTCGGCTACGCGCTGAATATGATCCCCTTCGTGAAACACCACGAAGATCAGGTGATGACCTTCCTGATGGTGCTGCCGATGTTCCTGCTGGTGGCGGGTCTGGTGGGAACCATCGCGGTAGTGATTAAGAAGAAGTACTGCAGCGCGTGATAAAAAATTGCCGGGTGGCGGCTACGCCTTACCCGGCCTACGTTTCCCCTCAGGCTCCCTGCATCGTTCTTATACGCGACGCATCCTCTCCCGGCGTGACGCCGAAATAGCGCTTAAACTCCCGACTGAACTGCGACGCACTTTCATAGCCCACCCGCATCGCCGCCGCGCTGGCCTTCATGCCGTCGTGGATCATCAGCATCCGCGCCTTATGCAGCCGGTAGGTTTTGAGGTACTGCAGCGGCGAGGTGCTGGTCACCGATTTAAAGTTATGGTGAAACGCCGAGACGCTCATATTGGCTTCCGCCGCCAGCTGGTCGACGCTGAGGTTTTCCGTGTACTGGCTTTCGATACGCTTCAGCACGCGGCTTATCAGGCTGAAGTGGGTCTGTCGGCTCACCAGGGCAAGTAACGCGCCGCCGCCCGGGCCCAGCAGCACGTGGAACATAATTTCTCGGATAATCTGCTTGCCCAGTATGCGCGCATCCAGCGGCCTCTCCATGACGTCCAGCAGACGCTCAATGGCGCAAAGGATCTCTTCCGACAGCGTCGCCGAGTTGATCCCACTTGAGGCCATCGAAGGCTGGAAGAGTTCGTCTTCGCCAATCTCCATCAGCAGCTCCTGCAGCTGGAGGATATCAACATTGACGCGGATCCCTGCCAGCGGAACCGCCTCTGTCGCGAAGGTTTCACATTCGAAGGGTAAAGGTACTGTCAGCAGCAGATATTCATTAGTGTCGTAGCGGAACACGCGCTCGTTGATATAGCCAATTTTATGGCCTGAAAAGAGAAAAACGATGCCCGGCTGGTACATGACCGGCGTGCGCGTTCCGGGCTGCGTGCCGTAGAGCAGGCGAATGTCCGGCAGCAGATCGCTGGCACGATTTTCATTATCTATCAATCTCTTAATCTGCGCAGTGAGCTGCTGGCAGATAGCCTCACGGTTCATCTTGCGTTACTCCGGGTGCGGTTTTCGACGTTGACAGTGTGCGTTGTTTTCCGCGCTTTCTCCAGCGCTCTGTAGAAATGGGCAAGACATCGGCAGGAATGTGCATTGAGGGCGTAGCCCCGGACGGCCACAATGAGCAGCATCAGGTCGCCCTCTGCGCACCACGGTTTTTCACCCACTAAAGGGAACGAGCAATGAACAACTTTAATCTTCACACCCCAACCCGCATTCTGTTTGGTAAAGACGCTATCGCTGACCTGCGCGCACAGATCCCTGCTGACGCCCGCGTGCTGATCACCTACGGTGGCGGCAGCGTGAAAAAAACCGGCGTGCTGGATCAGGTTTACAGCGCGCTGGACGGTCTGGACGTGCGTGAGTTCGGCGGCATTGAGCCAAACCCGTCCTACGAAACGCTGATGAACGCGGTGAAAATCGCCCGCGAAGAAAACATCACCTTCCTGCTGGCCGTCGGCGGCGGCTCCGTGCTGGACGGCACCAAATTCATCGCGGCGGCAGCGCACTATGCTGACGGCATCGATCCGTGGCACATTCTGGAAACCCGCGGCAGCGACATCAAAAGCGCCATCCCGATGGGCTCCGTGCTGACCCTCCCGGCCACCGGTTCTGAATCCAACAAGGGCGCGGTGATCTCCCGTAAAACCACCGGCGACAAGCAGGCCTTCATGAACGAACACGTTCAGCCTGTCTTCGCCATCCTGGACCCGGTCTACACCTACACCCTGCCTGCGCGTCAGGTCGCGAACGGCGTGGTCGATGCCTTTGTTCATACCGTTGAGCAGTACGTCACGTATCCGGTGAATGCCAAAATCCAGGATCGTTTTGCGGAAGGCATTCTGCTGACGCTGATTGAAGAAGGTCCGAAAGCGCTGAAAGAGCCGGAAAACTATGACGTTCGCGCCAACGTGATGTGGGCCGCCACCCAGGCGCTGAATGGCCTGATCGGTGCTGGCGTGCCGCAGGACTGGGCGACCCACATGCTGGGCCACGAACTGACGGCGATGCACGGTCTGGATCATGCGCAGACGCTGGCCGTTGTGCTGCCTGCGCTGTGGAATGAAAAACGTGATACCAAACGCGCCAAACTGCTGCAGTACGCTGAGCGCGTGTGGAACATCACCGAGGGTTCTGACGATGCGCGTATTGATGCCGCTATCGAAGCGACCCGCAGCTTCTTTGAAGGTCTGGGCGTGCCAACGCGTCTGTCTGGCTACGGTCTGGACGGCAGCTCTATCCCTGCCCTGCTGGCGAAACTCGAAGAGCACGGCATGACCCATCTGGGCGAGCACGGCGACATCACCCTGGACGTCAGCCGCCGTATTTACGAGGCGGCACGCTAAGCGTTTTTGTCCCCCCGACTTTCGTTTTTTGACATTTCGTCCAGACTTAATGCACACCCCATCGCCGGAGTCTCCCTCCGGCGATGCGCACCTGAAGGAGGAAAAATGGCAAACCAAACCGTAATCAAGCTGCAGGACGGCAACGTGATGCCCCAGTTGGGGCTAGGTGTATGGAAAGCCGGTAACGACGAGGTCGTCTCCGCCATTCATAAAGCCCTGGAAGTCGGCTACCGGTCAATTGACACCGCCGCCGCGTACAAAAACGAGGACGGCGTGGGGACCGCACTGGCCAGCGCCGGTGTCCCCCGCGATGAGTTATTCATCACCACGAAACTGTGGAATGACGATCAAAAACGTCCCCGCGAAGCCCTGCAGGAGAGTCTGGAGAAGCTCCAGCTCGATTTCGTCGACCTGTATCTCATGCACTGGCCGGTTCCGGCCATCGACCATTACGTTGATGCCTGGAAAGGGATGATTGAACTGCAAAAAGCGGGGCTGGTGAAAAGCATCGGCGTCTGTAACTTCCAGGTTCATCACCTGCAGCGGCTGATTGACGAGACGGGCGTCGCGCCTGTGATTAACCAGATCGAACTGCACCCGCTGTTGCAGCAGCGCCAGCTTCACGCCTGGAACGCCACGCATAAGATTCAGACCGAATCCTGGAGCCCGCTGGCTCAGGGCGGTGAAGGGGTATTCGATCAGAAAATTATCCGCGACCTGGCGGATAAATACGGCAAAACCCCGGCGCAGATCGTCATTCGCTGGCATCTGGACAACGGCCTGGTGGTGATCCCGAAATCGGTCACGCCATCGCGCATCGCCGAGAACTTCGACGTCTGGGATTTCCGTCTGGACAAAGATGAGCTGGGGGAAATTGCGAAGCTGGATAAGGGCAAGCGGCTTGGGCCAGACCCGGATCAGTTTGGCGGATAATCGCGTAAAAAAGCCGGGTGGCGGCTTCACCTTACCCGGCCTACGCGCTGACCTGTAGGCCCGGTAAGCGCTAGCGCCACCGGGCTTTGTTACAGGTTTAACCGATCTTACGTTTTACGGTCTTCTTCGTTCCCGCTCCACCGTTCGAACGCTGATGCACAATCGGCGTGTGCTTCGTCAGCGCCGGGCGCGTATTGCGGTTCTGGCGACGCGCTTCGCGCATCTCCTCCAGCGTCGGGGCCGGTACCAGACAGTCGCGGCGCGAGCCGATCAGATGCTTTTTGCCCATCTCTTCCAGCGCCTGGCGGATCAGCGGCCAGTTGGCCGGATCGTGGTAGCGCAGCAGCGCTTTGTGCAGACGACGCTGTTTATCCCCTTTCGGCACCACCACGTCTTCACTCTTATAGCCAATCTTACTCAGCGGGTTCTTGCCGGTGTAGTACATGGTCGTCGAGTTGGCGAGCGGTGACGGATAGAAGTTCTGCACCTGATCCAGGCGGAAGCGGCGCTGCTTCAGCCACAGCGCCAGGTTCACCATGTCCTCATCACGCGTGCCCGGGTGGGCGGAGATGAAGTACGGGATCAGATACTGCTCTTTGCCCGCCTGCTTCGAGTAGGTGTCGAACAGCTGCTTAAAGCGATCGTAGCTGCCCATGCCCGGCTTCATCATCTTCGACAGCGGGCCTTCTTCGGTGTGCTCCGGCGCAATCTTCAGATAGCCACCCACGTGGTGCGTCGCCAGCTCTTTGATGTAGCGCGGATCTTCCACGGCAATGTCATAACGCACCCCGGACGCGATGAGGATCTTCTTGATGCCCTTCAGATCGCGCGCGCGGCGGTAGAGGTTGATCGTCGGCTCGTGGTTGGTGTCCATGTGCTCACAAATGCTCGGATAGACGCAGGAGAGGCGACGACAGGTTTGTTCCGCGCGCGGTGATTTGCAGCGCAGCATATACATGTTGGCGGTTGGGCCGCCAAGATCGGAAATCACGCCGGTAAAGCCCGGCACGGAGTCGCGAATGGCTTCGATCTCATTGATGATCGAATCTTCAGAGCGGCTCTGAATAATGCGCCCTTCGTGCTCGGTAATGGAGCAGAAGGAACAGCCACCGAAGCAGCCGCGCATGATGTTGATCGAGAAGCGGATCATCTCATACGCCGGGATGCGGGCGTTGCCGTACGCCGGGTGCGGCACGCGCTTGTACGGCAGCGCAAAGACGCTGTCCATCTCTTCGGTGGAGAGCGGGATCGCCGGCGGGTTGATCCAGATAAAGCGCTCGCCGTGCTTCTGCATCAGCGCGCGGGCGCAGCCCGGGTTGGTTTCATGGTGCAGAATACGGGACGCGTGCGCGTAGAGCACCTTGTCGGCTTTCACCTTCTCGTAGGACGGTAGCAGTACGTAGGTCTTTTCCCACGGCTTCGGGCGCGGCGGCTGCACGACGATCGCCTTCGCTTCCGCCTTCTTTGGCTCTACCGGTTTGTTATCGGCACACGGCAGATCGTCGCCGTACGGATGTGGGATCGGGTCGATTTTGCCCGGCATATCGATGATGCGGGAATCTACCCCGCGCCAGCCCGGCAGCGCCTCTTTCACCATAATGGCGGTATTGCGCACGTCGCGGATGCTGCTCACCGGCTCGCCCTGCGACAGGCGGTGCGCCACTTCCACCAGCGGACGCTCGCCGTTTCCGTAAATCAGCATGTCGGCCTTGGAATCCACCAGCACCGAGCGGCGCACGGTATCTGACCAGTAGTCGTAGTGTGCGGTACGGCGCAGGCTCGCCTCGATGCCGCCCAGGATCACCGGCACGTCTTTCCAGGCTTCTTTGCAGCGCTGGGTATAGACGAGGGTTGCGCGGTCCGGACGTTTGCCCGCCACGTTATCCGGCGTGTAGGCGTCGTCATGGCGCAGCTTACGGTCGGCGGTATAACGGTTGATCATCGAGTCCATGTTGCCCGCGGTCACGCCGAAGAACAGGTTCGGTTTACCCAGACGCATAAAGTCGTCTTTGCTGTTCCAGTCAGGCTGGGAGATGATCCCCACGCGGAAGCCCTGCGCCTCAAGCATACGGCCACAGATGGCCATGCCGAAGCTCGGGTGGTCAACGTAGGCATCGCCCGTGACCAGAATGATATCGCAGCTGTCCCAGCCCAGTTGGTCCATCTCTTCCCGGGACATCGGCAGGAACGGCGCCGGTCCAAAGCAGGCCGCCCAGTACTGGGGCCAGGAGAAGAGGTCACGATCCGGCTGGATCAGGGAAATTGCGCTCATAATGCTTCCGAAGAAAAAATAAACAAAAGGAGCGGGATTATACGCTGTTCATCTGCCAGATTTGAAGAAAAGGATGCAGGAAGCAGGCAGATATTCACGGAAGTCGTTAAAATACGCCGCCCTGATAATTTTGGATCATAATATTCACTCTATTTTCCGGTGATTTGCCCCGGAATGCGTGTTTGTGCGGAGCTCAGTTGTGAAGCCCAACGATTCGTTACATGTCTCCCAGCTGCGGGTTGTCCTGCACCTCTGCGGTTTCCTTGTGCTGCTGTACAGCCTTTCCATGCTTCCGCCGATGGTTATCGCCCTGCTGAACAAAGAGCGGACCTACTTTGCCTTCCTGACCACTTTTTTAACCTTTTTTAGTCTCGGAGGCTTAACCTGGCGGGCAACCCGCCACGCCGGCATCCAGCTGCGCACCCGCGACGGTTTCGTGATTATCGTGCTGTTCTGGCTGCTTTTTTCATTGATTAGCGCCATGCCGCTCTGGATGGATGACGGGCTTCAGCTCTCCTTTGCTGACGCGCTCTTTGAAGGGGTTTCCGGGATCACCACTACCGGAGCGACGGTGATCGGGGACGTCAGCGCCCTGCCTAAGTCGTACCTCTATTACCGCGCTCAGCTGAATTTCATTGGCGGGTTAGGCGTCATCGTGCTGGCCGTCGCGGTCCTGCCGCTGCTGGGCATTGGCGGCATGAAGCTCTATCAGTCAGAGATGCCGGGGCCGTTCAAGGAGGAGCGTCTGACGCCCCGCCTTGCCGATACCGCGCGCACGCTGTGGGTGACCTACTTCGCGCTGGGCGTGGCCTGCACTCTGGCCTACTGGCTGGCGGGAATGTCCTTTTTTGACGCCGTCTGTCACGGGCTTTCGACCGTGTCACTGGGCGGCTTCTCCACCCGCAGCGAGAGCATTGGTTTTTATGACAGCCACGCAATCGAGCTGGTTGCCGGGGCGTTTTCGCTGCTCTCCGCGTTTAACTTCACCCTCTGGTACGTCGCCATTGTCCGACGCACCCTGAAGCCGATTCGTCGCAGCCCGGAGGTTAAATTCTTCCTGAGCGCCGCTGCGGCGATTATCCTCATCACCGCCTGGCAGGTCTGGCATGCAGGCATGTACAGCCCCACGGATAGCCTGGTGCACGCCTTCTTCCTTGCCAGTTCGATGATGACCGATAACGGCCTGTCGACCGCCGACTACGCCCAATGGCCCACCCACACCATCTTCCTGCTGTTGAGCGCCAGCTTTTTTGGCGGCTGCGTAGGCTCGACCTGCGGCGGGATCAAAGCCCTGCGTTTTTTGATTATGTTCAAGCAGAGTATTCAGGAGATGAACCAGCTGGCGCATCCGCGCGCGCTGCTGAGCATTAAGGTGGGCAAAAGCGTGGTGAATGAACGCGTCCTGCGCTCGGTCTGGAGCTTCTTCTTTCTCTACGTGATGATCACGGGCTTTTTTGTCTGGGCGCTTAATCTGATGGGCTACGATCTGTTTACGTCATTCGCGACGGTCGCCGCCTGTATCAACAACATGGGGCTGGGATTTGGCGAGACGGCGTCGACGTTCGGCACGTTAACAGAAGGGGCTAAGCTGTTGATGTGCGCGGCAATGATCTTAGGGCGTCTGGAAATTTACCCGGTGCTGATTCTGTTCTCGCGCTTTTTCTGGCGGGCATAAACCATTCCCGGCGAACCGGGAATGTCAGAGGTTATGGCGCGGGGTTGATCAGCATCTGCCCTACGGAGCCCCTGTCCATCATCTCCAGCGTCTGGCTGTGGAACAGGAACGGGAAGTGCGGCCACGAAGGCTGGCCGTAGTAGACGAGCAGTTCAACCTGACCGTCCACCCAGACGGTGTCTTTCCAGCCGCGATCTTCCGGGAACGGCATCGCGCCGTTAACGTTGCGGATCAGGAAGCTTACCCCTTCAATATGGAAGGACTGCGGCATATCTGAACGCACCGTCCAGCGCTCCCAGGTGCCCTGCTGCGCGGTGATGTCGATACGGTTGACGTCCCACAGCGCACCGTTGATGCCCGGATCGTCGCCCAGGCTGATATCACGGCTGCGCACCGGGGAGCCGCTCATGATCTCCTGCGGCAGCAGGCGCATGGGCAGGCTATCGGTCACCAGCGGCAGCAGGCCGGTTGGACGCAGGGTCAGCACCAGGGTCGAGACAAGAATGCTCGACGGTTCAAAGAACCCGCGAATACGGTCAACAATGCTTGCCGCTTCGCCGCAGGTCACAGAGACTTCATCCCCGTTGGTCATATCAATGAGAATTTCGCGACGCTCACCCGGCGCGAGCGCCAGCTGTTTGACGGACACCGGTGCCGGTAAAAAACCCTGATCGCCGGAGATGACGTGCAGCGGACGGCCATCGCTCATTTGCAGCTGATAGCGGCGCGAGTTAGACGCGTTGAGCAGGCGCAGGCGCACCCAGCCACGGGACACTTCGACATACGGGCTCTGCGCGCCGTTAACCAGCAGCGTATCGCCAACGAAGCCACCGCTCCCCGGTTCGCTGTATTCCGGCGTACCGAAATTATCCAGACGTTTGTCCTGGATGATAATCGGGAAGTCATCCACGCCGTAGTGGTTCGGGATCGGCAGGGATTTGCTGACTTCATCTTCCACCAGCCACATGCCGGCCAGGCCGTTATAGACCTGCTGCGCCGTGCGGTTAGGGGTGTTGGCGTGATACCACAGGGTTGCCGCGCTCTGGCGAATTGGCAGAACGGGCGCCCAGTCGGCGCTGGGCGACATCATGCGCGCCGCGCCGCCAATCAGCGGGCCAGGCACCTGCAGGCCGCTGATGGTCATGGCGACATTTTCAGGGGTACGGTTACTGTAGATGAGCTTTACGTCATCGCCATTCCACACGCGTATGGTCGGCCCAAGGTAACGTCCGTTAATGCCCCAGACCGGCGCACGCGTCCCCTGGGTAAAGGACCAGTGGCTGCGCTGCAGCGTCAGGAAAAGCGGCTGGCCGCGACGGGATTCAATGAGTGGCGGAATAGGCAGCGGCTGTTGCTGCCCGGCGGCGCTGGCTGTCAGCGGCATCGCACCCGCACAAAGGGCGATCCCCGAAGCCTGAATAAACTGACGCCGACTGAGTGACATATAAGCTCCATCTGAAACGACTAACAACGCGGGAATTCGTTTTCCCTTCAACGCCGGGTTAGATCTTACCGGCGGCTTCTCTCTCTGCGACTTCTTTGTCGAGCAGCGCAATATGCTCAGCCATCAGATCACGGCAGTGCGCTGCCAGCTCGCGCACCTGATCTTTACCGTATTTGCTGGTATCGACGGGTGGCAGCATTTCGACAATCACCAGCCCGTTATTCAGGCGGTTAAGATTAATCTTATTCGAAGTATTGGAAACGCACACAGGAATAATTGGAACACCTGCCGCAATTGCGGCATGAAACGCACCGGTTTTAAACGGCAGCAGGCCGCGGCCGCGGCTGCGCGTCCCTTCCGGAAACATCCAGATTGAGATCCTGCGCTTTTTAAAATGATTCACCACTTCTGCAATGGTGCCGTGCGCTTTTGCACGGTTATTACGGTCAATCAGCAGGTTACCGGTAAGCCAGTACAGCTGACCAAAAAACGGGATCCACAGCAGGCTTTTTTTGCCCACCGTCACGGTCGGTGGAAGCACGATATTGGAGGCCGTCACCATATCGTAGTTGTTCTGATGGTTGGCGATATAGATGGCGTTACCGAAATTCTCCGCTCCTTCCGGCAGGCGTTTTTCAACTTTCAGACCAAACAGCGGCGCAAGACGCCCGAACATATGGCCAAAGGTGGCAACATGCTTCGGATTACGCGGGCTGAACAGGCAGTAAATAGAGCCGAAAATACAGACCAGAATACAGTAGATAACGGTAAGAATAAGACGAACAATATATAGCATAGCGACCTCTGAAGCCCTGACAGCTGACAATTATACTTCACCTGTGGCCAGGTAAGGACTTTATTACGAGCGCGTATTGTTAATCGCAACGCACGAATTAACAACGATTTTACGGGAAATTTTATTGAAATTCCCCCTCCGGACAGAGGGGGATATCACGACATTACTCTTCGCTGTCACCCGCCGCGCTGCGTGCAGGAGAGTCAATCTCCACGCGGTCGATACGCTGCAGGCCGCGCATCAGCGAGCCGCGGCGACCGCGCTCGCCCACCACCTTCTGCAGCTCTTCCGGACGAAGCTTGATTTTGCGCTTGCCGACGTGAATGGTCAGCGTGCTCTGCGGCGGCAGCAGGAAGAGGTGCGCCAGGCCATCTTCGCCTTTCGCGGCCTCCGCCGACGGGATGTTGATGATCTTGTTGCCCTTGCCTTTTGACAGCTCCGGCAGATCGCTGACCGGGAACATCAGCATACGTCCGGCGGTGGTGATCGCCAGCAGCATGTCGCTTTCGTTCTCGATCACCAGCGGTGCCATTACGTGAGCGTTGTCCGGCAGGCTAATCAGCGCCTTACCGGCACGGTTGCGGGAAACCAGATCGTTGAAGGTACAGATAAAACCGTAGCCCGCGTCAGACGCCAGCAGCAGCTTCTGGTCATCGGCTTCCATCAGCATATGGTCAACCGTCGCGCCCGGCGGCAGCGTCAGCTTGCCGGTCAGCGGTTCACCCTGCCCGCGCGCGGAAGGCAGCGTGATCGGGTCGATGGCATAGCTGCGACCGGTGGAGTCGATAAACGCCACCGGCTGGTTGCTCTTGCCTTTCACCGCCGCTTTAAAGCTGTCGCCCGCTTTGTAGCTGAGCCCCGGCGCGTCGATATCGTGGCCTTTGGCGCTGCGCACCCAGCCGCTCTGCGACAGGACAATGGTCACCGGCTCGGACGGCTGCATGTCGTGCTCGTTCATCGCCTTCGCTTCTTCGCGCTCGTGCAGCGGAGAACGACGGTCGTCACCAAACGCGTCGGCATCAGCCTGCAGCTCTTTCTTCAGCAGGGTGTTCATCTTGCGTTCGGACGCGAGGATCGCCTGCAGCTGATCGCGCTCTTTTTCCAGCTCGTTCTGCTCGCCGCGGATCTTCATCTCTTCCAGTTTGGCGAGATGGCGCAGCTTCAGCTCGAGGATCGCTTCGGCCTGGGTTTCGCTGATGCCAAAGCGCGACATCAGGGCGGGCTTCGGCTCGTCCTCGGTACGGATGATCTCAATCACCTCGTCGATATTGAGGAACGCCACCAGCAAACCTTCGAGGATATGCAGGCGCTTAAGCACTTTCTCCAGACGATGGTTCAGACGACGGCGTACCGTATCGCGGCGGAACGTCAGCCATTCGGTAAGGATCTCCAGCAGGTTTTTCACCGCCGGGCGTCCGTCGAGGCCGATCATGTTCAGGTTAATGCGGTAGCTTTTTTCCAGATCGGTGGTGGCGAACAGGTGGTTCATCACCTGCTCCATGTCCACGCGGTTAGAACGCGGCACGATCACCAGACGGGTCGGGTTCTCGTGGTCAGATTCGTCACGCAGGTCGTCCACCATCGGCAGCTTTTTATTGCGCATCTGGGAGGCGATCTGCTCCAGCACTTTGGCTCCGGAAACCTGATGCGGCAGCGCGGTGATCACCACGGCGCCGTCTTCTTTATTCCACACCGCGCGCATGCGCACGGAGCCGCGACCGTTCTGGTAGATTTTGCGGATTTCCGCACGCGAGGTGATGATCTCGGCTTCGGTCGGGAAGTCCGGGCCCTGCACGATATCCAGCAGATCGTCGAGCGAGGTTTTCGGCTGCTCAATCAGGGTGATGGCGGCTTTCGCCACTTCACGCAGGTTGTGCGGCGGAATGTCCGTCGCCATACCGACCGCAATCCCGGTGGTGCCGTTCAGCAGGATGTTCGGCAGACGCGCGGGCAGCATCTTCGGCTCCTGCAGCGTACCGTCGAAGTTCGGTACCCAGTCAACGGTCCCCTGGCCCAGCTCGCCCAGCAGCACTTCGGCATATTTAGAGAGGCGGGATTCGGTATAACGCATCGCCGCGAAGGATTTCGGATCGTCCGGCGCCCCCCAGTTCCCCTGACCATCCACCAGCGGGTAGCGGTAAGAGAACGGCTGCGCCATCAGCACCATCGCTTCATAACAGGCGCTGTCGCCGTGCGGATGGTATTTACCCAGTACGTCACCGACGGTACGGGCGGATTTCTTGAACTTGGCGGTGGCATTCAGCCCCAGTTCGGACATCGCATACACGATGCGGCGCTGAACGGGCTTCAGGCCATCCCCGATAAACGGCAACGCCCTGTCCATGATGACGTACATGGAGTAGTTCAGGTAGGCGTTTTCCGTGAATTCATGTAGCGCGAGGCGCTCTGCCATATCGCTCATTACGTGTGATTCCTCAACTCAGAAACCGAAGGGTTTCAGGCAATATTGCCGCAGATACTACCCTATCTGACGAGTTGAGTCACAAAGAAAAAGGGCCGCTTATGCGGCCCTTTTCGGGTTATTTGTTCAGCTTAATGACCTGCTTCACGTCGATTTCAAAATCGTTCCACTCTTTATCGACCTTGCCCTGGATTTCCACTTTATCCTGCGGGGTGACGGTCACGCCGTTCCAGCGCTTGTGGTCAATTTCCACGTTCACCGTGCCGGTCTCATCGCGGAAGGTGTAGCGGTCATCGGACAGGCGCTGGGTGATGTTCCCGCGCAGCTTCACCCAGCTGTCGTCTTTCATCTCTTTCACCTTCACCGCGGTGGTGAGGTTGGCGTCGTTATCGACAAAACCGCCTGCCTGCGTCTGGGTCTGGGTTTGCGTGGCGGACGGGCCGTTAAATCCGCCCTGCGCGGCAAAAACGGGGGCAGTGGCCATCATCATGATGGCGGCAATGGCAGCGAATTTTTTCATATTAACTCTCCCTTTAATCTGGTTTCGCAGTCCATTAAACAGGGTAATCCTTAACAACTTCTTAAGGGAAAAATTTATTTATTATTGCTGTACAGCAGGCGCTTACAGAGGGTTTACTGACGGCATCAAGGAGGGAATATGCGCATTTTACTGGTAGAAGACGACACGTTAATCGGCGACGGTATCAGGGCGGGTTTAAGCAAAATGGGCTTTAGCGTGGACTGGTTTACCGATGGTAAAACCGGTCAGGCCGCGCTCGCGTCTGCACCCTATGATGCCGTGGTGCTGGATCTGACGCTGCCGGAAATCGACGGTCTGGACATCCTGCGCGCGTGGCGCGAAAGCGGGCGCAGCGAGCCGGTATTGATCCTGACCGCGCGGGATGCGCTTAACCAGCGCGTGGAAGGGCTGCGTCTTGGCGCGGATGATTATCTCTGCAAGCCGTTCGCGCTGATTGAAGTGGGTGCCCGCCTCGAGGCGCTGGTCCGCCGCAGCCACGGCCAGACGCATAGCGAGCTACGCCACGGCAAGGTCACGCTCGATCCGACCCGTCTCGTCGCCACGCTGGACGGTGAACCGCTAACGCTGAAGCCGAAAGAGTTCGCGCTGCTGGAATTGCTGATGCGCAATGCAGGCCGCGTGCTCCCTCGCAAGACGATTGAGGAAAAACTGTATACCTGGGACGACGACGTCTCCAGCAACGCGGTAGAAGTCCACGTTCATCATCTGCGCCGCAAGCTTGGCAGCGAGTTTATCCGCACCGTGCACGGCATCGGCTATACCCTGGGTGACGCATGAAGCTGACGCAACGCCTGAGCCTGAAGCTGCGCCTGACGCTCCTCTTTTTAGCGCTCTCCCTGACGGCATGGTTTGCCGCCAGCCTGGTGGCCTGGCAGCAGACCACCCACAAGCTGGATAAGCTCTTCGACACGCAGCAGATGCTGTTTGCCAAACGGCTGCTGACGATGGATCTGGACGAGATCCGCGCCCCCGAGCGGATGCGCGAGATCCCGAAAAAAGTGAAGCATGGCCGTCTCGATGACGACGCGCTGGCTTTCGCCATTTACAGCGTCGAGGGCAAAATGCTGCTGAACGACGGCGAGAACGGGCGCGATATTCCGTACCACTATCGCCGCGACGGGTTTGCTAACGGGCAGCTCCAGGACGACAACGACGAATGGCGTTTCCTGTGGCTGACCTCACCCGACGGGAAGTACCGCGTGGTGGTCGGTCAGGAGTGGGAGTACCGCCAGGATATGGCGCTGGACGTGGTCAGCTCGCAGCTCACGCCCTGGCTGGTGGCGCTGCCGGTGATGCTGCTTTTGCTGGTTCTCCTCCTGAGCCGGGAGCTGAGGCCGCTCAAAAAGCTGGCGCAGACCCTGCGCTCCCGCTCGCCGGATGCGACCGATGCGCTTGTGCTTCAGGGTGTGCCCACGGAAGTGCGCCCCCTGCTCGACGCGCTGAATCACCTCTTCGCACGTACCCAGGAGATGATGACCCGCGAGCGCCGCTTTACGTCCGATGCCGCCCACGAGCTGCGCAGCCCGCTGGCGGCCCTGAAGGTGCAAACTGACGTGGCGCAGCTCTCGCAGGACGATCCGCAGGCGCGGGAAAAAGCGCTGGCACAGCTGCATGCGGGAATCGACCGCGCTTCGCGGCTGGTGGATCAGCTCCTCACCCTGTCGCGTCTGGACTCGCTGGATAACCTGGACGATGTCGAACCGATAACGCTTGCCGATTTACTGCAGTCGGCGGTGCTGGATATCTGGCATCCGGCGCAGCATGCAGGGATTGATATTCGCCTCATCAACCATGCCCCGCAGGTCAAACGTCAAGGGCAGCCCCTGCTGCTCAGCCTGCTGGTGCGCAATCTGCTGGACAACGCCATCCGCTACAGTCCGCGCGGCAGCGTGGTGGACGTGACGCTGGACGCGCGTAGCTTTAGCGTGCGCGACAACGGTCCCGGCGTTGACCCCGAGGTGCTGGCGCGCATCGGCGAGCGTTTTTATCGTCCACCGGGCCAGAACGCCACGGGCAGCGGGCTGGGACTCTCTATCGTCAGGCGCATTGCCGCGCTGCACGGAATGCGCGTCTCGCTGAGCAATGCGGCGGAAGGCGGCTTTGAGGTGAAGGTCAGCTGGTAGCGGATTATTGCATCTCCAGCAAAAGACTTTGCACATTTTGCTCATTTTTCCGCTCCGTCCTCGCGCGTAGAATACCCGGCATACTCTCATCGTCGAGGACAAAAAATGAGCAACATTCTGATTATTAACGGTGCAAAAGAATTTGCGCACTCTAAAGGCCAGCTGAATGACACCCTGACCGAGGTCGCGGACGGTTTCCTGCGCGACGCCGGGCATGATGTTAAGGTCGTGCGTGCAGACAGCCACTACGACGTGAAAGCCGAAGTGCAGAACTTCCTGTGGGCTGACGTGGTGATCTGGCAGATGCCAGGCTGGTGGATGGGCGCGCCGTGGACCGTGAAAAAGTACATGGACGACGTATTCACCGAAGGTCACGGTTCGCTGTATGCCAGCGATGGCCGCACCCGCTCTGACGCGTCCAAAAAATACGGTTCAGGCGGCCTGATTCAGGGCAAAAAATATATGCTGTCACTGACCTGGAACGCGCCGCTGGAAGCCTTCACCGAGAAAGATCAGTTCTTCGAAGGCGTGGGCGTAGACGGTGCTTATCTGCCGTTCCACAAGGCGAATCAGTTCCTGGGCATGGATCCGCTGCCGACCTTTATCGTCAACGACGTGATTAAAATGCCTGATGTCCCGCGCTATATCGCAGAATATCGCAAGCATCTCGCGGAAATTTTTGCTTAACTGGTAGCCTGGAATTAAAGGAGTAGTAAACATGCTTACCGTTATCGCAGAAATCCGTACTCGTCCAGGTCAACATCACCGCCAGGCGGTGCTGGATCAGTTCGCGAAAATTATCCCGACCGTACTGAAAGAAGAAGGCTGCCACGGCTACGCGCCGATGGTGGATGCCGCCACTGACGCCAGCTTCCAGGCGACCGCGCCGGACTCGATCATCATGGTTGAGCAGTGGGAAACCGTCGCGCATCTTGAAGCGCATCTGCAGACCGCGCACATGAATGCGTGGAGCGACGCGGTGAAGGGCGACGTGCTGGAAACCCACATCCGCATTCTGGAGCAAGGGGTTTAAGTTCGTGGAATTTGCCGGGTGGCACTGCGTTTACCCGGCCTACAAAACCTGAACCGTAGGCCCGGTAAGCGCTAGCGCCACCGGGCTTTGTTGTTTTTAGCTGCTCTTCTTCCCCGGCTTTAACCCGCGATGGAGCTCGTTGATGCGCTTCATCGACTTGATGGCGCGCTGCGGTTCGGTGGCGGCGACGGATAAAATGATCATCTCCAGACAGAGCAGCACCGTGCCGTGGAGCGGGATTTTACCCTTTTCGCCCCCGCGCGGAACGTGGATCACCACGCTGGCCTCCTTACTGAAACGCGAATCGAGGGCGTTAGTCAGCAGGATGGTGGGAATGCCCAGACGTTTTGCTTCACGCAGGGTGGTTTGCCCCTCCCGGTGCGCGGATTTCTGCGCCATCATCACCAGCACGTCACCGCGCTGAAGCGCAATCAGCTGTTCGGCAAGCCCGATCCCGGTACGGTTGAGCGGCGTGGCGGGTAACCCCATACGGCTGAACAGCCTGGCGGTGTACTCGGCCAGAATGCCGGAGGCGCCAATGCCAAATATGGCAACCTGCCTTGCCTGCGCCAGCAGTGAGACCGCCTGCGCCATCGCGTAGCGGTTGTGGGGCTCGGATAACACCTCGCAGGTGTGCTGATGTCCCTCCAGCACGAAATCAATGCTCGCGTTGACGTCGCTGGCGAGCGTGTTCACCGTGGTGGACATCTTTTCGCTGGAGGTGACCACCGGGCCAAACCACTGCTCCAGCGTCTGCTTGAGATCGCGCAGCCCGGCGAACCCCAGCGCCTGTATGGCGCGGACCACCGTGGCATCCGAGGTTTTCAGTACGGCGGCAATCTCCATGGCGGTCTGCTCCATCACCGCCTCGCGGTTGTCATGGATATAGCGTGCGACCTGCAGCAGACGCGGCGTCAGCTGATGCGCCCGCGCGCGAAAGCGGTCGCCATAGACATCCACGCGCCCTTTCTCTTTGCGGATCACCGTGACGCCTCCGGCAGCGGACGCCCGGCAATCTGCGACTGCACCTGCGCGGCCATCAGCCCTAAAGACGCGAACGAATTCGAGATCGCCTCTTCACGCGAGATCAGCACGTAATGCCCGGTTCGGCAGGCAGTCAGGAACTGACACCAGCCCGGCATCACCGCCTCCATCGCCGCCAGCTCGTCCTGCGGTTTACCGCCCGTATCCCCGCGCCAGGTAGCAAAGACGAAATCGGCATCCAGCTCCGGCAGGCGCTCGGCGCTGACGTCGATGCGCCCCCCTTCCGGGATGGACTCAATCAGCGGCGGGAATTTGAATCCGGCGTCGCGCAGAACGCGGCCCAGCGAGTGGTAGCTGTGCATGGCGTTGATTTTCCCCTGATTGGCCTGAATCACCGATACGGTGATTTTGCGCGTGTCGATGGTCGCCTTCAGCGCCTTGATTTGCTCCTGATATCGCCGCTCCAGAACCTTAAGCCGCGCCTGCGTTCCTGTCAGCTGAGCCAGCTTGCGGTAGATTTCCGGCGCGCCGCCGTCGAGATGATCGATGCTCACCGTCGGGGCAATTTTCGCTAATTGTTCCACCGGCGTGTTGCGGGTCGGCTCGGTAACGATCAGGTCAGGTTTGGCGGCGGCGATGGCTTCAATGTCGATATCGGCCGTGCCGATAAATTTGATATCGGAATTATCGAAGTCGACGCCGGTCAACATGCCGCTGGATCGCAGAAAATGGCTGCCGTCCGGCCGCGTGCGGCCATGGCTCGCCACCGGCGGCACGCCAAGCTCAATCAGCGGAATGGTGATGTCCAGATCGTGTAAGGAGACAATCCGTTTCGGGTGCACCGGCACCACCACCTTTCGGTTCAGATCGTCAGTAAAGGTCTGCGTCGGCTCCGCCGCGCTCACCGCGAACCCCACCAGCAACAGCATCGAAAACAGTACGCGCATCATAATCCCCTAAAATCTGTCCCGACGCTGCCAGAGCAGCAGCAGGAAAAACGGTCCGCCAATCAATGAAATGACAATTCCCGCCGGCAGCTGCAGCGGGAGGAATGCCAGACGTCCGACGTTATCCGCCAGCAGCACCAGCAGCGCGCCCAGCACGGCGCTTCCCGTCAGGAGCGCGGTCTGATCACCGCGCAGCAGCAGGCGCGCCATATGCGGGGCAATCAGCCCCACAAAGCCAATGCTGCCCACGCAGGAGACGCAGGCCGCCGTCAGCACTACCGGGGCGAGAACCCGCAGCAGTGCCAGCCGGGTTGTGCGCACGCCAAGGCCCGTAGCAGCCTGATTGCCGAGCAGCGCCACGTCCGCGGCCCGCGCGGTAAAGAGCAGCAGCGCAAACGCGGGGGCAGCCCAGAGCGCGGCCAGCCCTACCAGCGTCCAGTTTGCCGCATGCAGGCTGCCCGCCAGCCACAGCATCGCCGTCTGCACGTCGCGCACGTCGGCGGTGGTCATAAAGACGCCCATTGCCGCGGCAAACGCCCACGACACGCCGATGCCGATCAAAATGAACCGCGGGCGCGAGATATCGCGCGCCAGAGCTATCACCAGCAGCGCGGTGAGCAGCCCACCGGCCATGCCAACCAGCGGACGCCAGGCCAGGCTCAGCGCCGGGAACTGAAAAATCAGCAGCAGTACCGCCGCGCTACAGCCCTCCTTCACGCCGATAAGCCCCGGGTCAGCCAGTCCGTTGCGGGTGATGGACTGCATCGCCGCCCCCGCCATGCCGAGCATCGCGCCGCACAGCACCGCCATCAGCAGGCGCGGCAGGCGGATATCCATCACGACGTAGCGCGTCTCCGCCGTCAAAGTTTCATGCGAAAACAACGCCCGCCCGATGGCAGAGGCGGGAATGGGCAGAGAACCGTGCGTCAGGCCAAAGCCCAGCAGGCCTAGCGCCATCAGCGCGAAAAGCGACAGGCACGCCAGCGCCTTCGGGCGAACCAGCGCCGACAGGCGGCCAACACGGATCGTGCGGAGTCCGGCCCGGTTCATTTGAACATCCTCGAGGCCATAAGGATGAACACGGGCGCGCCGACAAGGGCCGTCATGATGCCGGTTGCCAGCTCCCAGGGGGTAAACAGCGTGCGGGCAGCGATATCCGCCAGCAGCAGCACCAGCGCACCGCAGAGGGCCGACAGCGGCACCATCGCGCGTAAATCGACCGACACCAGACGGCGAATGAGCTGCGGTACCACAAGGCCGATAAAGCCAATCGGTCCGGCGAGGGAGACGGCCGCGCCGCAGAGCAGCGCAATGGCCAGCAGGGCAAGGAGGCGGGTTTTCAGCAGCGACACGCCAAGCCCCTGCGCCATTCTGTCGCCCAGCGCCAGCATGTTGAGCGAGGGCGACAGCCCGATAGCAAGAAGAAAACCAGCGGCTGCAGCCCACAGGGCGCTCTGGAGCATCTGCGCGTTGATCCCGGCGATATCACCCGCCAGCCAGGTGCGCAGAGAGAGTAGCGTCTGTTCATCCAGGATTAACACCGCGGCGGTAATCGACGAGGCAAACGCCGACATCGCCACGCCGCACAGGGTGACCTTCATCGGCGTGAGCCCGGTGCGACCGGTCGAGGAGAACATCAGCACCAGCAGAAACAGCGCGGCGGCACCGGCGGCGGCAATCAGCGGGCGACCAAACGGCAGCGACAGCCCAAGCGCGCTGGCGATCACCACCGCGAGCGCTGCCCCGGCGTTGAGCCCCAGAATATGCGGCTCGCCGAGCGGGTTGCGGATCACGGACTGCAGCAGCACGCCCGCCACGCCGAGCGCGGCGCCCGTCACCATCGCGGCGCAGAGGCGCAGCAGCCGTAGTCTGATGATGATGTTATGGTCGAAATTGCGCGGGTCGAAGTGAAAGAATGCCTCCACTACCGTTTGCGGGGCGATAAAGCGTGCACCGATCCCCAAATGAGCAATCGCCCCCATTGCCAACAGCAGGGTGAAAATCAGGAAAGCCAGAGAGATGCGCATCATGGCTTCTGAATGCTCTGGCGAAACGGCATAAAGAACGGTTTGCCGGTCAAGGGGTTGATGGACATATGCACGTCCACATCAAACACCGCTTTGATCAGCTCCGGCGTGCAGGCGTCGCCTTCATGTAACACCCCCTCGACTTTTCCCTGGCGTAAAAAGACCAGGGAATCACCGTAGTTCACGGCAAAGTTAAGATCGTGCAGCACCACCACGACGGTACGCCCGTGCTGGCGGGTCAGTGCGTGCAGCAGCTCCAGGATCTCCACCTGGTAGCGAAGATCGAGGAACGTGGTGGGTTCATCCAGCAGGATATACGGCGTTTGCTGCGCCAGCGCCATGGCGATCCAGCAGCGCTGACGCTGGCCGCCGGATAAGCTTTCCACCGGCATATGGGCAAACTCTGCAGTGCCGGTCAGGCGCAGGGCCTCTTCCACCGCCAGTTCGTCCTCGTCGCTCCACTGGCGCATAACGTTTTGCCAGGGAAAGCGCCCGCGCGAGACCAGCTCAAAAACGGTTAACCCTTCCGGGAGCAGCGGGGACTGCGGGAGAATACCAAGCTGGCGGGCGACGGCTTTGGTCGGCTGCTCGTGGATCGCCTTGCCGTCGAGAACCGCCGCGCCGCCAAGCGGCTGGAGCAGCCGCGCAATGGTGCTCAACAGCGTGGATTTCCCGCAGCCGTTTGCGCCCACCAGAACGGTTATTTTCTGCTGGGGGATCGCAAGAGAGATATCATCAACGATGATTTTTTTCTGATAGCCCGCAGAGAGGTTCTCCAGAACCAGTCCCGGTTGTGTTGTGTTGTAAGCCACGTGAACGCCAACGTAATAAAAAAGCGCAACAAATATAAATAAAAATCATTCTCTTTTGAGAGTTTGACGCCACGCCATGTAGTAGTCAAGCGAAGAAACACCCTGAAAAAACCAGGGGTAACGGAGCGTTACCGTGCAGACCACAAAATTAATAAATCATTATTTTTCAATTAAATAATTCATTACCCTTGTACTTTCCCGTTGCGTTTCATGCATGTAGCCGATTTTTATCATTTTTCATTTACTACTACATTCCCGCATGATTGAATGATTCTCAATTACATGTTCGATGCCGGTTCTGGCTAACGAGCAGAGCATAAAAGGGCAATGACTCACACATTCTTCCGTGAAGGTGATTCACGGATATTTTGGGATAACAGATGTAATGGCTACGTTCACACCTTCACTCTCTGGGGTAAAAGGGCGCGCGCTCTTTTCACTGCTGTTTATGGCGCCGCTGGCCCAGGCGGCGGACACCACCGCGGCTAAAGACGGCGAAACGCTTACCGTCACTGCCGATCCAAATACGCCGGCGGAAGCCACCAACGGCTACCAGCCGCTGAACACCTCCACCGCAACGCTGACCAACATGCCGATGCTGGATATCCCGCAGGTGGTGAATACCGTCAGCGATAAAGTGCTGGAGGATCAGCACGCCACCACGCTGGATGAGGCGCTCTATAACGTTAGCAACGTGGTCCAGACGAATACCCTCGGCGGTACGCAGGATGCCTTCGTGCGCCGCGGGTTTGGCGCGAACCGGGACGGCTCGATCATGACCAACGGCCTGCGCACCGTCCTGCCGCGCAGCTTTAACGCCGCCACCGAGCGCGTGGAGGTGCTTAAAGGCCCGGCCTCAACGCTGTATGGCATTCTCGATCCGGGCGGCCTGATTAACGTCGTCACCAAACGCCCGGAGAGAACCTTCGGTGGTTCTCTGTCCGCCACCTCCTCCAGCTTTGGCGGCGGCACCGGACAGGTCGATGTGACCGGCCCGATCGACGGCACGCGTCTGGCGTATCGCCTCACGGGTGAGTATCAGGACGAAGATTACTGGCGTAATTTTGGCAACGAACGCAGCACCTTTATCGCCCCGTCGCTCACCTGGTTCGGCGATGATGCCACCGTGACCGTGCTCTATTCGCATCGCGACTATAAAACGCCGTTCGATCGCGGAACGATCTTCGATCTCAACACTAAAAAAGCCGTTGATGTCGATCGCAAAACCCGCTTTGACGAGCCGTTTAACGTGACCGATGGTCAGTCCGATCTGGCGCAGCTGAACGCGGAATACCGTCTTAACAGCCAGTGGACCGCGAAGTTCGACTACAGCTACAGCCAGGACAAATACAGCGATAACCAGGCCCGCGTGATGGCCTACGATGCAAAAACCGGCAACCTGACCCGCCGCGTGGATGCGACCCAGGGCTCGACCCAGCGCATGCACAGCACCCGCGCGGATCTGCAGGGGAATGTCGATATTGCAGGCTTTTACAATGAGATCCTGACCGGCGTATCGTATGAGAATTACGATTTGCTGCGTACGGACATGATGCGCTGTAAGAACGTCAAAGGTTTCAACATCTACCATCCGGTTTACGGCAAACTCAACAAGTGTACAACCGTCTCCGCCGCAGACAGCGACCAGACGCTCAAGCAGGAGAGTTATTCGGCCTACGCGCAGGATGCCCTGTACCTGACGGATAAGTGGATCGCCGTCGCCGGGATGCGCTACCAGTATTACACCCAGTACGCGGGTAAAGGTCGTCCGTTCAACGTCAACACCGACAGCCGCGACGAACAGTGGACGCCAAAGCTGGGGCTGGTTTACAAGCTCACGCCATCCGTCTCGCTGTTTGCCAACTACTCGCAGACGTTTATGCCGCAGTCGTCCATTGCAAGTTACATTGGCGACCTGCCGGCGGAAACCTCAAACGCCTACGAACTGGGCGCGAAGTTCGACCTGTTCGACGGCGTTACCGCCAATATCGCGCTGTTTGATATCCACAAACGCAACGTGCTGTACAATGAAAGCGTGGGAGGTGAAACCATCGCCAAAACCGCGGGCCGCGTGCGCTCCCAGGGCGTGGAGGTGGATCTTGCCGGGTCACTGACCGAGAACACCAATATTATCGCCAGCTACGGCTATACCGACGCGAAGGTGCTTGAAGACCCGGACTACGCGGGCAAACCGCTGCCGAACGTGCCGCGCCACACCGGCTCCCTGTTCCTGACGTACGATATTCACAATGCGATTGCCGGGAATACGCTGACAATTGGCGGCGGCGGGCACGGCGTGAGCCGTCGTTCAGCGACCAACGGCGCGGATTATTATCTGCCGGGCTATTTTGTGGCGGATGCCTTTGCGGCCTATAAGATGAAGCTGCAGTATCCGGTGACGCTGCAGGTCAACGTGAAGAACCTGTTTGATAAGACCTACTACACCTCGTCCATTGCGACCAACAACCTGGGCAACCAGATTGGCGACCCTCGCGAAGTGCAGTTTACGGTGAAGATGGAGTTTTGATGTAAAAAAGCCCGGTGGCGCTAGCGCTTATCGGGCCTACGATCCATTCCCTCTCCCTGCGGGAGAGGGTTAGGGTGAGGGCATCAAGCCTCAATATCCGCCATATCGCCTTTCTCCTGCAGCCAGTTACGACGGTCTTCCGAACGTTTCTTGGCAAGGAGCATATCCATCATGGCGTTGGTCTGCTGTTCGTCTTCATCGCTGATCGTCAGCTGCACCAGACGGCGCGTGTTCGGATCCAGCGTCGTTTCGCGCAGCTGCATCGGGTTCATCTCGCCCAGCCCTTTAAAGCGCTGCACGTTCGGTTTGCCCTTCTTGCGCTTCAGCTGTTCCAGCACGCCCGCTTTCTCTTCTTCCGTCAGCGCGTAGTAAACCTCTTTGCCGAGGTCGATACGGTACAGCGGCGGCAGCGCCACGTAGACGTGACCGTTTTTCACCAGCGTGCGGAAGTGCTTCACAAACAGCGCGCACAGCAGCGTGGCGATGTGCAGACCATCGGAGTCCGCATCCGCGAGAATGCAGATCTTGCCGTAGCGCAGCTGGCTCAGATCGTCGCTGTCCGGATCGATACCGATCGCAACCGAGATATCGTGGACTTCCTGCGAGGCCAGCACTTCATCAGACGAGACTTCCCAGGTGTTCAGGATCTTACCCTTGAGCGGCATGATCGCCTGGTATTCACGATCGCGCGCCTGCTTGGCCGACCCGCCCGCCGAGTCCCCTTCCACGAGGAACAGCTCGGTGCGGTTGAGATCCTGCGCGGTACAGTCTGCCAGCTTGCCCGGCAGCGCAGGGCCGCTGGTCAGCTTTTTACGCACAACTTTCTTGGCGGCACGCAGACGACGCTGGGCGCTGGAGATCGCCATTTCGGCCAGCATCTCCGCCGCCTGAACGTTCTGGTTCAGCCACAGGGTAAAGGCATCTTTCACCACGCCGGAGACGAACGCCGCACACTGGCGTGACGACAGACGTTCTTTGGTCTGACCGGCAAACTGCGGATCCTGCATCTTCACGGAGAGCACGTAGGCGCAGCGGTCCCAGATATCTTCCGCCGACAGCTTCACGCCGCGCGGCAGGATATTACGGTATTCGCAGAATTCGCGCATCGCGTCCAGCAGCCCCTGACGCAGGCCGTTGACGTGGGTCCCGCCGAGCATGGTGGGGATCAGGTTAACGTAGCTTTCGGTCAGCAGCTCGCCGCCTTCCGGCAGCCACAGCAGCGCCCAGTCCACCGCTTCGGTATCGCCGCTAAAGTTACCGACGAACGGTTTTTCCGGCAGCGTTGGCAGGCCGTTTACCGCTTCGCACAGGTAGTCGTTCAGGCCATCGGCGTAGCACCAGGTCTGCTCGGTATTATTAACGTGATCTTTAAAGGTGATTTCCACGCCCGGGCAAAGCACCGCTTTGGCTTTCAGCAGGTGCGTCAGGCGGGACACGGAAAAGCGCGGGCTGTCGAAGAAACTTTCGTCAGGCCAGAAGTGGACGCTGGTGCCGGTGTTGCGTTTGCCGCACGTGCCGACAACCTGAAGATCCTGCACCTTCTCGCCGTTTTCAAACGCGATGTTGTAGACCTGACCATCGCGACGGACGTTCACTTCCACGCGTTTGGACAGGGCGTTGACGACGGAAATCCCCACGCCGTGCAGGCCACCGGAGAACTGGTAGTTTTTGTTGGAGAACTTACCGCCCGCATGCAGACGACAGAGGATCAGCTCAACGGCCGGGACGCCCTCTTCCGGGTGGATATCCACCGGCATGCCGCGCCCGTCGTCAATAACTTCCAGCGACTGATCGGCATGCAGGATGACGTCAACGCGTTTGGCATGGCCCGCCAGCGCTTCGTCCACACTGTTATCAATAACTTCCTGGCCCAGATGGTTTGGGCGCGTCGTATCGGTGTACATCCCCGGGCGGCGGCGAACCGGCTCTAGCCCGGTGAGGACCTCAATGGCATCAGCGTTATAGGTTTGCGTCATGATTTAAACTAGCAATTCGCATTGATTGTCAGTGGCTGTGCAGTCCAAGAAAATCGACAATCTGGGTGAAATGATTCTCAAAGCCCGTGAAAGCATGGTTTCCGCCCTCTTCTATAGTCTGGCGGCAGGAGGCGTAATACGCCACTGCCTGGCGGTAATCCAGCACTTCATCACCCGTCTGCTGCAGCAGCCAGATGAGATCCGGCGCCTCGAGCGGGTCGACCTGCATAACTTTGAGATCGTAAATATGGCGTGACTCTAGCACATATTGCTGGCCGGTGTAGGGGTTCTCGTTTTCGCCAAGAAAGTCCCGCAGCAGCTCAAATGGCCGTACCGCCGGATTAACCACCACGGCGGGCAGCATAAAGCATTGCGAGAGCCAGGTGGCGTAATATCCCCCCAGCGATGAACCGACCACACCAAAGGTTTCGCCGCCGTGTGCAAGCACGATGGATTCCAGCATTTCCGCGGCTTCTGCCGGGTAAGGCGGCAGCTGTGGGATAATCATCTCAACGTCAGGGTGATGCTCGCTCAGCCACTGGCGAAACTGTGTCGCTTTTGCGGAGCGCGGCGAACTGTTAAATCCGTGCAGATAAAGGAGCGTAGACATCAATAGCCTTCTGAAGCGGTGTCCGGGCGGAACTGTGCGCCGGTCAAACGGCAGACTTCCGTGGTCAGCGTGCCGTTGGGATGCAGTTCCAGCCAGCGCCAGCCTGGCGCGATGGTATCCAGCGTAAAGTTGGCGCAGTGCGGCTTAAACTGAACGCAGGTCGACGGCGTCGCCAGCATGCGGCGTCCGTTCCAGTCGAGATCCTGTTCCTGGTGAATATGCCCACACAGCAGATTTTTCACCCGCGGGAACTTCGCCAGCACGCGATCCAGCGCCGCGGAGTTGCGCAGGCTGTGCTGATCGAGCCAGCTGCAGCCCGCCGGCAGAGGATGATGATGAAGCAACAGCAGCGTGTGACGTTCAGGTTCAGCCGCCAGTTTGGTCTCAAGCCAGTCGAGCTGAAACTCGCTTAACTCACCGTGCGGGACGCCAAACACCTGGCTGTCCAGCAGCAGGATCTGCCACTGTTCACCCGCAAAAACACATTTCGCCGGAGAAATCCCCGCATCCTGGAGAGAACTGTACATTGCGGGCTGAAAATCGTGGTTACCCGGCAGCCAGACGCAGGGCGCGCTAAAGCTCGCGATGCCTTCAGCAAAATGCTGGTAGGCCGCGGAAGATTGGTCCTGCGCCAGATCGCCCGTTGCGACAATCAGATCGCATGCACGGTTTTCAGCGTGAATGGCGCTCAGTACCGCCTGATAACTCTCCCAGGTATTCACCCCCAGCAGCGTTTCATGCTTTTCGGCAAAAAGGTGGGTATCGGTGATTTGTAATATCCTGACTGGCGCCCCACCAGCAACAGTCAGGTTCAACAGGCTTTCCAAATGGTGTCCTTAGGTAGGTTTATGACGCTAACAAACCGGAATCGCCATTGCTCCATGTGCTAAACAATACCTTAGCCAGTCGGCTAAAAACTGGTTAATTTGATGCTTTTCGTCGCGTTGATGCAACTTTTTATTCGGGTAATCATACCGCGCCTTGAAACGAAAGATCTGCTGGCTTGAACACACTTCAGCGACCATCGCGTCGTGATAGAGGCGTACCGTCATCGACGGCAGGCTCCAGTAGCTAATGCTGGGAGCCGTTTGCTCAATCTCCACCAGCGTAGTGTAGCGCGTTGATTCTGTTATCGTTAATCGATACTGCGCGCTGCTCACCTGATAGCTTACCGTTTCGCCGGGTGCGTCGTTTCTCGGCAGCAGGCGGCGCAATTGTGCAAAATTCGTTTCGCACAGGCGCATCATTTCTGGGAAGTCAGGCGTATAGCGCTTCATTTTTTCCACTCGTTTCGTAATGTCTGATAATGCAGCTGCAGCCATTGCAGGGCGATGACAGACGCTGCGTTGTCGATTTTCCCCTCTTCTACCCACTGATAAGCCTGTTCCCGGCTCACCACATGAACCCGAATATCTTCGTTTTCATCAGCCAGACCGTGAATGCCTTCTGCGGTCGTGGCGTCCACTTCGCCCACCATTATGGATAAGCGTTCGCTGGTGCCACCCGGACTCGCCAGATAGCTCAACACCGGTTTGGTGCGGCCCACCACCAGCCCCGCCTCTTCCAGCGCCTCGCGCCGGGCGACGTCTTCAACCGTCTCGCCTTCTTCGATCATCCCGGCCACCATCTCCAGCAGCCACGGGCTCTCACTGACGTCATAAGCGGCGATGCGGATCTGCTCCACCAGCACGACTTCGTCACGCACTGGGTCAAAGGGTAGCAAGACTGCCGCATGCCCGCGCTCAAAAATTTCGCGTCTGATTTCGCCACTCATTTCACCGTTAAACAGGCGATGCCTGAAACGGTAAAGATCCATTGAAAAAAAACCGCTATAAAGCGTTTCTCGTGCAATAATTTCTACATCGTTTTTGGCGAATGTCACGGGCAACTTTTCTGGTTTTTGCATGAGTCGAGTCCTGGTAGCAATGGTGATGAAATTGTGAATTTCAAGGCTGTTTGGCTGCCGTTTGTAAGGCTATATGATAGATTGGTGCAAATTACCGCCAGATGGCACGTAACGCCAACCTTTTGGTGTGGATGATTCTGTTAGAATCGGCAATTATTTTTTAATTAGATCAGCGCTAATACTGCTTCACAACAAGGAATGCAAATGAAGAAATTGCTCCCCATCCTTATCGGCCTGAGCCTGACGGGCTTCAGTGCAATGAGCCAGGCGGAAAACCTGTTACAGGTCTACCAGCAGGCACGTCTGGGCAACCCTGATTTACGTAAATCAGCGGCCGATCGTGATGCTGCGTTTGAAAAGATTAACGAAGCGCGTAGCCCCTTGCTGCCACAGTTAGGGTTAGGTGCAGATTATACCTACAGCAACGGTTTCCGCGACGCTAACGGCGTAAACTCCAATGCTACCAGTGCCTCACTGCAATTAACACAGACGCTGTTTGATATGTCCAAATGGCGTGCCCTGACCCTGCAGGAAAAGAGCGCGGGCATCCAGGATGTGACTTATCAGACCGACCAGCAGACGCTGATCCTGAACACAGCTACGGCGTACTTCAACGTGCTGAGCGCCATTGACGCGCTCTCCTACACCGAAGCGCAGAAACAGGCCATTTACCGTCAGTTAGATCAAACCACCCAGCGCTTCAACGTGGGTCTGGTGGCGATCACCGACGTGCAGAACGCCCGTTCACAGTACGACACCGTGCTGGCCAACGAAGTGACCGCGCGTAATAACCTCGACAACGCGCTGGAATCCCTGCGCCAGGTGACCGGGAACTACTATCCTGAGCTGGCCTCCCTGAACGTCGACAGCTTCAAAACGGATAAGCCGCAGGCCGTTAACGCCCTGCTGAAAGAGGCGGAAAACCGCAACCTGACGTTGCTGCAGGCACGTCTGAGCCAGGACCTGGCCCGCGAGCAGATTCGTCAGGCGCAGGACGGCCATTTGCCAACCCTGAGCCTGAGCGCCTCTACCGGCGTTTCTGACACCACCTACAGTGGCTCTAAAACCAATTCTGCCCAGTATGACGACAGCAATATGGGTCAGAACAAAGTGGGCCTGAGCTTCTCCCTGCCGCTGTATCAGGGCGGTCAGGTTAACTCCCAGGTGAAACAGGCGCAGTACAACTTTGTTGGCGCGAGCGAGCAGCTGGAAAGCGCCCATCGTAACGTGGTGCAGACCGTACGTTCATCCTTCAACAACGTGAACGCCTCAATCAGTAGCATCAACGCCTATAAACAGGCCGTTGTGTCTGCACAGAGCTCCCTGGACGCGATGGAAGCGGGTTATTCGGTCGGTACACGTACTATCGTTGACGTGCTCGACGCGACCACCACGCTGTACAACGCGAAACAGCAGCTCTCCAGCGCGCGTTATCAGTACCTGATTAACCAGCTGAACATTAAGCAGGCTCTGGGTACGCTGAACGAGCAAGACCTGCAGATGCTGAACAGCGCACTGGGCAAGCCGGTCTCCACCTCTCCGGACAGCGTTGCACCGGAGAACCCGGAGCAGGTTGCCGCGGTTGATAACTTCAACGCTAACGGCACTACCCCTGCTGCACAGCCTGCTGCCGCGCGCACCACAGCGCCTGCCAGCAAGGGCAACAATCCGTTCCGTAACTAAGCATTGCCCGATGGCGCTTCGCTTATCGGGCCTACTGAATCGTAGGCCGGGTAAGCGCAGCGCCACCCGGCGCAAAATCACATCCGAACGTAAGCCAACGTAAAGATCCCCCTGATTCCGCCCCTCTTCGCTTCATTTTCAACCACTCATCCTCTATCCTGAGCGTTATTACCACTGGGTCCTGGAAGACAAACATGAAACGGACAAAAACGATCAATCACGCGTCTTTCCGCAAGAGCTGGAATGCACGTCACCTCACCCCTGTTGCGCTGGCGGTTACCGCTGTCTTTATGCTGGCAGGCTGTGAGAAAAACGATGAAACGGTTTCGCTGTATCAAAACGCGGACGACTGCTCTGCCGCCACCGGGAAAGCGGCCGAATGTAAAACGGCCTACACCAACGCGCTGAAAGAAGCGGAACGCACCGCGCCGAAATATGCCTCACGCGAAGACTGCGTAGCGGAATTTGGTGAAGGTCAGTGCCAGCAGGCACCGGCTCAGGCAGGCACGGCACCTGAAAATCAGGCACAGGCGCAGTCCAGCGGCAGCTTCTGGATGCCGCTGATGGCAGGCTACATGATGGGCCGTCTGATGGGCGGCGGCGCGGGTTACCAGCAGCAGCCGCTGTTTAGCTCGAAAAACCCGGCCAGCCCGGCTTACGGTCAATATACTGATGCCAGCGGTAAAGGCTACGGTGCAGCGACTCCGGGCCGCACCGTAACCGTACCGAAAACCGCGATGGCGCCGAAGCCTGCGACCACCAGCACCATCACCCGCGGCGGGTTCGGTGAGTCTGTGGCGAAACAGACCAGCATGCAGCGCAGTGCATCAGGCACCTCTACTCGCTCAATGGGCGGCTGATCATGGAACGAGTCAGTATTACCGAGCGCCCGGACTGGCGCGAAAAAGCCACCGAGTACGGCTTTAACTTCCACACCATGTACGGCGAGCCGTACTGGTGTGAAGACGCTTACTACAAGCTCACCCTGGCCCAGGTTGAGAAGCTGGAAGAGGTCACGGCTGAGCTGCACCAGATGTGCCTCAAGGTGGTGGAAAAAGTCATCGACAGCGACGAGCTGATGGCCAAGTTTCGTATTCCAAAGCACACCTGGAGCTTTGTCCGCCAGTCGTGGAAAACGAATCAGCCTTCGCTTTACTCTCGCCTGGATCTGGCGTGGGACGGCGTGGGTGAACCGAAGCTTTTAGAAAACAACGCCGATACGCCAACCTCCCTTTATGAAGCGGCATTTTTCCAGTGGATCTGGCTGGAAGACCAGATGAACGCCGGAAACCTGCCGGAAGGCAGCGACCAGTTCAACAGCCTGCAGGAGAAGCTGATCGAGCGCTTTGCCGAGCTGCGCGAGCAGTTTGGCTTCAACCTGCTGCATCTCGCCTGCTGCCGCGACACGGAAGAAGATCGTGGCACGGTTCAGTATCTGCAGGACTGCGCCGCCGAAGCGGAAGTGGCGACCGAGTTCCTCTATATCGAGGATATCGGCCTGGGTGAAAAAGGTCAGTTTACGGACATGCAGGATCAGGTCATCAGCAACCTGTTCAAGCTCTACCCGTGGGAGTACATGCTGCGCGAGATGTTCTCCACCAAGCTGGAAGATGCGGGCGTGCGCTGGCTGGAACCGGCCTGGAAGAGCATTATCTCCAACAAGGCCCTACTGCCGATGCTGTGGGAGATGTTCCCGAATCACCCTAACCTGCTGCCAGCGTACTTTGCGGAAGATGATTACCCGCAGATGGAGAAATACGTCGTTAAGCCGATCTTCTCCCGCGAAGGCGCGAACGTGTCGATCATCGAAAACGGTAAAACGCTGGAAGCGGTTGAAGGGCCTTACGGCGAGGAAGGGATGATCGTCCAGGCGTTCTATCAACTGCCGAAATTTGGCGACAGCTATACGCTAATTGGCAGCTGGCTCATTAACGATCAACCTGCCGGAATTGGCATTCGCGAAGATCGCGCGCTGATCACGCAGGATCTGTCGCGGTTCTACCCGCATATTTTTGTGGAGTAAGACTTGCCCGGTGGCGCTACGCTTACCGGGCCTACGCTCGACCTGTAGGCCGGGTAAGGCGAAGCCGCCACCCGGCATGTTTTCACCCTACCTGCACCGACAGCATACTCAGACTTCCCATCTCTATTCCATCGACCGGGATCGTAACCGGCTCCTGACCGTCCCACGCGCCAAGCACGTACAGCAGCGGCAGGAAATGCTCCGGCGTCGGGTTAGAGAGCGAACCGCCATCGTGCTCCAGATAGTTCACCAGCGGATGCGCCTCAGCCGGGCCTTGCCAGGTCAGGTTCGCTTTAACGTAGTCGTTAAAAGCGGTCGCCCACGGGTATGGCGTGTTTTCACCATGCCAGCGCGCCGTGCGCAGGTTGTGCACCACGTTGCCGCTTGCCACCAGCGTGATGCCTTCATCACGAAGCGTCGCCAGCTTGCGCCCCATCTCCAGATGCCAGGCAGCCGGTTTGGTGCTGTCGATGCTCAGCTGCACCATCGGGATATCCGCATCAGGATACATTTTGATCAGCACGCCCCATGAGCCATGGTCAAAGCCCCAGGCTTCTTTATCCAGCGCAACCGGAACAGGCGCCAGCAGTTCCACCAGCCTTTGTGCCAGCTCAGGCGAGCCGGGGGCCGGATAATGCGTGTCATACAGCGCCTGCGGGAAGCCGCCAAAATCGTGAATGGTCTTTGGCGCTTCCATGGCGGTCACGCCCGTGCCGCGGGTGAACCAGTGCGCAGATACCACCACAATCGCTTTTGGACGCGGCAGCGTCTCGCCCAGATGACGCCATGCGCGGGTATAGACGTTATCTTCCAGAACGTTCATTGGGCTGCCGTGGCCTAAAAACAGGGCTGGCATACGGGATGAAGTCATGATGATATCCTTACAGAAGGTGTCAATTTAATGGTGCTACATTACGCGCAATCGGACAAAGATGAACGCTGATAAGCGTGAAGATCATCATCAGGAATTTTGAATGTAAGGAATGTGTAAAGCCGGGGTTCGCCCCTCGCTTTGCCAGAAATGAATCATTTATATTAATGATAATCATTATCATAAGGAGCAATCCATGTCAGTCCCTCTGATCCTGACCATACTGGCGGGCGCCGCGACCTTTATCGGCGCAATCCTCGGCGCGCTTGGTCAGAAGCCGTCAAACCGCGTGCTGGCCTTCTCGCTGGGCTTTGCTGCCGGGATCATGCTGCTTATCTCCCTGATGGAGATGCTCCCTGCTGCGCTGGGCACCGACGGGATGTCTCCCCTGCTGGGCTACGGCATGTTTGTCGTTGGCCTGCTGGGTTACTTTGCCCTCGACCGGATGCTACCCCACGCGCATCCGCAGGATTTAATGCAGAAAAACGTAACGCCTGTGCCGCGGAATATTAAGCGAACGGCGGTTCTGCTCACGCTGGGGATTAGCCTGCATAACTTCCCGGAAGGGGTCGCGACCTACGTGACGGCCAGCAGCAATCTGGAAATGGGCTTTGGCATCGCGCTGGCGGTGGCCTTACACAATATTCCTGAAGGACTGGCGGTCGCCGGACCGGTGTATGCCGCCACGGGCTCGAAACGTACCGCGGTATTCTGGGCAGGAATTTCCGGGATGGCTGAAATCCTCGGCGGTGTCCTGGCCTGGTTGATTCTCGGAAGCCTGGTCTCCCCTGTCGTGATGGCCGCCATTATGGCCACAGTTGCCGGGATTATGGTGGCGCTTTCCGTCGATGAATTAATGCCGCTGGCGAAAGAGATCGATCCCAATAACAACCCCAGCTATGGCGTGCTGTGCGGGATGTCGGTGATGGGGCTAAGTCTGGTCTTACTTCAGGCCGCAGGCATTGGCTGACATGACGGGCGCCTCCTGAAACAGAGGCGCCTATTATTTGTTAAAGGAATAACTTTTTACGGAATATACGCCACGCCTCCTTCCTTATAAAAAAATCAAGTTTTTTATTGAACATTACTGTGCGTAATAACACTAAACAATGCATCCGGCATTATAATTTACACTTCTTGAAATTCATCCACTTACAATAACCCGTATTTATATTTTAATTATATCTACAATGATTTTTAAGCGTGGTTAATCGCATTACCCCGCCGGAGATCGATATACTTTCCTGGCAATATTCTGATTAATATTCAGGATATGAATTCAACTGAAAAAGGATATTTTCATGTTTACAGGAAAAAAAGTGCTTTTAGCCGTGGCAATGGCCACGCTTATTTCTGGATCGGCATTGGCTGCAGAACAAGGCTCAGGCAAGATCAAATTCAAAGGGGTGGTGATTGATGCGCCGTGCAGCATTGCTCCTGATAGCGTTGATAAAGAAGTCGATCTGGGTGAAATTACGACTGCCGTTATTAATGCCAATAAAAAATCGTCTCCCGTTGCGGTAGATATCAACCTGGAAAACTGCCAGCTGGACGATCCAGGCGATGAAACCGATACCCCAATCACCAAGGTTGACGTCACGTTCACCAGCTCCGCCACGGATACAACGGATACCAGCCTGATGACCAACACCTATGCCAGCGGTGCGCAGAACGTGGGCGTCCGTCTGCTGGATAATGCGGAAGCGAACATCACCCTGGGTAGCGCCAGTGAAGTTACCCTGCTGGCAGGCTCCGCCACCCAGACGCTGCACTTTAAGGCGCAGATGGAAGTGCTGAGCGGCAAAACGGCAACGCCGGGTCAGGTTGAAGCCACCGCAAACTATGTGCTGGCGTATAAATAATTCGAATTTACCTCGTTATCTACCGACTGGCTCGTTATGCCAGTCGGCATTTTATATTTACCTTGAGCAACAGGATGATGAAACATAAATCAACATGCATAATCATCATTACCGCCCTGTTAATGACGAAAGTCGCCTCTGGTACCGAATTTAATATTAATGCCATCGATAAAGATCAGCGCAACAGCGTCGATTTAACACAGTTTAAAGATCGCGCCTCCGTCGTCCCCGGTCGTTATTTTGTTACGATTTCAATTAATGACACCCCCTTAGCAAACGGCTGGCAGTTAACGTGGAAAAAAGTGAATGATGCAGTTCAGGTCTGTATTCCCGCCGAACTGGCCGACACGTTCGGCCTGCAGGATAAAATACGGGAATCGCTCACTGAAAAAGAGGGCTGTATAGACTTCGCCCCGCTGCCGGACATTCATTTTACCTTTGAACAAGCAAGCCAGACGCTAAACGTGTCCATTCCCCAGGCGTGGCTGCAGTACCGTTCTGCCGACTGGATGCCGCCGTCAACCTGGGATAACGGCGTGGCGGGCGTCCTGCTGGACTACAATCTTTTTGCCAGCCACTACCAGCCCAACAGCGGCAGCAGTTCAGATAATGCCAACACTTACGGCACGGCGGGCGCGAACGTCGGCGCCTGGCGGCTGCGCAGCGATTATCAATACAACCAAACGCACGCGGACGGCGGTTCAGAGCATAACGGGCGCTTCTCGCGCGTTTATATGTTCCGCCCCCTCCCCACCATGGGCGCAAAGCTGACGCTCGGCGAGACGGATTTCCAGTCGTCGATTTTCGATGCCTTCACCTACACCGGCGCGTCGCTTATCAGCGATGAGCGCATGCTGCCGTGGTCACTGCGCGGCTATGCGCCACAAATCTCCGGCATTGCCCAAACCAACGCGACGGTCACCGTAAGCCTCGCCGACAGGGTCATCTATCAAACAAAAGTCCCGCCGGGCCCGTTCATCATTCAGGATCTCAACCAGTCGGTGCAGGGCACGCTCGACGTGAAGGTGACGGAAGAAGATGGCCGGGTGAGTACGTTCCAGGTCTCCGCCGAATCCGTCCCCTTCCTGACGCGTCAGGGCCAGGTTCGCTACAAGCTGGCGGCAGGCAAGCCGCGAAAGGACGCATCGCATGACGTTGAGGACAGCACCTTCATGAGCGGCGAGTTTTCCTGGGGTATGCTGTCGCAAACTTCGCTCTATGGCGGAACGCTGGCCGATGGTGACCACTACCGCGCCCTGGCCGCCGGGCTGGGACAAAACATGGCGTATCTGGGCGCGCTCTCGTTTGATATCACCCGGGCCACCAGCCAGCTGCCGGGCGCGGATCCGCAGACGGGCTACAGCTACCGTTTTAACTACAGTAAACGGTTCGACACCACCGGTAGCCAGCTTACGCTGGCGAGCTACCGCTACTCGGACCGTCAGTTCCTGAGCTATGCGCGCTATCTGGATAACGACAACAGCGACAGCCAGACGGAAAAACAGACCCTCAGTGTCACCGCCAGTCAGTACATATCGGCCCTCTCGCTAAACCTTTATCTGAGCATGCTGCGCCAAACCTGGTGGGACGACTCACCTTCCACGACCGGCAGCGTCACCGCTGGCTATAACTTCGACCTTGGCCGCTGGAAAAACCTTGGCCTGACCCTGTCGCTGAGCAGAACCCATTACGAAGATGATGAAGAGGACGATAACCAGTTTTATCTCTCGCTGAGCGTGCCGCTCGATCCTGACCATCGCCTGAACTACGACCTGCGCAACGGCGACAGCCTGAGCCAGAGCGTCTCCTGGTACGATACTTCTGACCGGAACAATACCTGGGGCGTTTCTGCTGGCACCGAGAGCGAAAAAGCCGATGCGGGCGCACAGTTCAGCGGAAACTATCAGCACTATTCTTCGCTGGGGGATCTCAACGTCTCGGGCAGCTATAAGGCGAATGAGTACAACTCAATGAGCGCCAGCTGGAACGGATCGTTTACCGGGACGGCGAAAGGGTTTGCCCTGCACCGTCGCAGCTACGGCAATGAGCCACGCGTCATGGTCAGCACTGACGGCGTGGGCCATATCCCGCTGAACGTATCGCATGACGAAACCAACGCGTCGGGTATCGGCGTTCTGCCGTCGTTATCCAGCTATACCCCGGCCAGCGTGCGGGTCAACATGAACAATTTGCCTGACGGCGTTGACGTCGAAACGCGGGTGGTCACTTCCACCTGGACAGAAGGTGCCATCGGCTATCGTCAAATCGCGACCCGAGCCGGTAACGATATTGCCGGCATTTTGCGAACGCCTTCCGGGACACCGCCGCTCGGCGCCCTGGTCCGCCTGCAGGATAACGGCCTGCAGGCGGACCAGGGCGCCGAGGAGGGCCGCGTCTGGCTGGGCGCCGTCCAGCCTGAGCAACAGTTCCTGGTCACGTGGGGAGACAACCAACAGTGTCGCTTCTCGTTACCTTCTCACCTTGAAAACAGTATGCAGCTCATGCTGCCTTGCCAGTAAGAAACCATGATGAAACTCACCCCACTCAAGGCCCTGAGCCTGATATTGCTCGGCACCGCACTGAACGCGCATGCCGCCATTAACCTGGACCGCACGCGGATCGTTTTTCCCGAAGGGGACAAGGCAAGCAGCCTGAAAGTCGATAACCAGAGCAAAACCTTACCCTACCTGGCGCTTTCCTGGATTGAAGACGAAAACGGGCGCAAAGAGGACAGCCACTTCATGGCGCTACCGCCCATTCAGCGCATAGAAGCGGGCGCGTCATCGCAGGTCAGGATTGTGAAGCAGGCAGCGGTTGGGCAGTTGCCGAAGGACAGAGAGTCGCTGTTTTACTTCAACCTGCGAGAAGTTCCGCCCAAAAGCGGCGCCAGCGAGGCGCGCAGCGTTATGCAGGTGGCGATGCAGAGCCGCATTAAGCTGTTCTGGCGGCCAAAAGCCATCACCAAAAAGCCGGGTGATCAAAGCGAAATGCGCATGGAAATTACCGCCACCGCAACGGGGCTCAGCGTACATAACCCCACGCCCTATTACATCACACTCGCGTGGCTGAGTAAAAATGCGAAAACCCAGCTGCCGGGCTTCGACAGCCTGATGATTGCTCCGTTTGCCACGGCGTCCACCTCTACCGGCGACTACCACGGGAACTACTACAGCGTGGGTTACATTGATGATTACGGCGCGCTGAAAAAAGTGGACGTTACCTGTGCGGGTAAGGCGCCATGCCAGCTCAGCGAGCGGAAGGGTCAAAACAATGCGCAAGCTCGTTAATTGTCTGTTTTTGCTGCTGTTCGCCCTTCTGCCCGTCAGAGAGGCGCTGGCGCTTGACTGCTATCTCGGCGTTTCCGGCGGGCCCGTCGAGGAGACAAAAACGATCTCCCCTTTTGCCATTCCCAGCAACGCGCAGGTGGGGGAAAAGATATGGGAATCTGACGATATCAAAGTCCCTGTGACCTGCGACCACAACACCACCAGTAATTTTGAAAAAGAGGACATCTACGCCTGGGTTAACCCCTACCCGTCGGCGTCCGATCCCTACTACGAACTCGGCGTAACCTATGAAGGGATTGACTACGATGCGACGGGGCAACCCAACGGGGTTGATACCTCCCAGTGCCTTGATAACAAACAGATCACTATCTATACCCCCGCCCAAATCCAGCAAATGGGCTGGGAGAACCGCATCTGTTCCGGCAATGCGAACGACATTCACACCTCACGCACGTTCATCGTGCGCTTTCGTCTGTACGTCAGAATCAAGGTCATGCCGCCGCACGGCTACGTCAGCACGCTCGGGGACTATATCGTGGTGCAGTTCGACGGCAAGGGCGGCGTCAACCAGATGTCCGATGCGAAAAACCTGAAGTATCATATTAATGGCCTGAACAATATCACCGTGCTGGACTGCGGGGCGACCTTCAGCATCTATCCGGAAAATCAGGAGATTGATTTTGGTACGTTCAGCGCTCGCGACATAATGAATCAGGGAAAGCGAACGCGCACGTTCTCGGTCAGAACGACCAAGATACAGGACGCCGAGTGTTCCGATGGGTTTAAAATGGATTCGTCGTTCTATACGAACGAGATGCTGAGCGAAGAAGATACCGCCCTGCTCATCGGTAACGGCCTGAAATTACGCATCCTGAACGGAACGCAGCCCTACACCTTTAACCGATACGATGAGTATGCCGATTTTACCGGCAGTACGTTGCAGTACGAACAGACCTATACCGCTGAGCTGACGCCGGTGCCGGGAAAAGCGATCCAGTCCGGACCATTTGAAACCATGGTGCTGTTCAAAATTAACTACCACTAAACGTAAAAAAGCCGGGTTTCCCCGGCTTTTTCACATCAGCCATTTCAGCTGGCTTTGCGCTCGTGCGCCTGGCGATACTCGATCAGATCTTCAATCGTTACCACCGGCATGTTGTGCAGACGTGCGAAGGTGATGCACTCTGGCGCACGCGCCATAGTGCCGTCGTCGTTGGTCAGTTCACACAGCACGCCCGCAGGTTTGAAGCCTGCCAGCGTCACCAGGTCGATCGTCGCTTCGGTGTGACCGCCGCGGGTCAGCACGCCACCCGCCTGCGCGCGCAGTGGGAAGACGTGGCCTGGACGATGCAGATCGGATGGCTTCGCATCATCAGCAATCGCGGCACGTACGGTGGTCAGACGGTCAGCCGCAGACACACCGGTGGTCACGCCATGCGCCGCTTCAATGGTCACGGTAAATCCGGTACCAAAGGCGCTGGTGTTGTTTTCGACCATCATCGGCAGCTCGAGCTGCTTACGACGATCTTCGGTAATACACAGGCATACGATGCCGCTGCCGTGACGGATGGTCAGCGCCATCTGTTCAACGGTCATGTTTTCGGCGGCGAAAATCATGTCGCCTTCGTTTTCACGGTTTTCATCGTCAAGCACCATCACACCGCGGCCTTCGCGCAGTGCATCCAGTGCATGTTCAACACGTTGAGTTGAAGTGCCAAAAGAGGAAAGTAGCGTCTGATTCATGGTAAAAAAACCTCATTAACATTATGGTTACCAGAATCAGGGCAGTCTTAGGAGCGCCGTATAAGCGGCAAAAAGATAACGTGAGCGGGCCCATGCCCGACTGGATCGTTACTCTCTCCCATCCGGACTCTAACCGTCGGCCCCGGAATTACACCGGATCTGCTGACCTTTGAGAATTCACCCAAAGCGCTCGCGGGCTTTCAGCGTTAAGCTGATTTACCGCCGGTGGGGAATTTCGCCCCGCCCTGAGAATAAGCGAGATAACTATAACGCTATTGATTATCCTGGGCAATGCATAAGCATCAAACAATTTTGTTTACCCCGGGCATGACGCGCTACAATGGACACTAACACCTTTTCATCAAGGGAAACGACAATGATTGACCCGAAGAAAATTGAGCAAATTGCGCGTCAGGTTCACGAGTCTATGCCAAAAGGCATTCGTGAATTTGGTGATGACGTTGAGAAGAAAATCCGCCAGACGCTGCAGGCGCAGTTGGTTCGCCTTGATCTCGTCAGCCGCGAAGAGTTTGACGTGCAGACCCAGGTTCTGCTGCGCACCCGCGAGAAACTTGCACTGCTGGAACAGCGTCTGAGCGAGCTGGAAAACCGCAATGCGCCGGAAGAAGTGAAGCCAGCGCCGGCCATTCCACCGGTGGATGACCAGGCATAGTGCGGCCTGTTGAGCCCGGTGGCGGCTACGCCTTACCGGGCCTGGATGAACGCGTAGTTCGGGTAAGGCGCAGCCGCCACCCGACATAAAAAAACGGGCCAATAGGCCCGTTTTTTACTGACTGTCTTTCTGGATCTTCTTAATGATGTTGGTGGTGGAACACCCATCCTCAAAGTTAAGCACCATCACCTCGCCGCCGTTGGCCCAGACCTCTTCGCTGCCCGCGATTTGCTCCGGCTTGTAATCCCCGCCCTTCACCAGCAGGTCCGGCAGAATACCGGCAATCAGGCGCTGCGGCGTGTCTTCTTCAAACGATACCACCCAGTCCACGGCTTCCAGCGCGCCGAGCACGATCATACGCTGCTCCAGCGGGTTAACCGGACGCGTTTCACCCTTCAGGCGCTTCGTCGACGCATCGCTGTTCACCGCCACAATCAGGCGATCGCCCAGCTTACGCGCATTCGCCAGATACGACACGTGGCCCGCGTGCAGGATGTCGAACACGCCGTTGGTCATCACCACTTTTTCACCGCGCTTGCGCGCGGCAGCAACGGCCACTTTCAGCTCGTCTTCGGTCATCACACCAAAACCGGTATCCGCACGGCCGCGCACCGCGTTTTCCAGCTCGATTGGGGACACGGTTGAGGTACCGAGTTTACCGACGACCACACCCGCCGCGGCGTTCGCGAAGTAGCACGCTTCTTCCAGGGAGTTCCCCGCCGCCAGCGTCGCTGCCAGCACGCCGATCACCGTATCACCGGCACCGGTCACGTCGTACACTTCCTGCGCCTGGGTTGGCATATGCAGCGGCGCCTTGCCCGGCTGCAGCAGCGTCATCCCCTGCTCGGAGCGGGTCACCAGCAGCGCAGATAATTCGAAGTCAGCAATGATCTTCATGCCGCGCTCAACCAGCTCTTCCTCGGTTTTGCATTTGCCCGCCACCGCTTCAAACTCGGAGAGGTTTGGCGTCAGCAGGGTTGCGCCGCGATAGCGCTCAAAGTCGGTGCCCTTAGGATCGATCAGCACCGGTACGCTGGCCTTACGCGCCAGCTGGATCATCGTCTGCACGCTGGCCAGCGCGCCTTTCGCGTAGTCGGACAGCACCAGAGCGCCGATATTGCCTAACGCCTGGTTAATGCGCTCGTGCAGCGGCTCGGGATCAACGCCTTCGAACCCTTCTTCAAAGTCAAGGCGGATCAGCTGCTGGTTACGTGACAGCACGCGCAGCTTGGTGATGGTCGGGTGGGTCGGAACCGAAACGAAGTCACACTTCACGTTCACGTCCGCCAGCGACTTGCTCAACGCGCGCGCCGCATCGTCGATACCGGTCAGGCCAACCAGACGCGAGTGCGCGCCCAGAGAGGCTATGTTCATCGCCACGTTTGCCGCGCCGCCGGGACGCTCTTCAATGGTGTCGACCTTAACCACCGGTACCGGTGCTTCCGGAGAGATGCGGCTGGTCGGCCCATACCAGTAGCGATCCAGCATCACATCCCCAACAACCATTACTCCAGCACGTTCAAACTCTGGCAGTGTTACTTTCATTCCTGACTCCAGAAAGATTCACAATTTGCGCGCGATAATATCACACTTGATTTGTTACGCACGGTTCCACCAGCCACTTCTGCCAGCTGGCCGTTACCTGAGCACGCTCTGCGACAAAACAGTCCAGCGCCACGTGCCCCGGCTGCTCCTGTAGCGCCAGGTGATGCAGCTCGTCGCGCAGCGTGGTGTAGGCGCGGGTTAAGGCCTGCGCCTCCTGCTCGTCCATAATGTCGTTTTGCGCCAGCAGCTCCAGAATGCGCACGTTATCCGACCAGCGGGTCAGCTTCGGCTTGTCGTGCGCGTGGAGCAGCACCAGATACTGGGTAATGAACTCAATATCGGTAATCCCGCCCTCGTCGGCTTTGATATCAAAGCGATCGCGGTGTTTATTACCCAGGTGCGCGCGCATTTTCTCGCGCATTTCGCGCACTTCCGTCTGCAGCGTACTGCCCTCGCGCGGGGTGGTCATCACATCCTTACGGACGGCATCGAACTGCGTTTTGAGCTGCGGATCGCCATACACCACGCGGGCACGCACCAGCGCCTGATGCTCCCAGGTCCAGGCTTCATTCTTCTGGTAATCGGCGAAGGACTCCGTTGAGGTGACCAGCATACCCGCCGCGCCGGACGGACGCAGGCGCGCATCCACTTCATACAAAATGCCCGACGAAGTGCGGGTGCTGAACAGGTGCATGATGCGCTGGGCCAGGCGCAGATAGAACTGACGCCCGTCAATCTCGCGCTCGCCGTCGGTCATCACGTCAACCGGGCAGTCGTGCAGGAAGATCAAATCCAGATCGGAGCTATATCCCAGCTCCCAGCCGCCGAGCTTGCCGTAACCCACCACGGCAAACCCTCGCCCCTCACGGTCAGCAAGGTGCTTCGGCTGGCCGTAGCGGGACACCATCTGCACCCACGCCTGCTGCACGACCGCGTCGATGATCGCCTCCGCGAGCCAGGTTAAGTGATCGCTCACTTTCATCACCGGCAGCGTTCCGGCGATGTCCGCCGCCGCCACGCGCAGCATCTGGGCCTGCTTAAACTGGCGCAGCGCCTCCAGCTGCTGCTCTTCGTCCTCTTCCGGCACGCGCAGCAGATACTGACGCAGCTCGTCCCGGTAGGCATCCGTCGCCGTGGGTTGATACAGAGTGTTTGGGTCGAGCAGTTCATCCAGCAGCAGAGGGTAGCGCGCCAGCTTGTTGGCCACCATCGGGGAGGCGGCGCAGAGGGAAATCAGGTGCTTCAGCGCCCCCGGAAACTCGCTCAAAAGCTCAAGGTACGTGGTGCGCGTGATGATCCCGCTCAGCAGCGGCATCATGCGCGACAGCGGCACCGGCGCATCCGCCCGCGAGCAGACCTCGCTCAGCAGGTGCGGCATCAGGTGATCCAGCACCTGACGGCCGCGCGGGCCAATGGCGCGCTTGTTCAGCTCAAGACGGAAATCGGCAATCAGCGCCACCACGCGATGGCGCGCGTCGTCGGTTAGGTGCGACAGCACCGGCGTGGTGTCATCTTCCTGGAGCGCGTCCTGCCACAGCTCGCGCCAGTGCTCGGAAAGGGCATCGTCCTGCGATTCGCTTTCGTCATCACCGATTAGCTCGTTGAAGATGCGGCGCACGCCTGCCATATGGGCATCGAGCCGTTCGGTCAGCGTTGACCAGTCATCCACGCGCATCCCCCAGGCCAGACGCGCCCGGTTAAGGTCATCCCCCGGCAGGGTCTGGGTCTGTTCGTCGTTGATGCTTTGCAGCAGGTTTTCCAGACGGCGCAGGAAAAGATAGGCCTCTCGCAGGGTTTGCGCGTCGCCGTCCGGCAGCAGGTGAAGCTGCTCAATGGCGCTCAGCGTCGGCAGCAGCGAGCGGGACTGTAGCGACGGCTCGCGCCCGCCGCGAATCAGCTGGAAGACCTGGACGATAAATTCGATTTCGCGAATGCCGCCCGCGCCGAGCTTGATGTTGTCCTTCAGCCCGCGACGGCGCACCTCACGGGCGATCATCCCTTTCATATTTCTCAGGGACTGGATCACGCTGAAGTCAATATAGCGACGGAACACGAACGGGCGCAGCATGGCGCGCAGCTCGTTGGCGTAGGCGTCGTCGCTGTCGCCCATGATCCGTGCCTTGACCATCGCGTAACGCTCCCAGTCGCGCCCCTGCTCCTGGTAGTAATCCTCCAGCGCGGCAAAGCTCAGCACCAGCGGCCCGCTGTCGCCAAACGGACGCAGGCGCATGTCCACGCGGTAGACAAAACCGTCCTGCGTCGGCTGATCCAGCGCCTTAATCAGACGCTGGCCGAGGCGGGTAAAGAACTGGGCGTTGTCCAGCTCGCGACGGCCGCCGCGCGTGGAGCCGTTCTCGGGCCAGGCGAAAATCAGGTCGATATCGGAGGAAAAGTTCAGCTCGCAGCCGCCCAGCTTGCCCATCCCCAGAATCAACAGCGGCTGAGGAACCCCTTCCTCGCTGCACGGCGTGCCCCACTCTTTACAGCAGGCGGCGTAGAGCCAGTCGCGCGCGGCGACAATCAACGTCTGCGCCAGCTCGCTTAACTGCTGCAACGTACTCTCTTCACTCACCAGTTCCAGCGCCTGCGCCCAGGCAATGCGCACCATCACACGACGGCGGAACTGACGCAGGACGCGCATCAGCGTCGCCTCATCCGCGACGTCTTCAAGCGCGGCCTGCAGCCAGCCGGCATAGTGCCGCCACTCGTCCGCCTGCGGCGGTGCGTTCTCAAGCTCCGCCAGCCAGTCCGGGTAGACGGCGATGCTTTCCTGCACAAAATCACTGAAGACGAGCACGCTTTTCGCCTGCTCGCTTAACGATGACGCCGGTAATGACTCAGGCAGACGTTCGCAAACGGTCTGCCACTGCTGCTGTAACGGTGAAGAAAGCGGCATTCTAGGGGTTCCTTGCCAGAGTTAACGTTTTCCGCTGTGCAGCCAGTACGGCTCCTGCGAAATGGCCTCATTACGGAAATGCTCAATTTCAATATGCTGACGGGTTTCGATGGCATGCTTCAGCCCCTGCCAGTTTTCCAGCCATGCCTGCGCCTGTGGCCCGTCGTAGGCACCGGAAAGGAGCAGCATGCTGTCGATGTTGCGCGAAAGACGGGGAAGCTGATCGCCATACTTATCACCGAGCGGATACGCAAAGGTGCTCTTCAGTTCAGCGGCATGACGGGAAAGATGAATGTCTGCGAAACGCTTAAAGTTTTCCGCGATTTTGGCCTCGGCTTTCGCATCCAGGAAGGCGCGCCAGCCGCGCGTCACCAGAAACTCGGTCAGCGCCAGTTTTGCCGAAGCGGCTTGCGGACTGTAGATCGCCGTTTGCGCAGATACGTCCGAGAGCATCAGCGTTTCGGTTTGCGTCAGCAGATCACGTAAGTGAGCGCTCGCTTTGCGAGGAACAATACCGCCGAAGAGCGTCAGGGTATGGCGCACCAGGGCAATGGCCGCCAGCACGTGGGATTTGGCGTTTTTCACATTTCGTACCCACAGCTCTTCATGGTACTGCCACTGAGAAAGCGCCAGCTCCAGCGCGGCTTCCAGCCCCTGCTCAACGCTGGCTTTCGGCGCAACGCGCAAAATGGTCGTCTCTTTCAGCACGCGCGGCGCATTTCCGGCGGCCAGATGGTAACCCCGCGCGGCTTTGCTCAGGCTCCCCTGGCGCAATCCGGACTGGTTCACCAGCTTGCGCGCCAGCTTCAGCACGTCATTTGCGTCCCCTTCCAGCAGCTCAAGCTCCAGTTCGCAGATCGGCTCCTGGTACTCACCCGCCTTCACCTCACCCAGATCGAGGGCGATTTCGATGCGGCTTTTACCTTCCGTCACCAGCCATTTCTCGCGCCAGAAATCGGTGCTGAACAGCGGCTGCACCTGCTCCGCCAGCGTGGCAGGCAGCTCGCCTTCCGGCCAGACTTCCGCCGGAAAACGTTCCAGCTCAAGTTCTGGCTGACTGGTGTCGATATTGTATTCCGGACGCTGATGTAACCCGCCGACCACGCGGCCGGCAATTTTCATCGTCATCTCGTAGCGCCCACTCGCGCCACGGATGCGCAGCCCCATATCGTGGCGGCGTAGCCAGTTATCCGGCGTTTCGTAATAGATATTAAGCAGTTGTACCGGTGCATGGTGTTCGCCGGAGAGCGTATGCAGATGCTGGCGGAGTGCGTCAACGCTGTCTTTTTCGACGATAAATTTTAATTCGATTTCCTGAGCCATAGCCTTGTACTTTTGCGGGCGTCACAGACGCGTCAATGAGGGCGAACTTCCTCGCCATTTGTTTGTCAGTACATAGTATTTTGCGCCAAATTGCCATGCAATGAGCAATTTGACGGGCGTAAATGTGTAGAGTCGTGACACAGATGATTCTGATTGCTGATGAATGCTTTGCGTAGAGACACTGTTGCCACTACTATCGTTCCACTATTTATGAAAATAACGACTAATGATGCTTAAATTACGCCTGATTGGACTTACTTTACTCGCTTTTAGCGCCGCAACCGCAGTGCACGCTGAAGAGAAGCGTTACGTTTCTGACGAACTGAACACCTGGGTACGCAGTGGCCCCGGAGATAATTATCGCCTCGTGGGCACGGTAAATGCCGGCGAGGAAGTCACCCTGTTACAGACCAACGCGGACACCAACTACGGTCAGGTTCGCGACAGTTCTGGCCGCACGTCCTGGATCCCACTGAAAGAGCTGAGCACCGTGCCAAGCCTGCGCACCCGCGTACCGGATCTGGAAAATCAGGTGAAAACCCTGACCGACAAGCTGAACAATATCGACGGAACCTGGAACCAGCGTACCGCCGAGATGCAGCAGAAAGTGGCGCAGAGCGACGGGGTGATTAACGGCCTGAAAGAAGAGAACCAGAAGCTGAAAAACGAGCTGATTGTCGCGCAGAAGAAAGTGAATGCCGCCAACCTGCAGCTCGATGACAAACAGCGCACCATCATCATGCAGTGGTTTATGTATGGCGGCGGCGTGCTGGGCGTCGGCCTGGTGCTGGGTCTGGTTCTGCCGCACCTGATCCCAAGCCGTAAACGTAAAGATCGCTGGATGAACTAATTCGTCTTCTCTGCCAGACTTACGTATCATTCTGGAAAAGAGAAAACGGGAGTGTCAGGCGTGAAGAGTTATCTGGTCGGTGGTGCGGTACGTGATGCGTTGTTAGGTCTGCCGGTCAAAGATAAAGACTGGGTGGTGGTGGGCGCCACCCCGGAAGAGATGCTGGACGCGGGCTACCAGCAGGTAGGCCGCGATTTTCCCGTCTTTTTACATCCGAAAAGCCGCGAAGAGTATGCCCTGGCGCGTACCGAGCGGAAATCAGGTTCGGGCTATACGGGCTTTACCTGCTATGCCGCGCCGGACGTCACGCTGGAGGACGATCTCCTGCGTCGCGATCTCACCATTAACGCGCTGGCGCAGGACGAGCACGGCCAGATTATTGACGCTTATGGCGGCCAGGACGATCTGCGCAACCGTCTCTTACGTCACGTCTCCCCGGCGTTTTCTGAAGATCCGCTCCGCGTGCTGCGCGTGGCGCGTTTTGCCGCGCGTTACGCCCATCTCAGCTTCCGCATTGCCGATGAGACCATGGCGCTGATGACCGCCATGACCGAGGCGGGCGAGCTTGAACACCTGACGCCAGAGCGCGTCTGGAAAGAGACCGAGAATGCGCTCACCACGCGTAACCCGCAGGTCTTTTTCCAGGTGCTGCGCGACTGCGGCGCCCTGAAGGTGCTGTTCCCGGAAATAGACGCGCTGTTTGGCGTACCGGCTCCGGCGAAATGGCATCCGGAGATTGACACCGGCGTGCACACGCTGATGACCCTGAGCATGGCGGCCATGCTCAGCCCTGACGTGGACGTGCGCTTTTCCACCCTGTGCCACGATCTCGGCAAAGGCTTAACGCCAAAAGAGCTCTGGCCTCGGCACCACGGGCACGGTCCGGCAGGGGTGAAGCTGGTCGAAGGGCTGTGCCAGCGCCTGCGCGTGCCGAACGAAATCCGCGATCTGGCGAAACTGGTGGCCGAATTCCACGACCTGATCCATACCTTCCCGATCCTGAAACCGGCCACCATCGTTAAGCTGTTCGATAACATCGACGCCTGGCGCAAACCCCAGCGCGTGGAGCAGATCGCGCTCACCAGCGAGGCTGACGTGCGCGGGCGTACCGGGTTTGAAGCCTGTGACTACCCGCAGGGACGTTTACTGCGTAAAGCCTGGGAGGTAGCCAAAGCGGTGCCGACGAAGGACGTTGTCGAGGCGGGATTCAAAGGCCCGGACATTCGCGAAGAGCTGACGAAACGGCGGATTCAGGCGGTATCAGAGTGGAAGGAAAAGCATTGCCCTCAGCCAAAAGACTGAGGGCAGTCGGTCAGAAGAAGACCACGTAAACCGCAGCGGCAACGATAAAGCGGTAGATCGCGAACGGAATGAACGAGATACGCTTAATCAGCTGCAGGAAGATTTTGATGGCAATCAGCGCCACGATAAACGCGGTGATGAAGCCGACGGCGAACATCGGAATGTCGCCCGTGGTGAGGAAACCGATGCTTTTATAGAGGTCAAGCGCGGTGGCCCCCATCATCATCGGCACCGCCAGCAGGAACGAGAACTCTGACGCGGCGTAACGGCTTACGCCCATCAGCATCCCACCGGAGATGGTTGCGCCTGAACGGGAAAAGCCCGGCCACAGCGCCAGACACTGGAAGCAGCCAATGATAAACGCCTGACGATACGTCATATCGTCCAGCCCTTCCGCGCGCGGCGTTTTTGGCTTCAGCACTTCCGCGGCGATCAGCAGGAAGCCGCCCACCACCAGCGCGTACATCACGTTAATCGGGTTAAACAGCGATTTGATGGCGTCGTGGAAAACCAGCCCCAGCACCACCGCCGGGATCATCCCGAGCAGAATATGGATCAGCGACAGGCGGCCTTTACTCATCCCTTCGTGCTGCGGCGGACGGCCAAAATGGATACCGATCAGGCCAAACAGACGGCGCCAGAACATCACCACCACCGCCAGAATCGAACCCAGCTGGATCACCACTTCAAACGTTTTTGCAGTATCGCCTTCAAAGCCCAGCAGATGACCAACAATGATCATATGGCCGGTACTGGAAACCGGTAAAAACTCCGTCAATCCTTCGACCACACCCAGTATTGCCGCCACCAGCAGCGAGTGCATATCGCTCATCTATAAACCCCTAAAAAAATATAAAAAAAACGGTCGCCCCAACGGCTACCGTGAAAGATACAGCTTTAAGACCGGTATAACCTAAAATGGTTTAGCTATTATGACGTTAAATCTTCCCTTTCAGATTTGTGCCACGCTCGATAATGACGCCCACGTTGGCCGCGCGCGCCACCGCGCCCGGTTTGCTCAGCTTGATGCGCACCCACGGTGAGTTGAATTTTTTCAGCAGCAATTCTGCGACCTCTTCCGCCACCCGTTCGACCAGCGCAAAACGTTGCCCTTCCACGTGGCCGATGACCGTTTCACTGATGTCGGCGTAGCTGAGACAGTCGTTCACGTCATCGCTTTTTGCCGACTTGCGGTTATCCCAGCCCATTTCGATATCGAACACCAGCTTCTGCTCGATGGTCTGTTCCCAGTCGTAAACACCAATAGTGGTGATTACCGAAAGTTGCTCTATAAATACAATATCCATCACGACCTGCCTGCTTTTTGGCTAAACCGGATACCACTTCCGGCGAATTATGCGTATTATCCACAGATGCTGAGAATACAGATACATTTTCAAAACGGAACAGCGTTATGAGTGCAATCGCGCCTGGAATGATCCTCCTCGCCTATCTTTGCGGCTCAATCTCCAGCGCCATTCTGGTCTGCCGCATCGCCGGGTTACCTGACCCGCGTGAAAGTGGTTCCGGGAATCCGGGAGCGACCAACGTACTACGAATTGGCGGCAAGGGAGCAGCCGTAGCGGTTTTGATTTTTGATGTTCTGAAAGGGATGCTACCCGTCTGGGGCGCGTATGCGCTGGGCGTCACGCCGTTCTGGCTGGGCCTCATTGCCATTGCTGCCTGTGTCGGCCACATCTGGCCCGTATTCTTCGGTTTTAAAGGCGGTAAAGGCGTGGCAACCGCCTTTGGTGCCATTGCGCCTATCGGCTGGGATTTAACCGGCGTGATGGCTGGCACCTGGCTGCTCACCATTCTGCTGAGCGGCTATTCGTCGCTGGGCGCGATCGTCAGCGCGCTGATCGCCCCGTTCTACGTCTGGTGGTTCAAACCTCAGTTCACCTTCCCGGTATCGATGCTCTCCTGCCTTATCCTGCTGCGTCATCACGACAATATTCAGCGCCTGTGGCGTCGTCAGGAGACCAAAATCTGGACGAAGCTCAAGAGGAAGAAAAAAGACGCTCCGTAAGGTTAGTTATGCCTTATAGCCAAATGTGATTTTGGTCACCTTCTGCCTGTGGTAACTGTTAGGGACACAACACAACCACATAAGAAGAAAATGGCAGAAATCACAGAAACAACTCCCCTTTCAACGGCAGGAAAACGTTCCGATGGCGACATCCAGTGGGTGCGCAGCGCATCGGATGTTTCACGCCTCGTTAATGATGGTTCTCAGGGCCGGGCCAATGCTCGCATCGTGATCGGTATCGCGCTGGGCGGGATTTTCCTCGATGCCTACGATCTGGGCGCGCTGGCCTTCGGCATAAAAGATATCACCCGCGAATTTAACCTGACGCCCGCCGGTACCGGCATGGTGGCGTCCGCCATTACGTTTGGCGCGATTGTCGGGGCGCTGCTCGGCGGTTATCTCACGGATAAAATCGGGCGCTATCGCGTCTTTATGGCCGACATGCTCTTCTTCGTGGTGGCCGCCATCGCCTGTGCGCTGGCCCCGAACGAATATGTGCTGGCGGGTGCCCGCTTTGTCATGGGGCTTGGCGTCGGGATCGACCTTCCCGTGGCGATGGCATTTTTAAGCGAGTTCGCCAGGCTAAAAGGCCCCGGCAATAAGGCCTCCAGCGTCGCCATGTGGTGCCCCACCTGGTATGCCGCCATCAGTATCTCCTACCTGCTGGTGCTCTTCTTCTACGCCGTGCTGCCGGAAAGCCACAGCGACTGGCTGTGGCGCCTGATCCTTGGCTTCGGCGCGGTACCCGCGCTGGTGATTATCGCCATCCGCAGCCGCTATATGAGCGAATCGCCAGTCTGGGCGGCAAATCAGGGCAACCTGAAGGAGGCGGCGTCTATTTTGCGTCAATCGTATAACATCAATGCCCACGTGCCGCAGGATGCGCTCAGCCAGCCAGCTCCCGTCGTGAATAAAGCGAAATGGTCCAACTATCTGAACCTGTTCCGCGGCGTCTACTTACGCCGCACGACGCTCGCCACGCTGCTGTCCGTCGTCTCTTCGTTCGCCTATAACGCGGTGGCGTTTGGTCTGCCGGTGATCATCTCCAGCTTCTTCGTCCAGTCGATGCTGACCACCATCCTGATTTCTCTGGTGCTTAACCTGCTGTTTGCCTTCGTTGGCGGACTGCTGGCGGTACGCTACGTGCCGCGCTTCGGCGCCTGGCGGATGTCGCTGGCGGGTTACGCCTGCCAGCTGGTCGCGCTGCTGGGCCTGGGGCTAATTGGTCGTCCGGAAGGCGCCACCGAAGGCGTGCTTGCCGTGGCGATGCTGGCGCTCTTCCTGTTCGGCCAGGGCTTCGGCCCGGGCGCGCATACCATGACGTTTGCCTCACTGAGCTACCCGACCTCGCTGCGCGGCGTCGGCGTTGGCCTTAACCAGACGCTGATGCGCAGCAGCTCGACGCTGTCGCTGTTCCTGTTCCCGCTGCTGGTCGCCTCGCTGGATACCGCCGTGTTCTGGGTGATTGCGTTGGCGCCATTTATCGGCCTGACCTCGCTGCTGGCGATCCGCTGGGAGCCGTCGGGGTATGATGTGGATGCGGAGGATTATCGCTAGCCTTTCCTGCCGGGTGGCGCTGCGCTTACCCGGCCTACATTGCGCATTCTCTTGTAGGCCCGTGCAAGCGTAGCGCCGCCGGGCGATTATCAAAAGTTTGAAACCGGCTCATATGAGCCGTTTTTTTATCCATAAGCGACTCATATGACAGCCTTCAATTCTGCCAGGGCATACTGAAACGACCCCGATGATGCGCAGATGGATGCAGCATGTTAGCAGCTCAGGTCACTGATAATTCGTACAAAGGCTGGCAGGCGTCGCTTGCCCTGCAGTTTTGTCACACCCCTGAGAAAACCCTCCTGCACTCCGCTCATCACGTCGGGCCGCTTACCGTTCAGCGTCCATTTTATCCCGAAGGCGAAACCTGCCACCTTTACCTGCTGCACCCGCCGGGCGGGGTTGTGGGCGGCGATACGCTGGACATTTCCGTTCGGCTGGACGCCAAAAGCCACACGCTTATCACCATGCCCGGCGCCAGCAAGTTTTATCGCAGCAGCGGCCCGCAGGCGCGTCTGAGCCAGCACTTTTACCTTGATGAAGACGCCACGCTGGAGTGGCTGCCGCAGGACACCATTATCTTCCCCGGGGCGAATGCCGCGCTGCGCTCCGTCTTCCACCTGAAGGCCTCCAGCACGCTGCTGGCGTGGGAGCTGTACTGTCTGGGACGACCGGTGATCGGTGAGACCTTCAGCCACGGCACGCTGGAGAGCCGCCTTGAAGTCTGGGTTGAGGACGAGCCGCGTCTGATTGAGCGTCAGCACCTCAGCAACGGCGATCTCACACCCGTCGCCGGGCATCCGTGGATCGGCACGCTGCTGTTCTACCCGGCCAGAGAAGAACAACTCGACGCGGTGCGCGCGCTGCTCGCGCCTCTGGGCCATTTTGCGGGGGCAACGCTCACCGACGATCTCATGTCGGTGCGTTTTCTCTCCCACGACAACCTGATTTGTCAGCGGGTGATGCGCGATATCTGGCAGTCGCTTCGCCCGCTTTTAACCCCCAAAACCGCCTGTTCGCCGCGCATCTGGCAGACATAAGAGAAACGCTATGGAACTGACTCCCAGAGAAAAAGACAAGCTGTTGCTGTTCACCGCCGCGCTGGTTGCCGAACGCCGCCTTGCGCGCGGGGTAAAGCTCAATTATCCGGAATCGGTCGCGCTGATCAGCGCCTTCATCATGGAAGGCGCGCGCGATGGCGAAACCGTCGCCTCGCTGATGGAGGCGGGCCGCCACGTCCTGACGCGCGACCAGGTGATGGAGGGCGTGCCGGAGATGATCCCGGATATCCAGGTGGAAGCCACCTTCCCGGACGGATCCAAGCTCGTCACCGTCCACAACCCGATCGTCTAAGGAGCGCGTGATGATCCCAGGCGAATACCAGATCCAGCCCGGCACGATTGCGATCAACGTCGGGCGAGAAACCCAAACCGTGATTGTCGAAAACCACGGCGACAGGCCGATCCAGGTCGGATCGCACTATCACTTTTACGAGGTCAACCCGGCGCTGAAGTTTGACCGTGAGGCGACCCGAGGCTACCGGTTAAACATCCCGGCAGGCACCGCCGTGCGCTTTGAGCCCGGCCAGAAGCGGGAAGTGACGCTGGTTCAGGTCTCGGGTGCGCAGCGCATTGTCGGCTTTCGCGGCGAGGTAATGGGCGAGGTGAAACATGGCTGACATTTCACGCCGGGCCTATGCCGATATGTTTGGCCCCACCACCGGAGATAAAGTCCGGCTGGCCGACAGCGAGCTGTGGATTGAAGTGGAAGACGATCTCACGATCTACGGCGAAGAGGTCAAGTTCGGCGGCGGGAAGGTGATCCGCGACGGCATGGGTCAGGGGCAGATGACCGCAGACGACTGCGTGGATCTGGTGCTGACCAACGCGCTGATCGTCGATCACTGGGGGATCGTGAAAGCCGATATTGGCGTCAAGAACGGGCGGATCTTTGCCGTCGGTAAAGCCGGGAACCCGGACATCCAGCCCGGTGTGACGATCCCGATTGGCGCGGCGACGGAAGTGATTGCCGCCGAAGGGAAGATCGTTACCGCAGGCGGGATCGACACCCACATCCACTGGATCTGCCCGCAGCAGGCGGAAGAGGCGCTGGTCTCCGGCGTCACCACCATGATCGGCGGCGGCACCGGTCCGGCGGCGGGCACCAACGCCACCACCTGCACGCCGGGGCCGTGGTATATCGCCCGCATGCTGCAGGCTGCCGATACGCTTCCGGTGAATATCGGCCTGCTCGGCAAGGGGAACGGCTCCAACCCAGATGCCCTGCGCGAGCAGATTGCCGCGGGCGCCATCGGGCTGAAGATCCACGAAGACTGGGGCGCCACGCCTGCGGCGATCAACTGCTCGCTGGAGGTGGCCGAAGAGATGGACATTCAGGTGGCGCTGCACAGCGACACGTTGAACGAGTCCGGGTTTGTCGAAGATACGCTGGCCGCCATTGGCGGGCGCACCATCCACACCTTCCACACCGAAGGGGCGGGCGGTGGCCACGCGCCGGATATCATCACCGCCTGCGCGCACCCGAATATTCTGCCCTCCTCCACCAACCCGACGCTGCCCTACACGGTCAATACCATCGACGAGCATCTCGACATGCTGATGGTTTGTCATCACCTCGACCCGGATATTGCCGAGGACGTGGCGTTTGCCGAATCCCGCATTCGTCGTGAAACCATCGCCGCGGAAGACGTGCTGCACGATATCGGCGCGTTTTCGCTCACCTCGTCAGATTCGCAGGCCATGGGCCGCGTCGGGGAAGTGATTATCCGCACCTGGCAGGTCGCGCACCGCATGAAGGTCCAGCGCGGCGCGCTGCCGGAAGAGACCGGCGATAACGACAACTTCCGCGTGAAGCGCTATGTCGCCAAGTACACCATTAACCCGGCGCTGACCCACGGCATCGCCCACGAAGTCGGTTCGATTGAGGCGGGCAAGCTGGCAGATCTGGTGGTCTGGTCCCCGGCGTTCTTCGGCGTCAAGCCCGCCACCATCGTCAAGGGCGGGATGATCGCCTGCGCGCCGATGGGCGACATCAACGCTTCAATCCCCACGCCGCAGCCGGTCCATTACCGCCCGATGTTTGGATCGCTGGGCGCCGCACGCCACGCTACGCGGCTGACGTTTATCTCGCAGGCCGCCAGTGCGAACGGCATCCCACAGCAGCTCAGTCTGCAGAGCGCCACGGCGGTGGTAAAAGGCTGCCGGACGGTGAAAAAGGCCGACATGATCCATAACGCTCTGCAACCGAACATCACCGTTGATTCGCAAACCTACGAGGTGCGCGTCGACGGCGAACTGATTACCAGCGAACCGGCTGACGTTCTGCCGATGGCGCAACGCTATTTCCTGTTTTGAGGAGTAATGATGATTTATCTGACCCAACGTCTGGACCACGCGCACCCGACTACCGCCAGCGTCACGCTGCCGATTGACGTACGGGTGAAAAGCCGCGCCCGCGTAGCGCTGAACGACGGCCGCGAAGCCGGGCTGATGCTGCCGCGCGGCCTGCTGCTGCGCGGGGGGGACCTGCTGACCACCGACGACGGCAGCGAAGTGATCGAAGTGATCGCCGCCCCGGAGTCGGTCTCCGTGGTGCGCTGCGCCGATCCGTTCCTGCTCGCCCGCGCCTGTTACCACCTGGGCAACCGCCACGTGCCGCTGCAGGTGATGCCCGGCGAGCTGCGCTATCACCACGATCACGTTCTCGACGACATGCTGCGCCAGTTTGGGCTGGAGGTGACCTACGCCAGCCTGCCGTTTGAACCAGAAGCGGGCGCGTATGCCAGCGATGCCCATAGCCATTCTCACGCCCATTCACATTAAGGACTCATCATGCGCAAGTTACTCCCCCTGTTACTGCTGGCTTTTTCCGTTCCCGCGCTCGCGCATCCCGGCCACGGTGCCGACAGCTTTCAGGCTGGTTTTTTCCATCCGCTGACCGGGCTCGATCATCTCCTGATGCTCACCGGTGCAGGCGTGCTCTCGGCGCTGAGCGGCCGCAAGCTCCTGCTGCCGTTTGCCACCCTCGGGATGATGCTTGTCGGCGCCATCGCAGGCAGCCTGCTCGGCGGCTTTAGCGGCATGGAGATGCTGATTATCGCCTCGCTGGCGGTCAGCGGCGTGATGATGTTTAAGACTGAAAACCGTCTGCTGCTGGCGGTGCCTGCCCTGGCGATGTTCCACGGCTGGGCGCACGGCGTGGAGATGTCCGGCCATAGCTTCTGGCTGTTCACCAGCGGGTTTATGTTCGCCAGCGCGACGGTGCTGTGCGCCAGTTTCGCCGCAGGCTTGCTGCTGCGCCGTCACGACGGGCTGCGTAAAACCTTCGGCGGCGGGCTGATCGTCTCCGCCCTGCTGGCGCTGATGAGCTGATGGAGCACGCCCGCCAGTGGCTGCGCCTGATGCAGCTCTCCAGCAGCAGCCTGCCGGTCGGGTCATTTACCTGGTCGCAGGGGCTGGAGTGGGCCGTGGAGGCGGGCTGGGTCGCGAACGTCGACGCCTTTAAACGCTGGCAGATCCAGCAGATGGAACAGAGTTTTTTCTGCGTCGATCTGCCGCTGTTTCACCGCCTCTGCCAGGCCTGCGATCGGCACGATCTGGCAACGGCCAAACGCTGGACGGCATACCTGCTCGCCTGTCGGGAAACGCGCGAGCTGCGCGAAGAAGAACGCAACCGCGGAGCGGCCTTTACGCGTCTCATCAAAAGCTGGGAGCCGGACTGCCCGGCAGAATGGCTGGCGCTGTGCAGGCAAAGCCAGCTCTGCGGCATGGCGTGGCTCGGCGTGCGCTGGGGCATTGACGTGCGCGAGCTGGCGCTGAGCCTCGGCTACAGCTGGATTGAGAGCGCGGTCATGGCGGGCGTCAAGCTGGTGCCGTTTGGGCAGCAGGCGGCGCAGCAGCTGATTATCGAGCTGAGCGACCATTTTGCCGCCGGGCTTGAACAGGCCTTTTTACGTCGCGACGACGCGCTGGGAGCAGCTACGCCGCTGTCCGCCATCGCCTCCGCGCGCCACGAAACCCAATATTCACGACTATTCCGTTCCTGAGGAGTCAACATGGCTGATTACAAACATCCCCTGCGCGTGGGCGTGGGTGGCCCGGTAGGGTCGGGCAAAACCGCGCTGCTGGAAGCGCTCTGCAAGGCAATGCGCGACACATATCACCTGGCGGTGGTGACCAACGATATCTACACCAAAGAGGATCAGCGCATCCTGACCGAGGCGGGCGCGCTGGCGCCGGAGCGCATCGTGGGCGTGGAGACCGGCGGCTGCCCGCATACCGCCATCCGCGAAGACGCCTCGATGAACCTGGCGGCGGTGGAAGCGCTCAGCGAGAAGTTCGGCAATCTGGATCTGATCTTCGTGGAAAGCGGCGGGGACAACCTGAGCGCGACCTTCAGCCCGGAGCTGGCGGATCTGACCATCTACGTGATTGACGTGGCCGAAGGGGAAAAAATTCCGCGCAAGGGCGGGCCGGGGATCACCAAGTCCGATTTTCTGGTGATCAACAAAACCGATCTCGCGCCGTACGTCGGCGCCTCGCTGGAGGTGATGGAGCGCGACACCAACCGCATGCGAGGCGAGCGTCCGTGGACCTTTACTAACCTGAAAGCGGGAGACGGTCTGGGAACGATCATTGCGTTTCTGGAAGAGAAAGGGATGCTGCGGGTGTAGTGCGGGTTATTGCCGGGTGGCGGCTTCGCCTGACCCGGCCTACGGTTTTGTAGGCCCGGTAAGCGCAGCGCCACCGGGCAAAAAAACTCACGCCTCAGGCAGTTCCGCCAGCGGCCAGCGCGGACGCACGGACACGCTCAGGTCAGACGTTGCGCCAGCGTTCAGGCGCACCATACCGGCGTAGGCAATCATCGCCCCGTTATCGGTACAGAATTCGGGACGGGCGTAGAACACTTCCCCACGACGCTTTTGCATCATCTCGGCGAGCTTCGCGCGCAGCGTGCGGTTGGCGCTGACGCCGCCCGCCATCACCAGACGCTTGAAGCCGGTCTGATCCAGCGCGCGCTTGCACTTGATCATCAGCGTATCCACCACCGCATCTTCAAACGCGCGGGCGATATCGGCGCGGGTCTGCTCGCTGTCGTCGTTATTGCGGATGGTGTTGGCCGCGAAGGTTTTCAGCCCGGAGAAGCTGAAGTCCAGCCCCGGACGGTCGGTCATCGGACGCGGGAAGACAAAGCGCCCTTCCGTTCCCTGCGCCGCCATTTTGGACAGCATCGGGCCGCCTGGGTAATCGAGTCCCAGCAGCTTGGCGGTTTTGTCGAACGCTTCACCGGCAGCGTCGTCGATTGACTCGCCCAGCAGCTCGTACTTGCCAATGCCCGTGACGCTAATCAGCTGCGTATGGCCGCCGGAGACCAGCAGCGCCACAAACGGAAATTCAGGCGGATTCTCTTCCAGCATCGGCGCCAGAAGGTGCCCTTCCATATGGTGAACCGGGATGGCTGGCACATCCCACGCGAAGGCCAGCGAACGGCCAACCGTCGCGCCGACCAGCAGCGCGCCGACCAGACCCGGCCCCGCGGTGTAGGCTACGGCATCAATATCGGTTGAACTTAACCCGGCCTCTTTCAGCGCCGCCTGAATCAGGGGAACGGTTTTACGCACGTGGTCACGAGAGGCCAGTTCAGGCACGACGCCGCCGTAGTCAGCGTGCAATTTCACCTGACTATACAGTTGGTTGGCCAGAAGCCCTTTTTCGTCGTCGTAAATGGCGATGCCGGTTTCATCGCAGGATGTTTCAATACCCAGTACACGCATGACTTGTTTTACCTCGTTTCAATACCGCGCAGTGTAGAGCCTGGGCGGGTTGATGTAAAACTTTGTTCGCCCCAGGAAGAAGGCTCGTGTATACTCCTCACCCTTATTAAAGTCCCTTTCAAAATCGCATCGGTGCTTTACAAAGCAGCAGCATTTGCAGTAAAATTCCGCACCATTTTGAAATAAGCTGGCGTTGATGCCAGCGGCAAACCGAATTTATTAAAGGTGAGAGTTACATGCCGGTAATTAAAGTACGTGAAAACGAGCCGTTCGACGTAGCACTGCGTCGCTTCAAACGTTCATGCGAGAAAGCAGGTGTTCTGGCTGAAGTTCGTCGTCGTGAGTTTTATGAAAAACCAACGACCGAACGTAAGCGCGCTAAAGCTTCCGCTGTGAAACGTCACGCGAAGAAACTGGCTCGCGAAAACGCACGCCGTACTCGTCTGTACTAATTGGTTGAGGGCCTCAGCCCTCAATTGACAGACAGAGTAGTAGTCGTAAGGCCGTGCTTCCGGAAGGAATGCGCGGCTTGTTTTCGTTTATAAGTCGCTTAAATTTTGGGGCATATGGCCGGAAGAATCCCACGCGTTTTCATCAATGACCTGCTCGCCAGAACCGACATCGTCGATCTCATCGACGCGCGGGTAAAGCTGAAGAAGCAGGGCAAGAATTACCATGCGTGCTGTCCGTTCCATAACGAAAAAACCCCCTCCTTCACCGTAAACGGTGAAAAGCAGTTTTACCATTGCTTCGGCTGTGGTGCTCACGGTAATGCCGTCGATTTTTTAATGAACTACGACAAGCTCGAGTTCGTTGAAACCGTCGAAGAGCTGGCGGCAATGCATAACCTTGAAGTGCCGTATGAAGCTGGCAGTGGGCCAAGTCAGATCGAGCGCCATCAACGGCAAACGCTGTATCAACTGATGGATGGCCTGAATTCGTTTTACCAACAGTCTCTTAAGCACTCTGCGGCTGAACCTGCGCGTCAGTATCTGAACAAGCGCGGACTGAGCGACGATGTCATTGCGCGTTTCGCTATTGGCTACGCCCCGCCCGGCTGGGACAACGTGTTAAAGCGTTTTGGCGGCAATAGCGAAGATCGTAAGTCTCTCATCGATGCAGGCATGCTGGTCACCAACGACCAGGGACGAAGCTACGACCGCTTCCGCGAACGGGTAATGTTCCCAATCCGCGACAAGCGAGGCCGGGTAATTGGTTTTGGTGGTCGCGTGCTGGGTGATGCCCTGCCGAAGTACCTCAACTCCCCGGAAACCGATATTTTCCATAAGGGCCGCCAGCTTTACGGCCTTTATGAGGCGCAGCAGGATAACGCGGAACCACCGCGTCTTCTGGTCGTCGAAGGCTATATGGACGTCGTTGCGCTGGCGCAGTACGACATTAACTACGCGGTTGCGTCGTTAGGAACGTCCACGACGGCGGATCACATCCAGCTGCTGTTCCGCGTGACCAACAACGTGATTTGTTGTTACGACGGAGACCGCGCCGGACGCGATGCCGCCTGGCGCGCGCTGGAAACCGCGCTACCCTATATGACCGACGGGCGTCAGTTGCGCTTTATGTTCCTGCCCGACGGTGAAGACCCGGATACGCTGGTGCGTAAAGAGGGCAAAGCGGCGTTTGAAGCGCGGATGGAGCAGGCACAGCCGCTCTCCACGTTTTTGTTTAACAGCCTGATGCCGCAGGTTGATTTGAGTACCCCTGACGGGCGCGCGCAGCTCAGCACGCTGGCGCTGCCGTTAATCAGTCAGGTGCCCGGCGAAACGCTGCGCATCTACCTGCGTCAGGAGCTAGGCAACAAGCTCGGCATTCTGGATGACAGCCAGCTTGAACGTTTAATGCCTAAACAGGCTGAAAACGGTGCGGTTCGCCCCGCGCCTCAGCTAAAACGCACAACCATGCGTATACTGATAGGGTTACTGGTACAAAACCCCGAGCTGGCGCCACAGGTGCCGTCGCTGGCGGGTTTGAACCACGAAAAATTGCCCGGGCTTGGCTTATTTTCAGAACTGGTCAACACCTGTTTGTCTCAGCCAGGTCTGACCACCGGACAACTTTTAGAGCATTATCGCGGCACAAAAGAGGCCGCTACCCTTGAAAAATTGTCGATGTGGGACGATATAGCAGATAAGGACATTGCAGAAAAAACGTTTACCGACTCACTCAACCATATGTTTGATTCGATGCTTGAGTTGCGCCAGGAAGAGTTGATAGCTCGCGAGCGCACACACGGTTTGAGCAGCGAAGAACGCCGGGAGCTCTGGATGATTAACCAGGAACTGGCGAAGAAATAAATAAATTTAACGGCTTAAGTGCCGAATATCGATCGGGAAGCCCCCGGCAGCCGCACTGAGAGGCAGCGGCAAAAATATAAGTACGCCCTCGCTTTAAAGGTTGGCAGCCCCATCGCCGACACCAATCAAACGAATTAAGTGTGGATACCGTCTTATGGAGCAAAACCCGCAGTCACAGCTGAAACTTCTTGTCCAACGTGGTAAGGAGCAAGGCTATCTGACCTATGCCGAGGTCAATGACCATCTGCCGGAAGATATCGTCGATTCAGATCAAATCGAAGACATCATCCAAATGATCAATGACATGGGCATTCAGGTGATGGAAGAAGCACCGGATGCCGATGATCTGTTGCTGGCTGAAACCTCCAACAACACTGACGAAGATGCGGAAGAAGCTGCTGCACAGGTACTGTCCAGCGTGGAATCTGAAATCGGGCGTACCACTGACCCGGTCCGCATGTACATGCGCGAAATGGGTACCGTTGAACTGTTGACCCGCGAAGGCGAAATTGACATCGCAAAACGCATCGAAGATGGGATCAACCAGGTTCAGTGCTCTGTTGCTGAGTACCCGGAAGCGATCACCTATCTGCTGGAGCAGTACGATCGCGTTGAAGCGGAAGAAGCGCGCCTGTCTGACCTGATCACCGGTTTTGTCGACCCGAACGCTGAAGAAGATATGGCGCCTACCGCCACTCACGTCGGTTCTGAACTGTCTCAGGAAGAGATGGATGATGACGAAGACGAAGATGAGGAAGAGAGCGACGACGACAGCGCCGATGATGACAACAGCATCGACCCAGAACTGGCGCGCGAGAAGTTTGCCGAGCTGCGTACTCAGTACGAAGTGACGCGTGACACCATCAAAGCGAAAGGCCGCAGCCACGCAGCCGCTCAGGAAGAGATCCTGAAACTGTCTGAAGTGTTCAAACAGTTCCGCCTGGTGCCAAAACAGTTCGACTACCTGGTGAACAGCATGCGCGTGATGATGGATCGCGTACGTACCCAGGAACGCATCATCATGAAGCTGTGCGTTGAGCAGTGCAAAATGCCGAAGAAGAACTTCATCACCCTCTTCACCGGCAACGAAACCAGCGAAACCTGGTTCAACGCGGCTATTGCGATGAACAAGCCGTGGTCTGAAAAACTGCACGACGTGAAAGAAGACGTGTATCGCGGCCTGCAGAAGCTGCAGCAGATTGAAGAAGAGACTGGCCTGACCATCGAGCAGGTTAAAGACATCAACCGTCGCATGTCCATCGGTGAAGCGAAAGCCCGCCGTGCGAAGAAAGAGATGGTTGAAGCGAACCTGCGTCTGGTTATCTCTATCGCCAAGAAATACACCAACCGCGGTCTGCAGTTCCTGGATCTGATTCAGGAAGGCAACATCGGTCTGATGAAAGCGGTAGACAAGTTTGAATACCGTCGTGGTTACAAGTTCTCCACCTACGCAACCTGGTGGATCCGTCAGGCTATCACCCGCTCTATCGCGGATCAGGCGCGCACCATCCGTATTCCGGTGCATATGATTGAGACGATCAACAAGCTCAACCGTATTTCCCGCCAGATGCTGCAGGAGATGGGTCGCGAGCCGACGCCGGAAGAGCTGGCCGAGCGCATGCTGATGCCGGAAGACAAGATCCGTAAAGTGCTGAAGATCGCCAAAGAACCAATCTCCATGGAAACACCAATTGGTGATGATGAAGATTCGCATCTGGGTGATTTCATCGAGGATACCACCCTCGAGCTGCCGCTGGACTCTGCCACCACCGAAAGCCTGCGTGCCGCAACGCACGACGTTCTGGCTGGCCTGACCGCCCGTGAAGCGAAAGTGCTGCGTATGCGTTTCGGTATCGATATGAACACCGACCACACGCTGGAAGAAGTGGGTAAACAGTTCGACGTTACCCGCGAACGTATCCGTCAGATCGAAGCGAAGGCGCTGCGTAAGCTGCGTCACCCAAGCCGCTCTGAAGTGCTGCGTAGCTTCCTGGACGACTAATCTGTTCTGACAGTGAAAAAGCTCCCCTCGGGGAGCTTTTTTTATTGCCTCGACCTGTGGGAAAGGGTCAGGGTGAGGGCATCAGGCCGTAGAAGCCCTAAAGCCCCCGTACCATCAGCGCCTCATCCAGCTCCCGATACGCCTCTACCAGCTTGTCCAGCGTCGCCCTGTTGAGCCCGCTCGGGTTCGGCAACACCCACACCTGCGTAACGCCAATCATGATGCTCTGCTTACCCCACTTAGCCCCGCGCTGGCTGAATGCCTGCTCGTAGGCCTGCTTGCCGAGGATCGCCAGTGCGGCCGGCTGGTAGTCTTCAATCTTCTTCACCAGCTCCCGCCCGCCGCTGCGCAGTTCATGCAGGTTGACCTCGCTTGCCTGCACCGTCGGCCGCTCGACCAGCATGGTAATTCCGCAGCGCGTGTCCAGCAGATGCTGCTCCTCTTCGGGCTTGAGTAACCTGTCGGTAAACCCGGCCTGGTAGATCACCTTCCAGAAGCGATTGCCCGGATGGGCAAAGTGAAAACCGGTGTGCGCCGAGGACTTGCCCGGGTTGATTCCGCAGAACACCACCCGCAGGCCAGGGGCCAGAATGTCGTTGATCATCTTTACTCCCGCTGATACATCGTTATGGAAGTATAAAGGATTGATAATGCGTTGTTTATAAAAACAGCAGGCAGGTGTGAATGGCTGGATTGCTGCGGGGAGTTACTTTATAATTCACCGCCACGGCCCCTTAGCTCAGTGGTTAGAGCAGGCGACTCATAATCGCTTGGTCGCTGGTTCAAGTCCAGCAGGGGCCACCAAATTTTAGCTTTAAAAACATATAATTAAGCCACTCTAGCGAGTGGCTTTTTTGTTGGTTAATTTTTTAGTGGCGATGAAATGGCGGTGGTTTTTCACATACTTTTACTTTTAAAGGGCGATCTCTCATGAAAAAACCTTTATTAGCTCTGTTACTAATCACTTCTCAGAGCGCATTCGCGGACAAAATACCCAACTCTATCGACAATCTGATAGCTGGTTATGATATCAGGACTCATGTACTGGAAGATGGTGAGCTGACCGTCAGATACAACAAGCAAGCACTAATGATAGACGCTGCAAAATCCATGTTCAGCGCTATATGTGATGACTACTTTATGAACAAGTGGAATCCAGAGACAATAAAAAAAATCACTCTATGGAATGTCACGTCCGATCAGGGTTACAAAATAAATGGCGGTGGGATTGAGTGTAAAAAAACTGGTTCCATGGACTTCAAGCAAGCAGAAGAATACAGAACCAGCTTAATCGAAAAAATGTAAACCTAATCAGTGGTTTTAAAAGTTCATATGGCCCTGCCCTCCCGTTGATGGGTGTGGTGGGGCATGATCAATTAGATTGGGAGTAGTAATGTATCTCACAACAGTTTCATGAGTAACAAAAGTAGCACCACAGTTAATATTTTGGCACTGGCAATAACGCTCTTTTGTCTGGTCCGATACCCTAAAGCTGCTTCTTGTATGCGCTGCGTGTCCACATTTAGGGCAATTCATCATAATCAGAACCTCATTTGACGCTTTTTAAATTCACTTTAGTGAATTTACTACTATTCGAGTTCTAAATCATCAATTTTAACCTCAAGATCCAGACTGGTAGTAAAACCATTATCCGGGCTGACCGTATGCGTCAACGTTGTAATGGTCCATTCTGCATCGTCGATAGGCTGCTTAAAGCCGCTCACCTTTACTGGCATTTCGGTGTAGAGATCTGCCCGCCCCTCTGCGAGCTGCAGGGAGAAAGACGCAACACCACGTTGCAGGCGCTCCCATTGCATTTTTGCCGCACGCTCAGCATTGCTGCGGTTTGCGTAAGTACGATTAAGAACCAGAACGTTTTCATCCGTTCCCACCAGATAATCACCCTGTTTTGCTTCCGGCTCTTTGGGCGCGGTGGTTTTCTTCCGGCGGCGCTTAACCTTAGTTGTTTCTTTTTTCTTGGGTTCGCGGGTATGCAGCCAGCTGGCAATTACACCGGTATAAGCACCACGATCAGCCAGGGTAAAACGATGACCGTCACCGGCTTTACGTTCAATGGTGATAACCGGCAACAGCTTTCCGCTCGCCGTTCTTCCCTGCCCCTGCCTGATAAACAGCAGGTTTCCATCCTTAACGGAAGCAATCGCCCCATACTGGCGCGCCAGCTTCATCAGGAAACTGGCATCGCTTTCATTGGTCTGGTCCATGTGATCCAGTGCCTTGTCCGTCAGGTCTTTACCCAACGCCATTTTGAGGTTATGCCGTGCTGCGATTTCCTTTACCACATCGCCAACGGTTGTCTGGTGCCATGACTTTTCGCGCCGGGTGTTGAGGGTTTCACGGAAATCAGCGCTACGGGCACGGATAGTCAGACGATCAGGAGCACCGCTGTGCTCAATCTCATCCACCGTAAATGCCCCTTTTGGGAAAAGCGGCTGGCCCTTCCACCCCAGCGCCAGCTGAATAACGGCACCACGTCGCGGCAGAACGATCTGCCCGTCGGCGTCGTCCAGCTCCAGATCAAGCTGGTCAGCCTCAAAACCCCGGTTATCGGTCAGCGTCAGACTCATCAGGCGCGCATCCAGCGCGGTGGTCACGTCCTTACCTTCAATAGTGATACTGAAAGCCGGGCTTCTGCTGTTCAGGTCAAAAAGATCAGAGCTAAAATTCACTGCAGCAACCCTCCAACCGTATTTTTAATATTACCTATCGCAGACGTTGCAGAGTCCTGCAGGTTACTGAGCTGATCGCTGAGACTGCCGAACATATCAGACAGCGACTCATCAACCCTTTTCAGGGTCAGCGTAAACTCAATACGGCGAGGCATTCCGCTTTCAAAAAACTCTGTTTTTGTCTGACTCAGGCTCTCGATCACAAACATGCCGTAAATGGTCCCGCTTCCCTCAATCAGAGGCCATGCTTTGCCCAGCTCTGCCATTTGCTCCAGCGCGAGCAATGACAGCCTGCCCCCGGTGACTTCCGGCAGCAGTACGCCAGATAACGTCAGCGAGTCATTATCCGGGCCAAGAAACTGCGTTGATGGTCGCCGGTTCACCCGACTGTTGGCGGCGTGTCGCCAGCTTCGCTGATACTGCAGCTCCTGATATGGCACTGTACGCAGCATGAAGACATATAACCCCAGTACCATCATCATGATTCATATCCCCCTTGATCACTGAAATTGCTGCGTGCTTTAGCCCTGGTCTTGCGCTCGCGTTCGTCAAGCTGTCGGGCAACTTCACGGGCAATATCTTGCGCACTCTGCCCTGGCTGAGCATAGATAGTGATCGGTGCGTGAGTTTCAAAGTGCATCACTGGCGGCGCACTGGCAGATTTCGCAGGCTGGCTTTGTTTATATGCCACAGTAGGCAGGCTGTAAGGATGTAGTGGAGCTGCCTCTGCAGGCGCTGCCGCTACGCCCATGACACCTGCAACGACGGAAGCCAGCGCAGCAGTGCGCCGCCTGCTGGTCACATTTGCGGGGCCGTTCACAATTTCAGGGCCGTTCTCCCCAACAATACCAAACTGACCGCGCGGAATAATCCCACCACTGTCATACATCCCGGCAAACGGAACGGCAGCTGCTGCTGCTCCACCAACCACCTGCACCTGTGCTTTACCTTGTGTTTTATTATTTCCGGTCATCCAGTCAGGCAGATAATCGGTGACTGAGGAAAGCTTGCTTTTGAGTGTCTCCCATTTGGCATTAACTCCATCGAGAATGCTGTCAATAATGGCGCTGCCCATGTCCTGAAACTTCGCAGGAAGCGCGGCAACATCAGCCAGGATCGAATTCCATTTTTCACTAATAGATTGTCTGATATTGGCCCACGCGTCAGAAACGCCAGATTTTATTGCATCCCAATTTTTAGCTATTAATCCCGGCAAGGTATAATTAAAGAACAGTGACTTAATCCCCTCCCATGCGGCACTGGCCTTCTCTTTAATCCAATCCCATGCCGTACTTGTGGCATTACATACGGCATCCCACATTGCCTTGAATTTTGGCCCAAGCGTGTCCCAGTTCTGCCAGATATAAATTGCACCAGCGGCGATCAGCCCAATGACAGCCAGTATAGGATTTGCAAACATCAATCGGCCCAGCCATATAACTGACTTGCCAACAGAACTGATTGCTTTCCCAATAAGACCAAATGCAGATGAAAATTTTAGCCCCATCACCCCTGCGCTCATTCGCACTACTGCCATCGGCCCTAACACGGACGCCAGCGCTAGTGAAACAACCCCAGCGGCGGTTGCAACAATGGCAAAGCCAGCTGCCAGCTTAAACAGCGCAGAGGTCAATTGTGGGTGTCGTTTAACAAAACCATCCAGACGCGAAGCCAGTTCACCCAACCAGTCAGCCAGCTTCTTTAATGTTGGGGCAACTGTTTCACCGATACTAGCCATAGCATTGGTAAAGGAACCTGTAGCGGCTTCCCATTTATTACCAAGAGTATTCAAGGAGGCATCAACACGCTCGCGTAGAGAAGCCTGATTTTGTAACTTTGAAGCCGTTTCACGATAGCCTGAGATGCCTTTGGTAATCATAATATTTAGCACCTGCAGCGTTTCCGCATCATCCCCAAAAATACCTTTTAGAGTAGCTAACCTTTTCTCAGTATTAAGCTTTTGGAGTTGAGCTAACTGCGTGTACATTTTCTCCAGCCCGCCAAACTCCCCCTTGCCATCCGTAAAATCGAACTTAACTCCGGTGCCTTTTAGTTCATCATTAGCATCCTTCACTTTTTCCGTATTCATGACGGACTGAAATACTTTTCGGTAGGCATTACCAGCTGACTCTCCAGCCATACCAGCCTGATCAGCCATAACTAATAGAGGAGCAAATGTCTTAGCCGCGTCCAATCCCTTTTTATGAATAATATCCATCGCACTGCTGATTTTTGAGAACCCCTGCAGCATATTTCCTGAATCTACCCCTGCGTAGAATCCTTTCTGGATCACGTCCATCAGATTCATCATGTCTTTTTCGGAGGTCTGGGTAGCATCTTGTAACTTAGCCGCAAACTCAGCTGCTGCAGTGGGAGCCATCTGTAACTGCACGCCAAGATAAGCTGCTGACTCTCCCAAGCCGCCCAGGATGACCTGCGCCGACATACCCTGACGGCGTAGCATAGTCATCATGTTCTGAAAGTCGGCTGTTGTTCCCGGCAGCTTATCGCCCAAAGCAACTGCAAGCCGGTTAATTTTTTCAAATTCAGGCGCTACCTTTCCGCCCGGCCCCATCATTGAACCGGCGAGCTGATTCGCTGCATTTTCTGATTCTGAATAGGCTTTTACTGGAGCCAGCAACGTCATGCCAGTAGTTACCCCAGCCGCCATCGCCCCTGCACCATTACCTGCCAGAGAATTCCTTAACTCGCGGGTCTTTTCAGCCTTGGCTTTGATGGCGTTGAGCTTTCGCTGACGCTCGCCAACTTCACGCAGCCTGCGCTCCTGCTCAGCCAACTGTCGGTTATACCGCTCAGTTTCTTGTGCAATCCGTGCCGTCTCACGCGCTCCGCCCCCAGCAGATAACCCCAGCCGATAAAGCTCAGCCCTGGCTGCCGCCATCTGGCGAGTTTCCTGTTGCTGTTTTTGTTCAAGACGTGAAACAGCACGCCACTGAGCTTCAAGCGCCTGCGTTTGTTTTTTTGTCGGGGATTCCAAAGAAGACATTTCGCGCGTCATCATTTGAGCGCGTAGCCTCGCCTGATCCAGTTCGGCACCAGTACGGCTAACACTTTGAGTTAGCTGATCGAAAGATTTAAGCTGACCTCCAGCATCACTCAGCTTTTTAATCTGATCGCGGGTTTGTCGAATAGCTGATGCCAGCTCCTTAGAGCCAGCCTGTGCATTTTTAAATGGGCGGGTTAACTTATCCACCGCCCCCAGAACTACCTGCAGTCGCAGGTTATTATCACTCATCGCTGGCCCCGCTTCTCTGAATTGCCTTATGCCGCCACTCCAGCACATCAGTCAGCGGCATAACGTCAGTGATGGACGGCGACCAGTGAAAGATGGTGGCAATATCTGCCACCAGATCATCAACCGTCAGGTTGTCGGCAAATCGGCAAGCACCGACTTCGGCAACAAAAAAGTAACCACCTCTACAGCCATTGCTGTCAGATCGGCGGGGTCCAGCTCTGCCATTTCCTGCGCAGTCAGCGTCGGGGAGGAGATTCGCGGGATCACAGTCATCATCGCGCCCACGTCCATATCCATAATGGCCTGCAGACGGGTGCCACGCAGTGCGCCGGACTGCGGCTTACGCAGCACAATTTCGGTAATTTCAGTTTTACCGCGCATGATGGTGGTATCCAGTTTTACGGTTTTTTCAGTCAGCTTGTCGCTCATGTTCGTTTCCTGTTAATGAAATACTGGCGCGGCTTCCCGCGCCGTTAAGGTTAATCAGAGGCCGAGGGCGTTACGGTGTTCTTCCATCAGGTCCACGCCGTCAACGATTTCAACCATGTTGACCAGATCGACCTCATAGAGCACCTCACCGTTAATGGTCAGCTTCGCGTAGCTGTTGGTGCTGCTGACTTTGGTGCTGCTGCTCTCGCCGGTTTTCCACTCGCCGGAATCCACTTCTTTATGGCGCCCGCGCACAACCAGCTCAACGGCCTGCACTTCGCCGGTATCGTCACGCTGAATGGAGCCGGTGAAACGCAGCTGGATGCCGTCAACGGTGGCCTTGCCCATCTGCTTGAATAACAGCAGTTCGGTGCCACCGATTGAAAATTCCGTGTCCAGTGCGCCGTCATCCAGCCCCATATCCACGTCCACCGCGCCCGGCATACCGCCGCCGCGATACTTCTCAAACTTGCGGGTGAATTTCGGCAGGGTCAGAGACTCAACGATCCCCTGCCAGTTGTTCCCGTCGTTGAACAGGTTCAGGTGTTTTAACTTACGTGGTAAAGCCATGGTGTCCCCTTACGCGCTGACCTGGCTGGAGAAATCCAGCAGGTACTGATCGGTGATGCGCTGGCGCAGCATCAGGTTTTCAAGCGGCGGCACCGGCGTGTAGTCGTAGTCGATAGTGAGCTTCCCGGCTTTCAGGGAGTCTTTATCGTTCACCGACTCATCCAGCCAGCAGTCTGCGCCGATGATGTAACCCTGCGCTTTCAGGCTGCGCAGCTTGGCGCGGATACCTTCGATAATGTCACGGGCCAGCGATGGGTTAAGCACGCCATCCACCGCCCACATGTGCGCTTCTGCGATGGTGTCAGCCAGCACCTGCGCCGTGCGGGTGTAGTTCTCAAAGGCAAACAGCGGATCGTCACTGAGGCAGCGGGAACCCCAGAAGCGGAAGCCGTCTTTGCGGATAAGCGTGGTGACGTCGTTCTGGTTCAACAGTCCCGCATCGGTTGCCGGGTCCTGCAGATCCCAGAACACATCAGCGGAAATGCCGGTGACACCATTCACGCCCACGTTGGACAGGGTTTTGTGCCAGCCGGTCTGCTCGTCAATTTTGGCACGCAGGCCGAGCGCACGGGCGGAGGCGTAAGCCGTCGCATCTGCATTCAGCACTGTGTCAAAGTTGATGAAGTCAGGCCAGATCAGCATCCCCTCGCGCTGGCTGAAATTGTCACGGTAGGCAATCGCTTCTTCCACCGTTTTGCAGCCATAGGCGGACAGATAAGCAAACCCGCGCAGGCTCTGCGCCACGCTCAGCAGCTCAGTGGCAACCGCCTGCGTGTCGTGTCCCGGCACGCCGAGAATGCGCGGCTTGACGCCGAGCTGCGACTGCGCCGAAAGCAGCGCTTTCATGCCCGTCTTTTTACCGTCAGCGGTCACGCCGCCGATAATGTTGGAGGTGGTTTCCGCTTCGGTTTCGCCCTGCGCCACACGTACAACGACGGTCACGGGTTTAGCCTGGTCTGCAATCGCATCCAGCGAACGGGCCAGCGTGCCGGACTCGCCCGCTTTACCGCTGGCGGTCAACACATCGGTCAGCAGAACCGGCTTATTGAGGGGAAACATGGACGCATCAGCATCATCGCCGGTGCATACCATGCCCACAATGGCGGTGCTCACCGTGGTAATGGATCGGGTGCCCTCGTTGATTTCAACAACGCGCACGCCGTGGTGGTAGTCCTGAGCCATAAGGCAGTCTCTCCGGTTTACAGGGTGTCTGCCTATGTTCTGGTTGATATGCCTCCCGTGCACGCAGTCGGCAATGTGTCATTCATGGCACAATGAAACCATTGTTAAGCTTGCCGACTGGCAGGGAATTTTTTGTACAACGTTGATAAACCCACATCGAAGATCAACGCTACACGCTGACGTGTTTCGCCACCTTCCAGCAAACGCCCAGCCTGCGCCCATTGCTCCGGGGTTAGCTTTGGACGCCTGCCACCAATACGACCTTGCGCCCTTGCTGCCGCCAGCCCGGCGCGAGTACGCTCCACGATTAGCTCCCTTTCCATTTCCGCCAGCGCGCCCATAATGTGGAAGAAAAAACGCCCCATTGGTGTTGAAGTATCAATACTGTCAGTCAGGCTGCGGAAGTTCACGGAACGTTGTTTTAGTTCCTCCACCAGAATGACCAGGTTACGCATACTCCGCCCAAGTCGATCCAGTTTCCAGACAACAAGCGTGTCTCCAGGATAAAGGCGCTTTAGTAATTTTTTAAGCCCCGGTCTTTCTGCTGTTTTACCGCTCATTTTATCTTCAAAAATAAGCTCACATCCTGACCGCTCCAGCGCATCACGTTGCAAAGCCGTGTTCTGGTCATTTGTTGATACGCGTACATATCCAATAAGCATGGTTTTTCATTCCGTTAAAATGAGAAATCATGCCATTTGACTGATAATTATGCATTTTCAAAAACGTTGGTTTGGTAAATAACGGCGTTGTAGGCCGGTTGATTGGTCGTCCCATGATTATCACGTCATCGGGAACCTATACTCCAACGTCAGGTGCCAAATTTGCGTGGGTGCAAATTGTAGGTGGTGGTGGTGGTGGTGGCGGGGCAACAGCGTCACAGAATTTTAATGCTGCTGGCGGCGGGGGCGGTGCTGGAGGATACGCAGCAAAATGGGTGGGTTTATCATCCATTTCGTCAGTGGTAGTGACTATCGGCGCAGGAGGTAACGGTGCATCAGCCGGTGGGACGAATGGCTCATCTGGAGGGATAACGTCATTCGGTTCTATTTTTTCAGCATCCGGTGGCGCTCTGGGCAATAGCGCGGTGGGCACAGGAAATAACATGTCAACAATAGTGGGCGCAGGGAATCAGGGAGGAACAGGCACAGGCGGTGACCTGAATTGTTCCGGTGGTTCGGGACTAGGCGGGGTTTCCGCGTCACCAACAATTGCCGGTGCATCCGTCGGACCCGGTATCGGCGGTTCGTCAATTTTATCCGGACCAGGTGGATATGGTGCTGGCGGTAACGGTGGTGCGACAGTGGCAAACTCAGTCCCTGGGTCATCCGGAAGAAGCGGAATTGCAATCATCTGGGAGTATGCGTAATGGCTGACTTATATGCTGTTGTAGAGAACAGAACTGTTGTTAATGTCATCGTGTGGGATGGAATTGATTTAGATTTTGGCGACGATATCGAGGCGATCAGGATTAGCGCAGGTGCTGCCGATATTGGCTGGTTCTACACAGATGGAAAGTTCACGGCTCCGCCACCACCAGAATTATCAGAAGAAGAACTGGCACAGAAAAATATGGCACTGGCACAGACTGAGTACAACGTCGCTACGGAAAAAATCACTGCACTGAATGAACAGATAGAAGACGCTGATTATGCAGGAACTACCGAATCGGAAGTGAATGCCGCTCTGATGGCATGGACGGATTATCGCAAGCAGTTGCGTGCATACATCAAAGTGGGTGACGGTAGCAGTGTACTACCGCCATTACCAGCTAATTAAACGGACAGTTCAGGCCATTTGATATCGGGCGCTTTTGACGTATTGACTCGCATCAAATTCAGCCTGTAATCCTGCCATGCAATCAAAGCGGCGGCTTCTTCTTCCGTCGCTTTGCCTGCATCGACCGCGTACTGTAGAGGTCCAATTCGATTGGTTGCCTCTGACAACAGTGACTGTTTTTTGGATTCAGCAAACCACCGCTGCTCTTCTTCAGTTAATTCCGGGACGTAATCTGCGGACGGGATGATCACCGGCATTCCATCACTTCCCGGCCTGATTACGCCGCCTGCGTTCTGGGCGGTAATTAACTCAGTTCGGAGCGACTCAGCAATTTCGACCGCATCTGCAGGAAGAGTCTGGTTATCATCATAAAAACCGTTCTGGCTGGCACTGTAAAAAACTTTCATCAATTATCTCCCGGTTGCGAACCAGTTAAATCCGATTGCCATTGGTGTCGGTATGCTTCCTGCGTTCGCACCAGTTGTATAAATACGCACACCAGTTAACGTTGGAGTCCCGACTGTAACGATATAGTTTGATGGAGTGATCGCCGTCGCGGTTGCTATAACATTAAGATTATCTGTAGTTGTGTACGCTTTAGGGAATACGATATCGGCTATTCCTGAACTGTTTGCAGCACCGGAGCCGTGTTGAATAATATGCTGCCCGGCCCCCAAAGTCTGATATTGCGGAAAACTTGCTAAACCAAGGTTTTTGAGAAACTCCGAAACATCAGCAATGTCTTTTCCATTGGCTGCCTTGTCCATCTTTCCGGCAAGCGCATTTGTCATGGTGGTGGCAAAATTAGGATCGTTTCCCAACGCCGCCGCCAGTTCGTTAAGCGTATCGAGTGCAGCTGGAGAAGATGCCACCAGTGCGGCAATTGCCGCCTGCACAAAAGCCGTGTTAGCAAGTTGCGTGGAATTATTGCCTGCCGCTGCCGTCGGTGCTTTTGGCGTACCAGTGAATGTCGGACTGGCTTTTGGCGCATATTGCGTATGTGGATCTGCAGCAGCAAGATGTTTTGCCATCAGGTCATCCACATACACCTTAAGCTCCAGCACCTTGTCATCCACATATTTGCGGGTTGCCAGAACCACAGCAGGGTCAATTTTCAGGGTGATGTTATCGGTGCTGCTGGTAATCAGCACCATGCGTACGGTCTGCGTGCGTCCGCTGCCCTCCGCCAACTGCGGCTTATAGCTCTCCGGGCAGTTTCCCACAGCAATCAGCGCACCGGTTTCATCAAATAGTCCGACTTCACGAATCCACCACCCGCCCTCATTTTCCGGGATCACCTGCTCAGCAATAATCTGGCTGCTGTTCTGCGGGTCGATATACAGCATATTCAGCGCTGCGCGGCGCTTTTCAGCCACTAACGCAGTCTGTTGTGCGCTGGGAGTGGGCAGTGCTCCACCACCGTCACCCACCGCCATCTGGGTAATTTTAAGCGGGATACCGAGCGCGGCGGCGCTAGCCAGTTTCGCCGCGCCGATATCCGTCAGCAGGGTGTAAAATTTTGCGCTCATGGGTTCACTCTCATCGTGTCAATAACATGGACCGCTCCGCCCTCATAAGCGGTGCCGCCGGAAATAATGGTTTCGTTGATGTACGGATAGATCGTGATTTCTTCACCGATGTAGGTGGCTGCACCCAAAAAATACGGACCACCTGTCTGCAAATTGATGGACATGCCAACCAGATGACGGCTGCACGGTTTGGCGTCACCGATCAGGCGCTCCAGCTCCAGATAGGTTTCTTCTGTTATGCCCTGCTCCTGCACGCCAATATCCAGACGGAACGTCCCCGGCGTTTCGCCGGTCTGCCACCACTCAATGATGCGGATCAGGAAGCCAAACGGCTCAACCACACGCCGCACGGCGCTGGTTGTCCCCTTGTGCTGATGGATATAAAAAGCATCCTGCACAACGCGGCGCTTGACGCTTTCTGTCCAGCTTTCATCCCAGCGGTCAACAGAAAACGCCCAGGCCAGATAAGGCAGGAACCTGATCGGGCAGGTTGCCGGATTCCATAAATCACGCAGCGAAACCTGCAGATCGGAAATCCCGCTGCAGGTCTGCGCCAGTCGGCGTTCAAGCGGCGACGAACCCGGCGGCAACAGACTACTCATCCGTACCCCCGTTGGTGACGCTCCACTCTGTGCAGGACGCTGCCTGCGTCTTATCCAGCACCACATCATCCAGCGGGGACGCCAGCTCCACACGCTGGACGCCCTCTACGTGCAACGCGGCATAAATGGCGCTGCGGCGGATATCACGTCCCAGCCGCGTCTGACTGGCGATGTATCTCTGCAGGCTGGCTTTTGCTTCTGCCATCACCGGCTCAGCCTCCGGCCCCGGATAAAGGAAGATCGTCGCATCCACGCTGTACGGAATAATTTCAGCGCTGCGCACCGTCAGACGGTCTGCCACCGGGCGAACCTTTTCACTGTTAAGCGCCAGCTCAACCACCGCCAGCAGGTCAGCCCCTGCCGTACCGTCACCCTCACGACTCAGCACGGTAAGTACCACCTCTGCCGGTGCCGGACTGGTTGCGCTGGCATCAGCCACGCGCCCGTCGGCGCTTCTGGCGTGGAACTCATAGGCTCCCGTCGGCCCTGCAACGGACAGCCCCTCAAATGCTGCAGGAATGCGCTGGCGTAATGCTTCATCACTTTCCATTACTGCGGCGACCGGCGGCACCGCGTCATTATCTGCAGGGACTACCGTCAGGCGCTTCACGTTGCAGTTACCTGCCAGTTGTTCAAGGTCATTTCCCATGGAATAGGCCACCATGACCGCCTGCGCAGCCTCATTAATTCGCTGACGCAGCAGGATTTCGCGGTAAGTATTTTCCTGCAGCAGTTTGGTGACAGGTTCTGACTCCAGCGCTAACGTGCGCATAACGACTTCCTGTTCATCAGCCGGATGGAGGGCCACAAAGGCGGCCTTGCGTTTTGCCAGCAATGCCTCAAAGTCCGGCACGTCCACAATCTGCGGCGGCGGTAGCCGGGAAAGGTCAATGACTGCCATTGTCTGCTCCTGTTGATACGGAAAGGGAAACCGGCGCGCCGTTATTGCTGTGTCCGGTAAGTTCAACCACCATAGAGCCGTCAAAATTGCCGTTGATGGTGATGGAGTCCAGCGTAAGGCGCGGCTCCCAGCGGTTCAGCGCCACATAGACTGCAGACATAATCTGCAGACGCAGTGCAGGGTTCTGCGGCTGGTCAATCAGGGCAGACAACATGGAGCCATATTCCCGGCGAGCAAGACGGCTGCCCTGCGGCGTCAGCAGAATATCCCGCACCGACTGGCGCAGATGGTCTGTATCTGCAATGGCCTGCCCGTCATTCCTGCTCATACCGATATATAACGTCATACCGGACCTCCCGTGTTGTCGCCGCCTTTCAGAACACCACTATGCTCATGGTCATCAACTACGATCCCGTTAGAACTCATTGCGCCGCCGCCCTGGGTGACGCCGCCATTGATCACCACCTCGCTGTTAATGCGCGTGGTGTCAGCCTCCACCACAAACTCACTGGTTTTGTAGGTGACGCTGTCTGATGCCTCGATCACCATGGATTTGATGCCCCTGACATGCCATCGTCCGGTAGCGGGTTCATACTCAAACCATCCCCCGTCCGGGTACTCCGTCACGCAGCCGTCCACGGAATCCGACGGCGACGGAAACTGATTCGAATAGATGGCGGGCAGCACAAAAGCGGTTTCCAGATTGCCGCCCATGCTCAGCACCACCACCTGCTCATCCGGGGACGGGCACCACCATGTACGGGCACCACCGGCGCGCAGCGTCAGCCAGTTAATCCAGTTGGTTTCAAGCTCGCCCACTTTCACCCGACACAGCCATTTCTTCCGATCCACTTCGGTCACGATGCCGGTGCGGATCAGATTGGTGATAAGGCGCATGATTTCTGTGAGTTGTGCATTCATGGAGTTAGGTTGCACGTACATTGAATCTATGGCATCAATACCTCCTTGTGTGGTGGATAACACAAATACAATTCTAATCGGAGAAGGGAAAAAGCATGAGCCATCCTATTGATTATTACGCCATAGAAGAGCATGCAAGGATAATTGAACAATTATGCTGCTCATCAGAGGTTTATTTACAGCGTATACAGTCTACCCAGAAGGAATATGATGGCGTCATGGTAACTGAATTTGAAATAGAGGAGTTATCGTACAACGGTTGGTTGGAGTATAGTATTAGCAATAATCTCATTAACCTTTGTACTAAATTACGAATTCTTCAAGACTCTAGTAAACATGAATGGGACCCAGATTACTCACCCGAGATAGAAGCATTCGAAGAATATAAAAATATATTTTTTGTTATTGATGGCCATGTTAAAGGCTCCATACGCGAGTGTTGCAATAAAGTTATTCACGCACTAAATTTCGAACTAACAAAAAAAACCTCCAAAAATGGAGTAAAGTATTGGGACGGTTCTATTATTGTTTCAGGAATTCAAAACAAAAAGAACTGGAAAATAAAAATCAACCTTTTTCTTTTTTGTCAAAGCGTAAAGCTCTATTTAAGATTATTAAGTGCGTAACCGTCCTAACTTTACATTAACAAATAACTCAAAAGTAAATCCCTTATGTCACTTTTAATATGGTCATTTAAACCTAGTAATCTTCGAGATGAATACTTAATTAGCATCCCCTTACGGCTGGCGCGATCACGCAGACCGTAGTGGTGAACACGGGCAATGCGCTGCACCTTGCCCTCAAACTGCACGCTGGCAGAGTCGGCACTGGCTGCAGTTTTCAGATATTTTGTGGTGCGAAGCTTTGCAAACATCTGGCGTTTGATGCGTCCCTTCTTGTTACGGGCTGTCACCCGGCGCGGCTCATAGCCGCTGCCGTCAGGATTACGCTGCATCCTGATGTTCTGCTGCTGCGTCCGGCGTAGCTGTTGCGCCAGTTGCCGCATCATACGGCTGCGTGCTGCAGGCTCCAGATTTGCCAGCAATGCCGTTAGCCAGTCATCCACCCTCTGCAGTTCATCCACGTTTCACCGTCCACATTTCTTCGGATTCGTCCGGCTCCGGCACCGCTTCAACGCTTGACACGCTGCCATCAGTGCTGACCAGTACACGCTCCGTCAGTTGCAGATTCAGGCTGATATCGCACACATCATTGCGCAGAATATCCACTTCAAAGGTGAACAGTTTTTCGCGCAGCTCCGGGTTGTTGATGGCGTCCGGCTGATTTTCGCTGAGCCATAGCAACACGGGAGCCATCAGCAGATTCTGGTCACCACTGAAATCCTCGATCACCACGTTCAGGGTGTAGCGGTATTCCCATGACATGGAGCTGGCACCGGTTGCCACCAGTGAGCCGTTATCAACGAAAAGGTGCAGCTTGTCCGGGTTGTCGCGGACATAAGGCACCGCTTTATTCAGCGCGCTGCGTAAGGACTGCGGTTTGTTCACTGTCTCGCTCCTGACACGCAATAATCGTGTCCACTTTGTCAGCACAGACCGCCCAGGCGGCCTCGGTTTCATCCAGCACCGCGTTCAGATCGCCGTTACTGCGCGGCGCTGACCTTTCCAGACGGCACTGCGTCACTCTGGGACAGCCACTCACGGTAAGCTGCACCTCCGGCGAGGGCCGGACGCTCCCGCAGCCGGATAATGTCAGCAGGCAAAGGAGTGTCAGCCCAGCGGCGCAAATCCTCGTTTTCACGTTTCAGTTCCTCGATCCGGCGCTGGCGGCTTCGCAGCAATGCGGTGGTCTGCTCCGCTGTTGCATAAAGTCGCGTCTGCGCCCGGCTGTTGGTTTCGGTCAGAATGGACAGGCCAATCAGCTGGCTGTTTTTCTTCGTCAGCTCCTGCGTTTTGCTTTTCAGCGCCGCGCCCTGCGTCTCGATGGTGTTGCTGGCATTGTTAAGCCGCCACGACTGCCAGCCCAGCGCCGCAAGTGCCAGCGCCAGCACTACCGCCAGCGCACGCATCAGGCCGCCATCGGCTCATGAAGCTGCGCGCGGGCAATCTGATACAGAACCAGCGTCAGCAGGTAAAACACCAGGGTGATCACCCATCCCGAAAACGCCAGGCACAGAACAATAAGCAGCCTGATTATCCATGTACGCACGGGTTTTACAGGGTGTGCCCTGAATTTCAGCAATGCCGCCCTGACCTCATCGCGTGCCCGATCTCCGGCGAACCACCCGACAGCGCACAGCGCAGCAAGCAGCCAGGCGAGGAAGCATGACACCCAGACAGACGCACCAACCAGAACCGGCGCACCGCTGCGCGGATACAGCAGGCTGATAACCAACAGCGCAGCCCATGCCAGCTGGAAAAAAACACTCATGACTTTCTTTTTCATTCCGTTATGCTCCTTTTAAGCACCAGGCCATTTCCCGCGCGCGGCGGTTGTCCAGCCCCTGATTAAACACACCTTTGACATACACCCAGCGCGGCAGCTGATGGCAGGCATCCGCCCAGCGCCGCTGGTTCAGCAACTTAACCAGCGTGGAGCTGCAGGCGTTGCCGGTGCCCACGTTGAAAGCAAACGACACCACCGCGTCATAGACCTTTTGCGGCATCGGCTGCACCACACATTTTTCCAGCGCCCGCTCCACGCGCAGCACATTGGTGATAAGTCCCTGCGCCGCCTGCCGTTCCGTGATAGTTTTGCCCGGCACCACACCGGACGTATTGCCGATCCCGTCGGTCCACACGCCCGCGCTGCACTGATAAGGCTGCAGGCGGCATCCCTCGTAATCGGCGATCAGTTTCAGCCCCTCAACGGAGGTATGAAGCGACTGGAAACCGGGCAGCGTGGCGGCGATAGCCAGCACCGCCCCGACAAGGCAGCGCTTAACGATTGAAGGATTCATATTCCCCCCGCGAAATTTTGCCGCCACGTAACAATTTGAAAGACTGGTGTTTGTAGTACCAGTTGATAGCCAGCATCAGCACACCAATCAGTACGCCGCCAACCGTTGACGCATCCTTGAGCGACAGATCGCCCAGCCATGCCAGCAGCACGGCGATGCAGTAAGTGATAAAGGCGCTGATTCGTTCAAGCGTCATAATTCAGTCCCATAGCTGGACGGTCTGCGCCGTGGTTGACGCCGTAATGTCCGGCAGCTCCACCTGCAGCCCGTGCGGTAAAAATGGGCCGTACTCAGCCAGCCCCGGATTTGCCTGCAGAACCTGCTCAGTGACACCCTGCGTGCGCCCGTAATGACGCCAGCAAAGCGCGTCCACCGTGTCATACTGATGCGCACGCACTTTCATCAGATAAGCTCCACCGTACAGTGCGGTGCATCCTGCACCCGGCTGATAGCCCAACGGGCATCACGCCACAGATCGCCGCTGGCCTCCGCCAGCTCCTCCCCTCGCTTCACGCCTGACGCCGTGGCGTCATAGTCCTGATAACGCTCATTGAGCACGGCGCGCGCCCAGCAAAAAACAGCGTTGTGGTAGTGCTGGATACGCTCGCTTTTGCCGTCCAGCATTTCTGCAGGAACCTCAGCAAGTGTCTGCCAGCCCAGCATCTGCTGACGCTTGCGGAAGTCGTACAGCTCAGCGTTAACCTCAGAGATCGCCGTCAGCACGACCTGCTTTAAACGCGGCTGCGTCACCGTGCCATCAGTGCGCATCACACTGCGAAATTCCGACAGGTCCACATCAGGCCAGAACGGCGTATTTTTGATGACCTCCGCCTGTTCCGGTGCCTGTTCTGGCGCAACAAACTTCATGCGGCTTTCTCCTGAATAAGTGGGCGGTGGACGGGGTTTTGATGTGGCAGTGCCTTTCGCCACCCCGTGCCGCCCGTGCGCGGGGCACGTTCTTTAGCGGCTGTCATTGCGCAGTCTGCGCTCCAGCTGCTGCTTTTCTTTTTTCACGCCACAGCGGGGATCGAGCTGCAGCGCATGGGTAAGGTGATTCAGGGCAGATGCCGGGTTGCTTTCGCTCAGTACAGCGCCGATGGCTTTATGCAGACGCGCCCGCGACTGGTCCGGCATATCCAGATCGGTTGTCAGGTCCAGCGTCTGCAAAAGCAGATCGGCATCAAAACCGGCTGCGGCTAGCAGAGCGCTTTGCGCCGCGTCTGCCATTTCTTCTGCCAGCACGGTCTGCACGTTACGGTTGCCCAGCGGCATCACCCAGCCATGGCGCAGCGCATGACGCCCGATTTCCAGCGCACCGGCATAATCACCGGCGTCGATACGCCACAGCATCACGTACATCAGCACGTCATCCTGCTGCGCACCTCCGGCAGCCAGCACGCCCTCCGCCCAGGCGGAATATTTCGGCAGCAGCTCCACCTTGATTTCCGCCTTTTTCACCGTGGACTGGACGCCCTTGAGGCGGCGGCGGTCTTCTGCCAGCTGCAGCAGCATCAGGTCATAGCCCGACGCATGGCGAACACTGCCGCCCTCACGGGCGGCCTGTTCGGCCTGAATGCGCAGGCGGTGCTGCCGTGCGGGACTCAGGCTCATGTGTTATTCCCCACCTTCCGGTGCGGCAGGCGCGCTGAAATCACCGATTTCAATGTTTTCAACCAGCGCCGCACAGCGGTAGTCCTCGACCACATACGCCTCGTTGACGGATTCAAAGTTTTCAATCCGGTCACGTTTCGGGTTGTCGATAACAGAACGGCGTCGGGTATCTTCCTGCCAGTAGATGGACAGGTTATCCAGACGGGTGATCAGCAGGGCATTTGCCGGGAAATAAGGCGCGCGCACAGCCTGCAGGCCGCCCATACGTTTCTGGCTGATGATCAGATCGGCGGCGATTTTCTCGCTGTTGTCCTGCTCTTTGTTGACCAGCGGGAAATACTTGTCAGACAGCAGTTCACGTCCGCAGACGACAACCAGATCGTCATCATCCTGATAAACCGCGTCGATCAGCTCGTTGACGGCATCCATCACCACGGCGTCCAGGTTGGCATAGTCGCCGCCCTTGCCCACCTTGACCGCGCCTGCAGTCGTTGCACCGTCTTTCGTGGTGCTGCCCATGACGTGATCCGGCGCGTCTTCGCGGATTTTCTGCAGCCAGCCTTTATTGACGTCCTGCAGCAGCGGGTTCTCAGCACGGTTGGAGGTTTTGGCACGCTTCACGCCGTTAAAGCCGATCATGATGCGGTCCAGCGCCTGACGCTTGACGATGGCGTTGCGGATACGCACCTGGAAGTCCTGGAATTTCGCCCACAGGTCCAGTTTTGCGTAGGTCAGCACCGTATCAAAGTTGGTCTGCTCGCATTTGTATTCCACGTCTTCCATCAGCGTCGGATCGGTAGGCTCGCGCTCTTTGGTGGTGGTATCGGTGGTTCCGGCAATGGTGCTGCCAACGCCCAGCCCCAGCAACTGCCCGGACTGCTCAGTGACCGGTGTGATGTTAATCAGCGTCAGGAAAGCGGCGGACTGCTGGATCTGGTCTTCCAGCGTCTGCTGCACGGACGGCTCTACGGTGAACTTACTGGAGAGTTCTTCAATCTCCACACCGTTCAGGCGCGCCAGCTGCTGCAGGTAAGCGTTAAAGGCAAAGCGGGTTTTCTTTTTCATCGGGTTTTATGCTCCATCAGCAATTGGTCAGGGTGCCTGCCGGTGCGTCACCGCCCGGCGCGCGCTGGCGGTAGTCTTTTCGGCTGTCTTCGCTGCTCAGCTTTTTCTCAAGCTCGGCAAAGGCGGTCTGCTGCTCCTGCAGGGAGGACTCCAGCTCAGAAAGGCGCTTGTCCTGTTCGGACAGGGATTTATCCGTGCGTTCGCTCAGGTTCTGCTGCTCGGTGGCGACCAGTTCCACGGCTTTATGCACATCGGAGAAACGCGCCTCATCGGTCTGCTCTTTTTTGGTGAACAGCGCGGTGACGCGGGCAAAGAGGGACGGCTTTTCGTCCTGGGCTTCTTCCAGTTCAATCAGCGTTTCAACCGCTTCCGAAAACAGGTTTTCAGGGTTCTGCTTACGGTTCGCCAGCGGGTTATGCGCGGCGGTGGCGCTGAATGCCAGCATTTCGGTGCCAAGGCTCGCCGGATCGTCCGTCGCACCCAGCCCCACAAGATAGGCTTTACCGGTGTCGGCAAACTTCGTGCTGACCTCCATGGAGGTGAAAAGCTTCTGGCCTTTCTTCACCAGTTCCACCAGGGCGTCCGTGGGTTCGATATCGGCATAAAGCGCCATCTTGCCCGCCAGCGGCCCGTCCTTGATTTCTTCTGCAACCAGCCCCGTCACCCTGCCATAGCGGTTAAAGGTGCTGTCCGGCAGATAAGACTTGATGTGCTCAAGGTTAATCAGCGCGGTATAGACCGTCGGGTTATAGCTGGCAGCCATCTGTACCAGCCATTCACGCTGGATTTCGCGCCCGTCAGTGGTGGCACCTTCCACCCCGATACGGAAACGCTTTGCTTTCACTGTCATGAGCCGTGCTCCGTTAGAAAAAACTTACTGGAGCCTTATGTTTGCGGTGATGGGGGGAGTGAAACAACGCGCGGCACTTGTACGGTAAACCACACAAACCGCAGCCGGGGAAAGCCGCCTGTCAAGGCCGTATGTTTGTGCCATGAACACCACACTGACCCCCGCAGACCTCGATCCCCGTCGGCAGGCCATGCTGCTGTACTTTCAGGGATACCGCGTAGCCCGCATTGCTGAAATGCTGGGCGAGAAAGTTGCAACCGTTCACAGCTGGAAGAAGCGCGACAAATGGGGCGACTATGGGCCGCTGGATCAGATGCAGCTCACCACCGCCGCACGTTACTGCCAGCTCATCATGAAGGAGCAGAAGGAAGGGAAAGACTTCAAGGAAATTGACCTGCTGGCGCGCCAGTCAGAGCGCCACGCCCGGATCGGTAAATTTAACGATGGCGGGAACGAAGCTGACTTAAACCCAAACGTCGCCAACCGTAACAAAGGCCCGCGCAGGCAGCCCGAAAAGAATGTTTTTACCGATGAACAGACCGAAAAGCTGGAGGAAATCTTCCGCAACGGCATGTTTGAATATCAGCGCCACTGGTGGCAGGCAGGCGTAAAACACCGCATTCGCAACCTGCTTAAATCACGCCAGATCGGGGCAACATACTTTTTTGCCCGCGAAGCGCTGATTGACGCCATCACCACGGGGCGCAACCAGATTTTTCTCTCAGCCAGTAAGGCGCAGGCACACGTTTTTAAGCAGTACATCATCGACTTTGCAAAAGAGGTGGATGTTGAGCTGAAAGGCGACCCGATGACGCTCAGCAACGGCGCGTGCCTGTACTTCCTCGGCACCAACGCCCGCACGGCGCAGAGCTACCACGGCAACCTGTACCTTGATGAATATTTCTGGATACCGAAATTCCAGGAGTTGCGCAAGGTTGCCTCCGGTATGGCCATTCACAAGAAATGGCGACAAACCTACTTCTCCACGCCGTCCAGCCTGACCCACAGCGCCTATCCGTTCTGGTCCGGCGCGCTGTTCAACCGGGGCCGCGCCAAAGCAGACAAGGTGGACATTGACCTGACCCACAGCAACCTTGCGCGCGGTGTGCTCTGCCCGGACGGACAGTATCGCCAGATCGTCACCGTGGAGGATGCGGTGCGCGGCGGCTGTAATCTGTTCGACCTCGACCAGCTGCGCATGGAGTACAGCCCTGACGAATACCAGAACCTGCTGATGTGCGAATTTATTGACGATCTGGCGTCAGTATTCCCGCTCAGCGAACTGCAGGCGTGCATGGTGGACAGCTGGGAAGTATGGGCAGATTTTCAGGCGCTGGCGCTGCGCCCGTTTGGCTGGCGCGAAGTCTGGATCGGATACGACCCGGCGAAAGGCACGCAGAACGGTGACAGCGCCGGGTGTGTGGTGGTGGCACCGCCCACTGTACCGGGCGGGAAGTTCCGTATTCTGGAGCGACACCAGTGGCGCGGGATGGACTTCCGCGCCCAGTCTGACGCCATTAAAAAACTGACGCAGCAGTACAACGTGACCTATATCGGCATCGACTCGACCGGCGTCGGTCACGGCGTTTACGAGAACGTAAAAGCGTTCTTTCCCGCTGTCCGGGAGTTTGTCTACAACCCCAATATTAAAAACGCCCTGGTGCTCAAAGCATACGACATTATCAGCCACCGCCGTCTGGAGTTTGACGCCGGGCACACCGACATTGCGCAGTCCTTTATGGCTATCCGCCGCGCCACAACCGCCAGCGGCAACCGCCCTACCTATGAAGCCAGCCGCAGCGAAGAAGCCAGCCACGCAGATTTGGCCTGGGCAACGATGCACGCACTGTTTAACGAACCGCTGCAGGGCGAATCCGCCAATACCAGCAATATTGTGGAGATTTTTTGATGAGTGAACTCGGTAATATCAGCAACACAGCAACATCTGATGGCATTGAGCAGACAGGCACATCCACCAGAGCCGAGGCATTCACTTTTGGCGATCCTATCCCGGTGCTGGACCGCCGAGAGTTGCTGGACTATGTGGAATGTGTGCAGATAGACCGCTGGTATGAGCCGCCGGTAAGCTTTGACGGACTGGCGCGAACCTACCGCGCCGCCGTGCATCACAGCTCACCAATAGCGGTTAAGCGCGACATTCTAAGCAGTACCTACATTCCGCACCGCCTGCTCAGCCAGCAGGCTTTTGCCCGTTTCGTTCAGGACTATCTTGTGTTCGGTAACGCCTATCTGGAAAAGCGCACCAACCGACTCGGCGGCGTTCTCTCGTTGGAACCAGCACTGGCGAAATATACACGGCGTGGTGTGGATCTCGATACCTACTGGTTTGTTCAGTATGGCCTGACCACACAGCCTTATGAATTTACACGTGGCAACGTCTTCCATCTGATGGAGCCGGATATTAACCAAGAGATTTATGGGTTGCCCGGCTATCTCTCCGCTATCCCATCAACACTCCTCAACGAGTCCGCAACGCTATTTCGCCGTAAGTATTATATCAACGGCAGCCATGCTGGCTTCATAATGTACATGACTGATGCAGCACAGAATCAGGAGGATGTGAACAATATCCGCCAGGCAATGAAAAGCGCCAAAGGACCTGGCAACTTCCGCAACCTGTTTATGTACTCCCCCAACGGGAAAAAAGATGGTATCCAGATCATTCCGTTGTCCGAGGTTGCTGCAAAGGATGAATTTCTGAACATCAAGAACGTGAGCCGCGATGATATGCTGGCAGCACACCGCGTACCGCCGCAAATGATGGGGATTATTCCCAACAATACAGGCGGTTTTGGTGATGTAGAAAAAGCCAGTCGCGTATTTGTCCGCAATGAGTTAATCCCCTTGCAAAAACGTTTGCAGGAATTAAATGACTGGCTTGGGGAAGCAATAATTACATTTTCTCCTTATGAATTGGGTGATTATGTAAAATAATTGCCGTTCTACCCTCTATTTTTTCTTCTATCCTCACGTCTTGCTTTTGCCTGAACAAGGCGTTGAGGTTCAGTATATAAACGTTCCAACAATATATAAGTGAACTCTTCAAGATCCTCTGCAGCCGCGTAATCTAAAACTCCTTCATGCGCGCCGTCATTGCCATCATCTTTTACACATTCAGCCAAGTCTCTTAAAGTCTCTGGCAACCGCTGATTATCAAACAACCAATTCATTCTTAACCCTAAGCTTCGCCGTATTTTTTGATTTGGTTCAGCATCTTCCTTGGGTAATAAGTCCTTTGTTGCATAATCCAAACATAACCTAAACATAGTTCCTGCTGCGTTATAGCAACCAATAGCTAAACACTTAGAACCTTCTACAAAAGCTTCATGTATATGCTGAGGCAAAAATTCTGGTGGTTCTCCTGCATCTAAATCTGCTGGACTAATTGGACGTTTTACTTTTGCAATATCAGTTAACTTAAATAAGGCCATGCCCCAGTTAATACTGCTAAGATCACGCCCCCGTTCTAAACTATCGCAAATATATATTGTGGTTTTCTTACACTCCCTGCATACACAATATACTTCATATTCGGGTAAATTTTCGCCGGAAAATGTTTCATACGTACCACAGCAGTTAGCCCCTCGAACATCAAATGCTATTTTTTGCGCACCGCACCTTGGGCAATTTTCCACTAACATAGCCATGCAACAGATCTCCTTGAAATGGTGATTATTTATATATTGTAAATACCATAAATTCTTACTGACAACCATGAGCGCGCGCTCGTATCCCCGCCACGCCTGCCCGCTTTGTGTAGTGGTTTTCATGCACCTGCATGACATAAGCAAAAGCCCGCCAGTTCTGGCGGGCCTGAGCAAAAACGATCCTCAAACGATCATGCGATTTCATGCGGCATAGACATGCACAACAGCACTAACGCCTCGCGTGGCTCGTTGTTCAACGTTGCGGACGGTAAAACCAGTTTTATCGTCCGCAACGTTCGCTAATGTAACCAGCTGTCGTCCTCCCAGACCTGCTGCATTATTTCCATCACTCGCTTTTTATCTTCATCCAGTTTTAACCCGCTCAGCTCAACGCCGTTGGCGCTGCCCTTACGGATACGAATTGCTGTTTTGGGATACAGAGGGCGCAAATTACGGTAAAGCTCGGATTCAAGGGCGTCCAGTGTAGCCTGGCTAATCTTCTGCTCTTTATCGATCATTATTTCAATGCGCATACAGATTCCCCTTAACTGGTTACGTCCATCGACCGGCAGTATTCATGGCTGCGGATTTTCGCCATCAGCTCGTCGGTCAGTTCGGACACCCACTGGATAGCCAGCCGTTTTTCTTCATCGCTGCACTCACTAGCCGCTACAAGCTTGATAAAAAAATCAATGCGCTGGAGCTTCAATGACTCCAAAAGATAATCCTGCATTTTCCCTCCTATCACTACCTCGGACACACAACAACTGTATATATATCCACTGTTTATAATTACAGTATAGTAGGGATTTGCGAATGTAAACCGTTTTTTATCTGTCAATTAGATCGCTCTGATGCGGATCAATAAGAGCAAGAATTATTAAAGCGGCGGCATCAGTACCACTGACGCCATTTGTCATCTTCCTGCAGACGGTGGTTGCGGTATAAAATACGCAGCCCGGCACCTGACGGAATACTGCCGCCGCGCAGAAGCAGGTCAATCTCTGACTCGCTACCATCGAACCCTCTGGAACTCAGTTCTGCCTCAAGCTGCAGGCGCTGCTGATCCGAAATATTCTGTTTATATGCTTTTTTCCGCTTCGGTTTTACCAGCCTTAACCTGGCTGTCAGCTCCCGCCGTTCCTTATGGCCCATGTTGTGGAGATATTCCTGCAGCTCCTTCTCATCCATGGTTTTAATATCGGGTAAATCACCCCCTGATTTGTTCAGATTTTCAACAGGGGGACAGTTATTGCCACGAGTCCAAGGGGCGCTAGCGCCCTGGTCGGCTGTCGCCTCCTGAAGGTCAACGGCTTTACGAACCATTTTCCACTTTACTGCATGAGTGCAGATCCGGCCCTCAATGATCGGGGACCAGATGCCATAGATACGGACACCATGATCACCGTAGGCGCTCGGCTCCTCGTTAAGCTCGTAGGCAGTCCTGACAAGGTGATGTTTACGGGGAACCAGGACGCCGCCCTGCTTCATGATGTAGGTGGCAAAACAGCCAGCATCAGCTGCGGCCAGCACAGCATCCAGTCGCGGGTTTTCCAGTACAGGCGCGCTTGCCTTCTGGTCACCCTGCACTCTGGCAGCCTGTCCGGCCAGAAGGCGCAGCTCGCGGTACGCCTGGCGGCCAGGGATACCAAAGAAGCGGAATTGCTGGACACGGTGCAGCGAAGCCCAGGCGTTTACGTTCTCAGCGTTATCGCGCAGTGATCTGCCCGTTTCTTTACTGATTTCCTGCGCCAGCCCGCGCCCGTCGATGTTTTTACTGATGTATTTGGCGATATAGCTGGTCGGGGTGCCCTTGCGCGGGTTGATAAGCTCAGACTTGAAACGCGGCCCGGTATTGGCGCCCAGCTCCTCCCGATCCTCACGAATGGCGAATTTACGCAGCAGCGCGGTGATGGATTTGCGGTCTTTTTTGCGCATGAAGCACAGCAGGTGCCAGTGTACGGTGCCGTCATGGTGTGGTTCAGCAACGCGGACGCCATACCAGCGCAGCCCGGTTTTGTGCATCGCCTTACGGAAGGCGGCGAACATATTCACCAGGTAATCACTGCTCTGACGGACCGTGGCACTGGTCCATTTCGGGTTTGGCCTGCCGTTGTTAAGCGTTGCGTGAAAGCGTGACGGGCAGGTGATGGTATAAAACACGGCGCATTCACCACGCATTTCTGCGATCAGCTCCAGCCCCTTAACGCAGGCCATCATTTCGTTGCGCCGGTGCGCCGGATTGCTGCTGCTGGCGTTTACCACTTCTTCCATATCCAGCGTGTCACCTTCGGCGTTAACCAGCTCATGCGAGCGGAAAAACTCCAAGGATTTGCGGCGCTGTTCGCGTTTATGGATCACGGCCTCATAGCTGACATATGGGGAGGCCTTTTTGTTAACCAGGCAGACAGCGCGCAGCTGTTCTTCCCGCCATTCACAGCGCATCTGCCACAGCTTGCGATACCACCAGTCCGCGCAAAGCATACGGGCAAGCGAGCCCGGAATAAGCTCGTAGGGGACCGGGTTACGGCGGTGCTTTTTACGTCGCAGTTGCTCGAAAGCAGGCGGGATAACATCGAGGCGCATGGCCTCTGCGGCCACCCTTTCCCATGACCGGCGGATCTCTTCCGGCGTAACGTCTTCATCCGTAAACAGCTCACCGCAGGCAGCATCCAGACACATGCTCATGTGCGCCGCCATCAGGGTAGATAACCTCTTAACCTGCTCTTGGTTCATTTCGGGCAGGACCAATAAGCCCTCCAGCCCGTCATGGCTCGCCATGAAACGGAATGAAGCAGAAATCTGGCTGGTACGCACGCGCTCCAGGCGTTCAAGGCACGGCCTGATGGTTTCACACAGATAGCGGGAATATGCCTTCGGCTTGCCCAGGCCCTCGAAATATTCAATCCTCTCAAGCAGCGGCTTACTGATATGCGCTGGCTGGGCGCTCACGTCAGCAACGATGACCAGATCGGGATTAAATTGCTGCTGTTCGCGGGCCATTTTGGCGCGGCTTATCAGCTGGTCCTGCTCCATTTCACGCTGAACAGGATCGCGGGATTCATTGTAGAAATAGCGTTCCCAGACCTCATTACTCAGGGCCTCGCGGCGCAGTTGCTCCTGCTCGTTATCTGCAGCATAGAGAGAAATCAGGTTTGAAAGCGCAGAAACCGGCGCTACTTCCGCCGGGTCCATGTAGGGGTTAATCGCCTTTTTAGGTACATTCCAGGCAAAAGCATCGGCGGAATCTTTTGCACCGCCGTGCTTTTCAACTTCGTGATGACTCACGCGCGCACCTCATGCACGACAGAGCAATCAGGCCCGCCGGCTGGATCAAAGCCAGCCCATACTTCCGGCTGGAGTACAGCAATAAGTTCGTCAGCCCTTTTTCCTTCGCCCGCGGCAACGCCGATGCTGCGCTTTACGTTAATGCGGTCATGGGTGAAATTTCGATACAGGGAACGAGTCAGAAAAGTGTCGCTGTTCGAAACAATGACCGGATGGCCTTCTGATGCCCGGCGCTCAAGAATAGAGGCCAACTGATACTGATCGTCCTCAGTAAAACCGGCAGTGTGATAGGCACTGAAAGTACCGTCATAAGGCGGATCGCAATAAATAACATCCCCAGGCACCAATAACGCCAATGTTTCGTCATAGCTGGCACAAATGAACGTTGCACGCTGGGCCTTTTCCGCAAAAGTGCGAATTTCTGCTTCGGGAAAATAGGGAGCTTTATAATTGCCGTAAGGTACGTTGAAATGCCCTGCACGGTTATAACGGCACAACCCACGGTAACAATGGCGATTTAGAAAAAGGAAATAAGCAGCCTTCCAGATTAAGTCTAAGGAATGCAAATGATTAAACTCTTCACGAATAACATAATACTGTTCAGAAAAATTGTTGCAGGCAAAGAGAGCCTTTGAGATAGCAATAAAGTGTTCTACTTCATCTTTAATTACCTGATACATATTAATCAGGTCAGCATTAATATCCGCGACAAGATAATGAGGATAGTCTGTCGCCATCATCACAGCACAGGAACCCGCGAAAGGTTCAACCAGTCGTGGGCCAGCAGGAAGGTGCTTAATCAGTTCCGGCATAATAGCGGTTTTATTTCCCGCCCATTTCAGGATAGTGCTCATACAACACCTCCGTTGTAGTGTTTGCCTTTCAGTTCTGCGATTTCCTGACAAGTGACGCAGCACTGCACGCCCGGAACGGCACGGCGGCGAGCTGGCGGGATCGGCGCATCGCAATCAATGCAGAGAACACGAGAAATGCCCGGCGCTTTATTGCGGGCGGTGTGGATGTGGCGCTGGCGTTCTTCTTCAACGTGCTGCTGTACAAGGTCCATTGAATCAGCCATCAGTGGATCTCCTGCGCTTCGTTCTGAATCTTCACCGCTTCCTGACGCAGCAGCTCAGCCGCTTCCGTGTGGTTAAGCTGACGTGACACGATACGAGTAGCTAAAGAATCCAGACGTGCAGCCATCACATCTTCGCGTCCCCGGCGTTCTTCTTTGCGTGCCTCAGTCAGCAACAGGTTGAGTCCAGCATCATCTGGTCCGGTTTTAGTGGTACGGGTTTCGATATTTCGCATAGTTGTTTCTCCTGAATTTGGGCAACAAGAAGCCCGGCGGGTTTACGCCATTAATTTCTGTTGTGGATTAATTCGGCATGGTTAGCCGTTTGGGAAATAAGCTCACCACTGCACGAAAATGATTCATTGCTTTCACTAGTTCCCGCTTTTCGTCAGTAGTCAGATCACTAATATTGACGCCGTGACGTTCTGCCGGAATTTTTGCCATATAAAAAATGGCTGCCAGTGCCCGCTCATTCTGTTTATTATTTACGTCGCGCGGATCGCGCATATCTTTAATAAACCTTTCAAGCTCCGGCTCAATATTCAGACCAAACACTTTAGCCCTCAATTCCGCAATATGGTTCAGGCCGTCCAGGCGTTCACCGGGGCTTAATGGAACAGTCGCCGTAGCGCCTTCAATAGCCATGATTTCCCCTGTTTGGTTGTGGACAGGTCAGCCAGCAGTTCATCCTGAGAGCAGCACGGGTGCCAGCGTTTGCCATCCTTCCCCATGATCCAGCCATGACCGTAGTGCATTGCCGGGCTTTGCTTTATGAGAAGTGACGCGAAAGATGGTTCTTTAGTCAGCATAACCACCTCAGATCAGACCGAACGAAGCGCCGAGGCCCGTCACGGTATCCACCGCGCTTGCCATCGCCGGGTTAGCCTGTAAACGCGCCTGCATCGAAACGGCAGCCAGTGCCATCAGACGAGTAACAGAGTTAATACTGCTGATAACATCGCGGCGGCCTGCGGTGGTTTTCACATCGCCCGATACGGCACCGGCAGCAACACGTCCGATTTCAGCAGTAGCGCTCATGACGTAATGCGGCAGCTTCTCTTTTGCCACTTCGTTCATCGGTACGCATGGCAGGCAGTGAATCTGAGCCAGAAAGCCGTCAACCAGCGTGGAGTCCTCAGTAAGATCGGTAAGCAGCCAGATTTCCGACGGCGTGAGCTGATGCGGTTGCTCCGGATTCAGTTTGTTACGCAGCGTCTGGACGTTCATTCCCGCACGTTCTGCCAGCTTCGCCATGTTGTGACGCAGCGCAAAAGCCCGGCAGGCTTCGTCAAAGTGCGGATGTTTGGAAACACGATAATCAAACATGATCCCCCCTTACCTTTGCCATAAAGTGAATTACGAACCAATAACAAGTTGAAAACGTGAATGACCCAGAGCTTTACGCATTTGCTCTTCTTTCCAACGTGCGTAGTAAATGCGGATAGGACCACCGGCTTTTTTACAACCTTTACGTATTGTGCGCGGTTCGATTGGCACGCAAGGATTATCACCAGTTGTCCAGCGATAAGCAGTACGCTCGGAGACACCTTCCAGTTCAACAAACTGCTGCAGGGTAACGATGGGGGCTGGTACTTTGATGATTGCGATTTCAGAAGCCATGATGCATGATTCCCTATTTACTGTTTTAGACAATGTTGGCCTCTCATTCCCCAATGTTTGCCAACATACACACTTCACTGATGAGCAATGTAATTAACTTTTGAGCATTGGTCAACATGGAAAACACTAATGAGCATAAACAAAAACACTTTTGAGCCTCTAACTATCCTTGACAGGATCATCTCTGTTTATGGCTTCACCCAAAAATTGCAGCTCGCAAATCACTTTGAAATGTCACCAAGTTCCCTGCAGAACCGATACACACGCGGCACTATCTCTTACGATCTAGCGGCGTTCTGCTCGCTTGAAACTGGTGCAAGTCTCAGGTGGATTCTGACCGGGGAGGGGGAACAATTCGAAACCAGCCCTTCAATCACTGATCCTAAAAAAATGGATCTTTATATTCTCAAGGATGGTGTTCTTGAGAAAAATTCCATATTGAGCGTTGACCCTAATATTTTGAGTACGCAGATATCAAAAGGGATTGCAGTTCGAGCAGAAGGAAAGTTGCATTTTGTTGATCAAGATTCACCACATTCCGATGGCCTATGGTTGGTAGATATTGAAGGAGCAAACAGCATTCGCGAGTTAACCATTCTCCCCGGTAAGAAACTCCACGTTGCAGGTGGGAAAGTGCCCTTTGAATGCGGCTTTGATGAGATAAAACTGATTGGTCGTGTAGTGGGTATCTACAGTGAGGTTAACTGATGGCGATCCGTAAAAACCCTGCTGGCGGCTGGATTTGCGAGCTTTATCCAAACGGGGCAAAAGGCAAACGCATCAGAAAGAAATTCGCCACCAAAGGCGAGGCGCTGGCGTTTGAACAGTACACAGTACAAAACCCGTGGCAGGAAGAAAAGGAAGACAGACGCACGTTAAAAGACCTAATTGACTCATGGTATAGCGCTCACGGTATTACCCTCAAAGACGGTCTCAAACGCCAGTTAGCGATGCATCATGTTTTTGAGTGTATGGGCGAACCGCTCGCACGCGATTTCGATGCGCAGATGTTTTCCCGCTACCGGGAAAAGAGGCTAAAGGGTGAATATGCCCGTTCAAATAGGGTTAAAGAGGTATCGCCTCGAACACTTAATCTTGAGCTGGCCTACTTTCGCGCAGTGTTCAATGAGCTTAATCGGCTTGGCGAATGGAAAGGAGAAAACCCGCTAAAAAATATGCGCCCTTTCCGCACTGAAGAAATGGAAATGGCTTGGCTAAATCAGGAACAGATCGCCGTACTGCTTGCTGAATGTCAGCGCCATGAAAATCAGGATTTGGTCAATGTGGTAAAAATTTGCCTTGCGACTGGCGCACGTTGGTCTGAAGCCGAACAATTAAAAAAAAGTCAGCTCACAAATTTCAAAATCACTTATATCAACACGAAGGGCAAAAAAAACCGCACAGTCCCTATTAGCAAGGAGCTATTTAACACCCTACCGGATGACCGAGCAGGTCGGCTATTTAGTGATTGTTATGGCGCGTTTAGGTCTGCTCTTGAGAGAACAGGCATCGAATTACCGGCAGGGCAACTGACCCACGTTCTGCGTCACACCTTCGCCAGTCACTTTATGATGAATGGTGGTAATATTCTGGTCCTGCAACGCGTCCTCGGCCATACTGATATTAAAATGACGATGCGATATGCCCACTTTGCCCCTGACCATTTAGAAGATGCTGTTAAGCTAAACCCATTGGCGATGAGTGGCGATAAAGTGGCGGTAGAAATGGCGGATAATGGGTAATTAGTGGCAAACAATGACAACCTATGTCAATGATAAATAATGCAAACTATTGATTTTCGGTTGATGCTGTATGAACTCATAATCGCTTGGTCGCTGGTTCAAGTCCAGCAGGGGCCACCAAATAAAACAAGGAGTTAGATGAGAAATCATCTGACTCTTTTTTCTTTGGATGCAATTTGGGTCAGGTAATGGGTCAGGTAAGGAATTAGCCACCCCACCGTCTTCATCTCTCTGACAACATCCCCGGATAGTGCTTCGCCACAATATCATTCATCTTTTCTGTCAGGTCGGGCCGTTTAAAAGTGATGTGCGCAGTTCCCTTCTGGAAGTAACGAACACTGAAAAAATCATCTTCGTACACATCCTTTGAAGGATTGTCCCGAATATGATCCATCAACCGGGTAGTGACATCGCCACGGTTGTCGGGTATCGGTTTACCATCCAGCAGAAATAACATTCGTTCCAGGTCCGCTAGGTGATCCCGTCGCCAACCCCAGTTCAAATTAAATCCCCAGCGGTTATGCGTCACCAGATTGTTGACGATGATTTTCTTACCGAAGCTACAAGGACTATTGGTTTTGTAATCCCATGACAGGCCTTTGAAGACATTGATAATGCCACGCTCAAATACATCCATTTTGTTCCGATGTAGTTGCTCAAAAGTACTGAGGATATTCGCCTCACTGATGGCAGGCAGATCCCCCTTCTCCAGGTTCTTATGCCACTGGTCACGAGCCTGAGCATCCATCAATGCCATCATGCCAGACTTCAACATCAAGTCTCGCCAGATACTACGGTCGATATTACGGGTGATAGCAGGCAGTGCTTTATCAGTATTTTCAGTCATCCAACTGTCGTAACGGTGCCCAACTTTCATTGCCCAATCTTGCGCTGTACCACCGCCGATTTCTGAGGTTAGCCGGGAAATGCTGTCAAGCTGCTGGATAAGTTGCTCGATCTGTTTTAATGCTGTATCACGGCCTGTCACTATGCGTTCAATGCTGGTCGAGCAAATTAGCTCGCTATGATCTGTTAATACTTCAGCTTCTGTTTGCATGATAGTTTGTCCGTAAAAAGCAAACGCGCCCACCAGGTAATGGCAGACGCATTATGCAATGAATAGAAAGAGAGGAAAGTGCAGAGGTAAAAATCAGGAATGAGGCTCGAAGGATTTATGTATTCATCAGCCCGGTAGCGCGTCTGGCTCTGAGAATATCTGTAGCTGTCAGGAGCGGTGTCTGCTCCTGCCAGGTAAATCCTTTGCGATCAGTGCGCACCAGCTCATAGCGTTCCACCAAGAAATTCACTGCATCAGCAAGCGTTATTCCCGCTTCGATATATTCCTGTGTGGATGCGTCATCATGAAATGGCGTATCGTTGAGTGTGAGGCCGTAATGGCGTTCCAGTAGACACGTTAACAGTTGTTGCCGCACCTGGACGCCCCCACCGGTACTGCGCAGGCGGTATTGCCCCCGTCGATACTCCAGGTCCAGATACATCAGCCGTTCGCGAAAATCCCGTCGCAGGGTACGGACTGACACACCAAACACTGCAGCCAGCCGCGCCATGTTAAGCGTTTCACCGGCAACCAGGCGGCTGATTATCAGTGACAGCCTGACAGCCAGCCGGTCATGACGGCGCTCTGCCTGTGTCATCTTAAATCTTCGAAATAGTTAACTGACTGAATATGAAATGATTCTAAATAGGGGGGCGGACAGGGTATGGACGTGGAATGAACTATTTTTTATCTGCCTCCGGAAGCAGCCCCGACGCGGCACACCGTGAAATACGGTGAAAAAACACTTAATCCAATGGGGAGGGAAACGGACAGGGAGTGTCCTTTGTTAACATGGCGGTAAAACTATCAGGGCTGAAATCCACTCAGCATAGCTTCCGCCAAACCCAGAGAGCCCGGTTGAGCTTCACATTTCCGTCGATACCACGCACGGCGCGGGAAAGCACGAAGCCAGACGGGTCATGAGCAGACTCCTCAATATGGGTAAAACAAATAAAGAAAGCCCTGCCGCACTAGCGACAGGGCTCGGGAATGAACAGGCAGGCGTTAAACGTTCAGAAGAAGAAATTCCAGACAGCCCGGGCAACGGACACCACGGTGTTACGGACGGCCTGTATTACGGCCCGTACCGGAGCCGGTATCAGTGGGAAAGCACTTACCGTGTCCAGTACCGCGCCGACCGTTTCACCAAAATCGTCACGTGCTTTTTCCTGGACTGTCGTTGTGTGAAAGGGAGACTGCAGTTGCGCCACCACCGGGCTACTGGCCTTACGTGGCAGACACTTTATCATCCGCTCGGCCATCACCCGTAACCACCACTGCAGACGGACCGACACCGCACACACCGGATGTACAGGTTGAAACAGCTCGTGCAGCAGGCAGATTTTGCGGCTGATATTCTGCTTCTGCGCCGTGGACAATTGACCACTACCGCTGGTGGGTTCAGTCTTGTCCGACTGGCTGATAACAAACAGCACCTTATGCCGGAATGCCTCCCCAATCACCTGATGATAAAAATGCTCATCTACCGCCAGCGCCCAGTCATCTACCTTAATCAACCACAGTACCAGGTCGAGCCGGGAAAGTTGTTCGTGGTACAGCGCAGGATACTCGGTATCGCGAACGCTACTCTCCCCAGGGCCGGGCAGGTCCACCAGCGTCATATAGCGGTCGCCAACCTGCAGGCGAAAGCGCAGTGGTTCACGGGTACAGGCCTCCACATCGCTGACCGGCGATACCTCTCCAGCAAACAGGGCATTGCAAAGGCTACTCTTTCCCGCTCCGGTGTTACCCATAATGCCGATCACCGGTTCATAGTGGATTAACTGATTTATCTGCTGCGATATACGTTCAGACACCCATTGCGGCAGGTCGGAAAGCGAATTCTGCAGCGGCTGCATACTTTCAACATTTTTCATCTCAACTCCCCTGAAAAGCATGATCTTGACCCGCCATTTCCGGACAGCTTTTGTATCTTAAGTTAACGATGCCCGCTGCCGCCGGTATTCTCTCGGAGAGTGATATCCCAGCGCACTATGCGGGTGATTTTCATTGTAATGCGTGAACGCCGCTGCAAGGTTTCGCAGGGCTGTTCTCACATCCGGTTTCGGCATGAACGCGATATAGTCTTCCTTCATCGTCTTCACGAACCGTTCGGCCATGCCATTGCTCTGCGGGCTGCTCACCGCTGTTGTACATGGCTCCAGATTCAGCTCTTTGGCGAACCTCCGCGTTTCATGCGCGGTATATGCTGAACCGTTGTCCGTCAGCCACTGCACCGCTGTGTCGGGCAGCCTGTCGCCGAAGCGCTTTTCCACCGACCTCAGCATCACATCCTGCACGGTCGAACTGTCATAGCCTCCCGTGCTTGCTGCCCAGTCTATGGCCTCACGGTCGCAGCAGTCCAGCGCGAACGTTACCCGCAGTTTTTCGCCGTTGTCGCAGCCGAACTCGAAGCCATCTGAACACCAGCGCATATCG